>NZ_DBHHRH010000009.1:0-136689 GCF_057240785.1 Alloprevotella sp. | reverse complement strand
AGAGGGTTTCAGCCTTATTTTTTTGACCTGTAAAACTTTTACCGGACAGCAATAATTATTACGATATTTTTTTGCACTTCCATACATGAAAGTGAAGAATTTTCACCGATGGGTGGTAGAAAAATACACCAAGAAGAAGCAAGCCTCAATCTCCCACAGTTATATGCATTGATAATTTAGAAAAAATCGTGTTTTCTTTGGTAAAAACACGAAAATATGTACCTTTGTAGTGGTTCAGAATATGAAGCTCAAAATAGCTTAGAACAATGGTGTAGCATTACAAATCATCACTCTTCGCTACGAGATTGATTCATTGATAAATTAAAGAAGCCATTATAATGATGGAAGTAGAAATTAACAGAAGAATATTGAAATTCAAGAGAAAAATATATGGATATTCAGTTTTATACTTTACTAAAAGTTGACAATACGGAAAATACAGTATCCTTAGAACATTTTGCCAATGCTCAGAATATTAAAGATTATATTTGGGATTTAATCACTAATTGTGTTGATAACGAGGGTGATAGAGAATATATTTTTGAGCCAACTTTGCAGACTACAAAAAATCATATTGATAACATTATTCAAAATAATAATAGAGCTGATGTGTGTAAATTATTGGCGGAAAAATTATTAGCCGTTGAGAATGAAACTAAAGAGAAAATAGCTCATTTAGGCAAAGAAATTCCAAAAGGAATCTTAATGATATCATTTGCAAAAATGACAGATACGGAATATAAATTTGTGATTACCAAAGCAGATTATTCGGAATTCTTGGAGGAATTAAGTGGCGATAAGAGAAGTGGATTACCTACTAAAAAGAAAATATTCAAGTCGTTTATTCTGAATGCTACATCTAATGGCAGAGAGGAATTTGAATATGGAAAAATAATAACATATGACGCCAATACTTCAACAAAAGCGGTGTATTGGTGGAAAACTTTTTTGGAATTAAGTGAGGTCCGAAATGATGAAAAAAACACAAAAACGGCATACGATGCTATTAAAAAGGAAATAATTAATCCATTGCGACGTAAACACAAGCAAGATTATTTATGTTTGCGAAATGCTACAATTGCTTATTTTAGAGCAAATGGTGATTTTGATATAAACCATTACAAAGATGTTATTATTGGAGATTATCAACCTTTCGATGATTCTTTGGATATCAATAAATTAAAAGATAAGATAGGAAAATTACCTAACAAACATAAGTTTGACAATACATTCCAAAAAACGCCACGTGTTGTAACTGATAAATTCAAAGATGTAATTCCGCTTACTAACGAAATTGAACTAAAACTAAAACAAGATATCTTAAATATTGAACGAATTATTAAACCACATAAAGATGAACAAGGAAATAGATACATTATGGTATTAAGTACCGATGGTTATCAATATGCAGAAGGATTAAAAAGAAATCAAAATGAATGATGTAGGTGATAATATTATTCAAGTGTTCTCAAGTTCTTTTGAATTAATTTCAAAACAGGAGACTTGTGATGAATTTATTGCAGAATATCAAGTAGGTGCTTTAAATCTCTCTTCGTCCGAAAATGATGTTATAGATAAGATTAATTTGCGTGATCAAATTGCCATTCACTTTTTTGAAATAGAAGAGATAGATTCCATTGATTATCTATCTTCAAATACAAATAGCTGGAGTGATTTTATATCTGAACTACAAATGAAGAATTTCCAACAAGGAAAGATTCAAATTCATATTGAAAAAAGAATACAAAACAATCAATTGTCTATATATAATATTGATTATTTTACAAAATACTTAGATACGCTTTCATTATCACAATTTATGGCTGTTCTTGATGAGCGTTTTACGACATCATTATTTTTTGAAGTTCAGGATAAATGTTATTCTGAATGGAGTACTAACTCGATAGCTTTCATTGCCCAAGATAGCAAATATAAAATATCTGGTGTAGGAAATATAAATAGAGATAATAGAATTAATGAAGCAAGAAATTTGTGCTATCATGAGATTGGAAAATACAAATTTCTACCAGAAGACTTGTTTTGTTCCCAATATGGTGAAAATCATCCTTTACAAAGTGCATTTATTAAGGCATGTATAATTTATACATTTAGTTTCATTTTTGACTATTCAATAATTAAAAATGACATTTACGAATATAAATTGAACGGATTTAGAACTTTAAGCTGGAAAATAAATGTAAAGCAATTATCAAGTATCAATGTGGATATAAACTCTTGTAAATTAATATATGAAATATATCAATGGCTCTATTTGGGTGGAAACAACAATGATAAAATAAATATTGCACGCAATATCATCTCACTTAATATAAACAAAGAATGCTTAAGCATTGATTCTTCTGTTTTTGAATCAATTCTGTCTAATTACAAGATATATGAAAAAGAAAATGTAAAACAATACCTTCAAGTAAGAAACAAATTATCTGAACTATTGATTGACCTCCAAGAGAAAATTTCTGCCATTGTAGATTCCTTCATTGGTGATTTCAAAAAAAACATACTAACACTAGTTTCGTTTTTTATTTCAGTGGTAGCAATTAGAGTTGTTTCTAAAGGTGATTTTGTGGGCGGATTTACAAATGAGATTATCGGATTATCTTTTGTGTTTTTGTTAGTTTCTATAGGTCTATTGCTTTATTCTCGCTGGGAATTAACAAAAAAAATAGACTTATACAACAAGCATTATCGCCAAATAAAAAATAGATACAAAGATGTTCTGAGCACTATTGAATTAGAAAGAATTTTTGAAGAATGTGATCCACAAAAAGATAACACTAATACCTCTTTCGTGTTAAAACAGAAAAAGATTTATTCTTGGCTGTGGTTTTTATCAATTTTATTACTCTTATTGTTTTTAGTTGCTGTTATATTAATAAATAATGATATTTCAATTTGTCGCATAATAAACAAAGTCATATGTTATACACTGAATATATTTCGATAAAGAATACCGCGTTACACGTAGTTGGGAATAAATTAAATCAGGATAATATCATATTGTCCAAGAATGGTATAAAAATTGATTCTAATATAGAAAAAATCCTCTCAAACTATTTCCTTCCCCCCTTAACTTCCGAAGGGTACTACCAACTCTACCACGAAAGTGATTTGATATTAAATGAGGTTTATACCTATGTTTCCAAGATTTTCGATGAGCCTGAGCAACTTTATGAACAATCAGTAAATCTGGCAAAACATTTGTATGAGCAAAGCACCCACCCTAAAATCAAAGGTGGTGAGTTTTATACTGTCTATTTTAAAGACTGTATATTAGACGGAGAAACTCTTGATGCGGTGGGTTTGTTCAAGTCGGAGAACAAGGATACTTTTTTGAAAGTATTGCGCGAAAATGGCAATTTCAACTTGGAGAGCGATAAGGGTATCAACATTAAAAAGCTGGACAAAGGTTGCCTTATTTTCAATAAGGACAGAGAAAACGGATATGTAGTTGCTGTGGTTGATAATACCAACAAGGGCGTAGAAGCTCAATATTGGATTGACGATTTCCTACATGTCCGCCAACGTAAAGACGAATACGCTAATACGCAAAATTTTATGGCGTTAGCAAAAAACTTTGTAACCAAAGAATTACCTAAGAAATTTGAAGTTTCCAAAGCAGACCAAATTGATTTGCTTAACAAGTCGTTAGATTTTTTCAAAGAGAAAGAAACTTTTGATATTAATGATTTTGCCCATGAAGTAATTGCTCAACCCGGAGTGATTGAAAGATTTCATCAGTATAAGCAGGAGTATGAGACCCAAAGTGATATCGTCATTGATAATCAGTTCGAAATTTCCGAATCTGCTTGTAAAAAGCAGCAACGTTCCTATAAACGGGTCATCAATTTAGACAAGAAAATCCAAATCGTCATTGCCGGTAATCGCCAAAACGTAGAACAGGGAGAAGATGAGCGTGGAAAATTTTACAAGGTATATTATAAAGATGAAGATTGAATTATGCGACAAAATACTCGTGTTTTTATCGGAATAAAAACGAATTTATGATCGAAAATATTTCAGAAATAGTAAGAAACAAAATAGAGAAAACGGATTATGGTGTCGTGTTTTCCGCAAGCGATTTTCTCGTTGAAGTTACCAAGCAAAAATCAGTAAACAAGGTCTTGGAAAACTTGACTAAAGCTGGTGAAATTAGACGTTTGTCGAAAGGACGATATTATAAAACAAAGATGACAGAGTTTGGCGAGCTTATGCCCTGCAGTTATCAGATTGTAAAGGACTTACTGGAAAAGAATGGCAAACTGATTGGTTATATTACAGGATATCAAATTTTTAATGAACTTGGATTGACTACACAGGTTTCTGCCATTTTGCAGATAGGGACTATCAAAGATAAGAAAAGTACAAAGCGCGGTTATTACAGAATAAAATTCGTGAAGCAGTGGAATATGATTACAAAAGAAAATATCCCTCTTTTGCAATTGCTTGATTGCCTTCGATTTTTCAAAAATATTCCTGACACTAATCCTATGGATAGCTGTAAAAAAATCTTGGGACTATTATCTAAGTTAAGTGAAATTCAACGCAATAAAATAAAAAAACTAGCATTAAAATACACACCACAGGCAATCGCTTTATTAGGAGCAATGCTTGAAGAGTTGAATCCGAACGAAGATGTTGAGATGTTGCAAAACTCTCTGAATTACCAGACATTCTACAACTTATCAATTCCGCAAGAAGTCTTGCCTAATCAAAAGAAATGGAATATAAGATGAAACTGCACGAAAATCAAACTCTGTTTGCCCAACTACTCAATTTTGCAGCAAACACCCTGAATATAAGACCAGAATTTATCGAGAAAGACTATTGGATTACTCGTGCGTTACAGAGAATGTCTCAAAATGTGAGTGCCGAGAAAGTAGTTTTCAAAGGAGGAACGTCCCTCTCTAAAGCATACCGTCTAACCAATCGCTTTTCTGAAGATATTGATATAGCAGTCATTGATGCGGATTCTTTTTCGGGGAATCAACTAAAAACATTCATCAAACGACTTGCTAAGGATATGTCAGCCGACCTAAACGAACTTGTCGTACCCAATGTTACAAGTAAAGGTTCCCGCTTCTACAAGGCAATTTATCAATATCCAAACTTGGTCGGACTAACTTCTTACGCTATGAAAGCAGGACAGATTCTAATTGAGGTCAATACTTATGCGAATCCATATCCATACATCAATAAGGAAATCAGTTCGTTTCTGACAGAATATCTTATAAATATTGGCAGAATAGATTTGATAGAACAATACAATTTGAAACATTTCTCAATCAATGTTTTAGACAAGCGGAGGACTATTGTAGAAAAATTGGTTTCACTATTTCGTTTCTCATTTGAGGCTGATACCATTAAATCTTTATCTTCGAAAATCCGTCATTTCTATGATTTATATTATTTGATCAACGATGATGAATGCTCTAATTATATTCAATCAGCGGATTTTAGAAATGATTTCCAAGAACTTTTTATACACGACCAACAACAATTTTCCGAACCTGAGGGTTGGTGTACAAAAACCGTCAAGGATTCCCCTTTATTCAAAGATTTTCAGGGAATATGGATGAAACTTAGTCCTAATTATCGGAAAGAATTAACGCCTTTGGCGTTTTCCGAAATTCCCAAAGAAATGTTGATAGCGGAAAATTTCATAAAGGTCTTAAATAATTTATTGATTCCGTAATGTGCATAGATAAAGTATTAAGTGATATTATAGCAATAGAGAATGGCTTTCTGCACATCCTTGATGGAGCTGATGGAACCCTTTCGACATACTCAAAGGAACAGTGCTTTGAATTTGCTCTTGAATTGTTTAAGCACGAAGCCTATCAAGCCCGAATGTTGGCAACAACGATATTGGGTAGATTAGCAATAACGAATAATGAAGCACTTTGTTTTCTGAAAGAACAAATAAGTACTGATGAAAATTGGCGTGTGCAGGAAATGCTTGCAAAAGCTTTTGATGAGGTTTGCAAACACAGAGGATGTGAAGCGTCTTTGCCACTCATCGAAGAATGGATAAATGACGATAATCCAAATGTTATCCGTGCTGTAACGGAGGGGTTAAGGATTTGGACAAGTCGCCCATACTTCAAAGAGAACCCATCGGTTGCCATTGCTCTAATCACTAAGCACAAGGCACACGAAAGCAAATATCTTAGGAAATCCGTTGGAAACGCTTTAAGGGATATAAGCAAGAAACACGCAGAATTGATACGGCAAGAGGTGGAGCAATGGGATTTATCCAATCCTCGAATTATGTTAACTTATAAACTTGCAGCGAAGTTGTTAAAGTAAAAAAGAAATATCAATGAAAAAGAAAGTATTATTTATCATATTGAATGAATACACAGATTGGGAGGGAGCGTTTCTCTCTACGGCTCTTCATGTGGGCGTGATACCTGGCGGTGAAATAAAATACGAAGTGCATATCGTTGCTCCGACATCGGACGCTGTCCGTTCAATCGGAGGTTTCAGAACGTTACCCGATTATTCTTTTGAGAATATGCCGAAAGATTATGCAGCCCTGGTGCTTATCGGTGGTAACCGTTGGGACTCATATGAAGCAGAACTTGTCGTACCATTGGTACAGGAGGCTTTGGATAAAGGTAAAATCATCGGGGCGATATGCAACGGTGCTTCATTCCTATGTTCACATGGTTTCTTGAACAACGTAAAACACACAGGCAACGGTCTCGACCAACTCAAAAAATGGGGCGGCCCCGGTTACACTAATGCGGAGAATTATGTGGAAGCACAAGCCGTTAGTGACAAGAACATCGTTACGGCAAATGGTGTGGGACATTTGGAGTTCACACGTGAAATGCTCCTGTTGCTGAAAGCCAACAGTCCCGAGCAGATTGACAAGTGGTACGATTTCTACAAAAACGGATTCGTGAGATAAAGTTATTTTTCTGAAATACTAAACCTTATGTTCGTAACGTCAGACATAAAAGCCACGTTTCCGTGCAATTTACAGAGCGTTTGGCAGGTTGTAACATCACTAACTGACTATTCGTGGAGAAGTGATGTTGAAAAGATAGAGGTCATATCGGACACGCAATTTGTAGAAATAACGAAGAGTGGATATAAGACAACTTTCACGGTAACAAGACAAGAACCTTTTTGTCTTTGGGAGTTTGACATGGAGAATGACAAAATGAAAGGACATTGGGTCGGTGTTTTCTTTGGCAATGAAAAGAATGCTACGATTGACTTTACAGAACGCATTGAGCCTAGGAAATGGTTTATGATTCCGTTTGTGAAGATTTATTTGAAATATCGGCAAGCCAAGTATGTCAGAGATTTAAGGAACGTGTTGAAAAGAGTACAGCCATAGATTTTTGGAAACCATTATGACGAAATTAGAATTGATAATGCAGCTTCTCCCTGTTGTGTTCATGATTCACGAATACGAAGAGATTATCATGTTCAGGCATTGGCTTGACAGAAATAGGGACGAATTGAAAAGTCGTTTCCCGAGATTCGAGCAGTTTCTTGCACACAAAGGACATTTTGATTATTCCACAGCCACATTTGCCATTGGGACAGCCCACGAGTTCATTCTGATTTCCCTCATTTCTTTCTGTGCCGTATGCTTGGATGCTTATCAATGGTGGTTCGCTGCATTTGCAGGGTATTCCCTCCACCTTATAGTACATCTTACTCAATGGGCAATATACCGAAAATATATACCTGTTATCATTACCACAATCTTGACTTTGCCTTATTGTGTCTATGCCTTTGTTGAATTGGCTAAGACTTCCATTCTATCTCCTTTGCGGATGTTCTTATGGTCAGTTGTTGGGATTATCCTTACAGTCCTTAGCTTACTCTCCGCTTTTTTCTTGATGAGCAAGTTTCAACAGTGGCAGGAGAAACATTGAGAGCGTATTGTCAATAATAAAGTAATAGAAAGAATGCCCCGATTACCCATCCATAGAAGTTCACAACTCACAGATTTAGGAGTATATCTGAAGACTGTTGTCTCTCGGACATCTGCATCTTCAGACAGATACGCCTTTTCTCATACCGACGATTATTATTCCTTTGGCTTCATAGAGGGTGGGCAATGCTGTCTGAATATTGATTTCGAGGAATACACTTTCGGGAAAGGAAGTCTGGCTATCATTCTACCCAGGCAGGTGCATCGTATCATCGACGCTTCCAATCTTTCTGCAAAATTTCTGGTTATCGACTCGGTATTGGTGGATAAGGAGGAAAAACGAACGCTTGAGAGATACGGTCGCCCTCAAATACAACTATCCGACATATCGGAACAGAAACTATTATTATCACTTCTTGACTGCAAACTGAGTGGCATGGAAAATCCATCTGCCAAAGCAGTCGTTCAGCGACTGACCACCGTCATTGTAGGGTTAGTCGTGGAGAACATTGTAAATGCAACGATAGCTCAATCCAAATTGCAGGGGACAGTGACCAGACACAAGGAAATAGTATGGGAATTTCGGGATTTGTTGGAAAGCAATATCCGAAGCAAACGTTCGCCATCATTCTATGCTGGGCGGTTGAACATTACCGTTGCCTACCTGAATGAAGCTGTAAATTCTGTTCTGGGGACAAGTGTGAGCCACCATATCCAAAACGAGATTATTTTGTTGGCTAAACGTCAATTGGTCTATACTACAGATTCCATCAAAGAGATTGCACATAGTTTAGGCTTTAACGATTACTCCTACTTCACACGGCTGTTTACCAAGGTTGCAGGCGTTTCTCCCACGCTCTTCAGAAGGACTTACCACGAATAGTGCTATCATTACCTTTTAGATCGAGGCCGAAAGGATGAGTGTTCGATTTAAGAAACTCATGAAAGGGAATTTCTTAAACCGAATTGAAGTTGATAAATCTTTGCGTAAAACCTTGTTATTCCACGATGCTTTTCCTTTTTGTGCGCAAATATTTTACATAAAAAGTGCAGGCAACTTCTAAGTTGCCTGCACTTTTTATGTAGTGTAGTGATAAATTATTCTGCGCTCAGAGTAAAGCGGCGGAAAGCTACAACTGTAAGATTCTTATCGCCACGTTGCAGATATTCCTGAACCGTAACAGTCTTATCATCAACGGGTAAGCAGTAGTCTTGGTTAAGGAGACAGCTCTGCTTATAGAACTTGTTCATACGACCGTTAGCGATATTTTGAATCATTGCTTCGGGAAGGTTTGCAGCTTTTTCTTCAGATGTTTCCTTCTTGATGCGACGGATATCTTCAGCTTGCTCTTCAGTAATTTCCTTCTTAGCAATACCTTCTGCAATGTGTTCCTCGTTCTCAGCAATGTAGAGGTTGTAACCAGCTTTTTTCAATGCAGCTTGAACAGCCTTTTCAACTAGTTCATCACGAGTTTTCTCAAGAGCAACTTTAAGTTCTTCATCACGAACATCAGCGGGGATATCCTGCTCGCTCAAAGAGAGAGGATTAGCAGCTGCAATGTGCAGTGCCAAACCATGGCCAATTTCCTCGTTGCTCTGATTGAGCTGAACGAGTGTGCAAAGACCGTTCTTATTCTGGTGATTGTAAGAATAGATATTTTCACCTTCGAGGAAGAAGTAACCATCAAGCTCAGTCTTTTCACCGGTTACACCAGCACGAGAAGTGATTGCGTCAGCAACAGTCTGGCCGTCAGCCAATGTAAGTGCATTAACTTCTTCTATGTTCTTAGCTTTAGCGGCGATAGCAGCATCGAGGATACTCTGAGTAAGGTCAATAGTGTCCTGGTTATTAGCAACGAAGTCTGTTTCGCACTTAACAGCAATCATAGCTGCAAAGCCGTCAGCAACTTTAACGAGTACGCAACCATTCGCAGTTTCGCGGTCAGAACGCTTAGCTGCAACAGCTTTACCTTTAGCGCGGATGATTTCTACAGAGGCGTTGATATCTCCGTTAGTTTCTTCGAGGGCTTTTTTGCAATCGCTCAAACCAGCGTTCGTCAACTTGCGGAGTTTCTTGATCAGTTCTATATTAACTGCCATAATTATATTGGTTTGTTTAAGGGAGATTATGAATAAAAGAGAGTTTAGGGTAAGGACATAATAGCGCTCACCCTAAACTCTATATTTGTAGTAAGAGTTTACTCTGCAGAAGCTTCAGTTTCAGCTGCTGCGGGAGCTTCTTCTTCCTTACGAGCACGAGCTGCGCGCTTGCGGGGAGCCTTTTCACCTTCCTGCTTTTCTGCAGCATCTTGATCTGCTTTTTCTGCCTTACGCTCTTCAAGACCTTCAGCAACAGCACCGCAAACAGCATCGAGGATAACAGAGATGCTGTCCTTTGCGTCGTCGTTAGCAGGGATTACATAGTCTACAGAGTTGGGATCAGAGTTAGTATCGACGATACCGAAAACAGGGATACCAAGACGTTGAGCTTCTTTGACTGCAATGTGTTCTTTCATCACATCGACAACAAAGAGGGCTGCCGGCAGACGAGTGAGGTCAACGATAGAACCGAGGTTCTTCTCGAGCTTTGCGCGCTGGCGGCTAATCTGAAGGATTTCGCGCTTTGAGAGGTTAGAGAAAGTACCATCGGCAGTAAGTTTGTCGATGTTGGCCATTTTCTTCACTGCTTTGCGGATTGTTGGGAAGTTGGTAAGCATACCGCCTGGCCAACGTTCAGCAACATAAGGCATGTTAACGCTAGCTGCCTTCTCGGCGATAACGTCTTTAGCTTGCTTCTTAGTAGCTACAAACAAAATCTTCTTACCGCTCTTAGCAATATTCTTGAGAGCTTCTGCAGCTTCATCAATTTTAGCTACAGTTTTGTGAAGATCGATAATATGAATACCGTTGCGCTCCATAAAAATGTAAGGAGCCATTGCGGGATTCCATTTGCGCTTGAGGTGACCGAAGTGACAGCCTGCCTCAAGAAGTGTTTCAAAATTTGTTCTTGACATGATGTGTTGTTTACTTTCTTTGTTAGTTGAGAGTGGTGGTCGAAAGACCACAACCCATGGATTTGTTCAACCAGCCATCGGGTAGACTTTTCTAAAGAAGTGTCCCGAAGGTTTAGATACTAAACGCCAATTCAGCAGACAATGCCGATTAACGTTTGCTGAACTGGAAGCGACGACGTGCTTTTGGCTGACCTGGCTTCTTACGTTCAACCTGACGAGGATCGCGAGTAACGAAACCTGCCTTGCGAAGAGCTGATTTGTCTTCAGGGTTGAGTTTGTAAAGTGCGCGAGCAATAGCAAGACGGAGTGCCTGGCTCTGACCAGTGAAACCGCCACCATCGATATTTGCCTTAATGTCATACTTCTCGAGAACTTCTAACAGCTGCAGAGGCTGCTTTACAACGAACTGCAGGATAGAGCTGGGGAAGTATTCCGTCAAATCGCGTTTGTTAATTGTGATTTTGCCAGTACCTTCAGTCAGGAAGACACGGGCTACAGCGCTCTTACGGCGACCTAATGCGTTAATTGTTTCCATTTACTGCTTTATTTATACTGGTTAATATCAATTTGCTTGGGGCTTTGAGCGTCGTGCTTGTGTTCGCTACCTGCATATACATACAGATTGTCAAGCACCTTAGCACCTAAGCGGTTCTTGGGGAGCATACCCTTTACAACGCGACGGAGAAGTTTGTCAGCACCGTTTGGCTTTGCAAGGATAGAAGCAGGGGTATTTTCACGCTGGCCACCAGGATAACCTGTGTAGCTATAGTAAATACGATCCGTCATCTTCTTACCTGTTAAGCGAACCTTGTCAGCATTGATGATAATAACATTGTCACCACAATCTACGTTCGGAGTGAAGTTTGGTTTGTACTTACCGCGAAGCAGTTTGGCAACTTTTGAACCGAGACGGCCTAAAACTTGGTCCGTTGCATCAACAACGATCCATTCTTTCTGTGCGGTCTCTTTGTTGGCAGAAATGGTCTTGTAACTTAAAGTGTCCATTTTTTGTTTGTTTGTAACTACTAATAATTAAAATCAGCGCCCGATGGTTCTATAGCTTGGTTAGCTGGCCAAAGCTGCGCAAGCGTAACCCTCTGACATACAGTGCTAAGACACTGCTTGATAATAATCGGCCCGCAAAAGTACAAATTTCTTATAATACAGCAAAGGTTTTGGCTTCTTTATTTAATTTTATTACTTCCAGTTAATATTGTTTATATGGCTATATATCATTTCTTTCTCGGATATTATCTTTCATCTGCGGTATCTTTCTACTAATGAAAAAAGGTAGTTTGTTGTCATGTTCTCACAATGGAGTTAGAAGTTTTGATAAAGTGTGCATAGAGGGTAACTCTGTATTTTTTTTAAAGTAAATAATCGGAGTTAATTATTTTAATCTGTACTGTGGCATTCCTTCTGCTATCCACTTCATTACCTTTGCCGGAGCTTCATCTTGCTGAAGTTGGTATTTCATATAATCCATATAAGGAGCAATATGTTCAAAGAATTTACGATAGCCGCTGCAAAGATAATTGAGTCCTGCGTTTCCATATTTGTCTTTCGTAAAGCGAAGGCGCGGACATTCTCCATGGCAGGCAAAGAGCCATTCACATTCTTTGCACTCCTGTGGTAGAGAGTCCTTTTTATCTGCTCCAAAAGCTTTTTGTTCTGGCGAATTGGTTATTTCGACAAGAGGTCGCTCATTTATATTTCCTATTTTGTATTCAGGGAAGACAAAATGATCGCAGGCGTAAACGTCACCATTAAATTCCATTGCAGTTGCATGTCCACAGGTTTCTGCCAGTGTACATATTCCCGGAGGTACTCCCATCCAGTTGGCCAAAGTAGCATCGAAGAGTTGTATATAGTATTCTCCTACATCATGTCGTACCCACTCATCAAAGATTTTGCAAAGAAAGTCTCCCCACTGTTCGGGTGTGATACTAAAATCCCATACTTCTGAACTTTCTTCTGTGGGAGAGGAGAGTTCGCGCCCATCTGAGTGTTGGAGTTTTCGCTCGACAATTGGAGTGAATTGTATGTAATGACAATGAATTTCTTTGAAAAAATGATAGAAGTCTAATGGGTAATCACCATTGAAATCGTTTACTACAGCGAGCGCGTTCCACTCTACATTATATTTGTTGAGTAGTTGTATTCCGCGTATCACCTGCTGCCACGTTGGTTTGCCCGATCGTGAACGCCGATACTCATCATGAAATTCTTGTGGTCCATCAATGCTTACGCCGACAAGAAAATTGTTGTTGCGGAAAAAGCGTGCCCACTCGTCAGTGATGAGGGTGGCGTTGGTTTGAATACAATTATCAATGTTTCTCCCATGTCCATATTTTCGTTGCAGTTCCAGCGCATGCTCGTAGAACTTGATTGGGCGCATAAGTGTTTCTCCGCCGTGCCAAGTGAACAGAACATTGGGAGTGGGTTGCATATCTATATACTGCTTAGTGAAGCGTTCGAGCAGATCTTCGTCCATGATTTGGTTTGCCACTTTGGGATAGAGTCTTTTTTTCTCAGTGTAGTAGCAATATTTACAAGCAAGATTACAGATAGAACCTGTTGGCTTTAACATCACGTATTGCGGTTGGATACTGATGGATTGCGGTTCGTTGCCTGAAATATTAAAGGGATCAGCAGTGTGCTTCATTGCGTAGAGTAGCTTGAGGAGAGGTGAATAAAAGCGGACTACAAGACCTTGGTCTTGTAATCCGTTGCTAGGGTTGAAAATGTAAAGAGAGAATTAGATGAGATAATCCTTTTCAACGTCTTTGAAGAAGCGGTAAGTACCATGTTTAATTTCTTCACAGGCAGCTTCGTCGCATACCACGATACCGTGGGGATGGAGTTGGAGAGAGGAAATGGTCCACATCTGAGTAACGGCACCTTCCACAGCTGCTTGCAGTGCACGAGATTTGTTGTGGCCATTGCAAAGAATTAGAACTTCTTTCGCACTCATGACTGTGCCGACACCAACAGTAAGAGCTAGCGAGGGTACATTTTCTGGTTTACCGCCAAAGAAGCGAGCATTGGCAATTCTAGTGTCTGTTGTGAGCGTTTTGATACGCGTACGGCTTGAAAGGCTAGAACCAGGTTCGTTGAAAGCGATATGTCCGTCAGGACCAATACCACCGATGAACAAATCAATACCGCCTGCATCCTTGATCATCTGCTCGTAACGAGCGCATTCTGCTTGTAAATTTTCTGCATTACCATTCAATATGTGAATATTCTCTTTCGGGCAGTCAATATGATCAAAGAGATTCTTCTTCATAAAGGTGTGATAGCTCTCAGGATGATCTTCTGGGAGGTTAACATATTCGTCCATATTGAAAGTCAGGACATTCTTGAAACTGATACGACCTTCCTTGTGAGCTTTAATAATTGCCTGATACATACCGATGGGGGAAGAACCAGTAGGAAGACCTAAAACAAATTTACGATCGTCAGTTGGATTGAATGCATTGATTTTGTTGACTACATATTCAGCTGCCCAGAGGGATAGCTTTTCGTAGTCTGGCTCGATAATTACTCGCATGATATTTTTATTTGAATGTTAGATTTTGTAGTTTAGAAGAATACCTCTTATTATAGGATTAGTGCAAAATTAAAGATTGTTTTTTGGAAAAAGTGGTAAAAGTGTTTTTTTTTTGATGTGCAGATGGCAGAATATGCCTAAAATGTTTACGATAATAGAAAAAGAATAAATCGGGAGCTTCATTCTCTCTTGCATTATAAAATTAATGTTGATGATGTTAATGGAGAGGCTAATGAATTAGTCGTTACTGATCGACTAAAGCTAGAGATGCTTGATTTTCATTTTGTAGATGTGATTATATTTAGTATGTATAGTTGCGTAATATGTAAACTTCTCTTGTTATTGTCTTTTTATACGTTGCTATATTGGAATCTGCAGTTAGCAAAGAAAAATATGAAGCTGGAAATTTCTCTAATAAGATATTTGGCTATCTTTGTTACCCAATTTAATAAATAACTATATATCAGACAATAATTCTAGCTTAATTATGAACCAAAAGAAACTTCTTGTGTGTGCAGTACTTTCCATGGGTAACTTTCTTTGTACGCACGCTCAAGATCAAGTGGTGAAGTTGACCACGAGCAAAGGCTCTGGAGCAGCACTAACCTTGGTCGTCAATCGTTCTGCCCAAAACGTGAGGGTGGACTGGGGCAATGGAATTCCCGTTGCCTATGAAGTGGCAAACACACCGTTACAAACTTTGACAGGAACAGTAAAAGGTCAAACTATTACGCTGACAAGTGCCGGCAAATTGACCACACTTATTTGTGAGGGACAAGAATTGACAGCGCTCGACGTAACTGGAGCAAACTCTCTTCAGTCACTCTATTGTCAGAACAATCGCTTGACGACGCTTGATGTTACACGTTTAAGTAAACTGACGGATATAGATGTTAGCGGAAATCAGATTTCAGCTCTGACACTGAGTGAGGCTAAGAATCCATTATTGGAGAATGTTAACCTTGCTAATAATGGAATGCAGCGTTTGAACAATGGTGGCAATTTTATTATTCGTACTGCTTCTTTGCAGCATATCAATGTGAGCGGCAATAACTTTACGGGTATTTATGTAACTTCTAATGTGAATTTAGATGCCTTACAGTGTGCTGGCAATAAATTTACTCGCCTTGATCTAAGTCGTGTTGGGTCATTGACGACTCTTGTTGCTAACGATAATAAATTGTCTAGCGTCACTATGGCTTCTTCTACTGGACTTCCAGAACTCCGACAACTCATCCTTGATAACAATGAGCTGGCAACATTGGATGTTCGCCAGAGTAGCCATCTTTATGATTTGTCGGTGTCCAACAATAATATGTCAAATCTGGTCATTCCTTCTATTAAATTAGGTTCGATGAATTGCGGAGGCAATGCGCTTTCGTTCCGCTCTCTCCCTGTATCACGCTTCCAACCTGCTACTGGATATTTTGCTTATACTCCACAGGCAGACTTGGACATTACCAGTAGATTGAAAAAAGCAGATAATGGCGCATATTATGTTGAGCAAAATGTGGACGGCTATAGCGCGCAGAATAATACTAAATATATTTTAGATCTTACTGACTACCGCAAGGATAGCGGTGGGGCTAATACCGTGAACTTCACTTTCTTTTCTGAAGATGAATCTGGCAATATAGCTGAACTAGAGAAAGCTTCAGCAGCTAAGCGTACTTTGGATTATACTGCTAGTAGCGGTAAGTTTACATTTATGACTCCCAAGAAAAAAGTATATGCAGTTCTTACGCAGCGCGATTATCCTGGCTTGAATATCAAAACTACTGTTTTTGCGGTGGGTAAGGATCAGACTACAGGTGTTGCTACTATTCAGGCTACAACGGATGCTTCAGCTGTTATCTACGACTTGCAGGGACGACGTGTAGCTACACCTGAAAATGGTACCTTATATATTATAAATGGAAAGAAAGTATTATACAATAAATAAAAGACAGTAGCAATGAAGAATATACGAAAAACAATGTTGACAGGTTTTGTTGCGATAAGTCTTTTAGCAGCAATTCCCTCCACGGCTCAGAGCACTCTGCCTACAGGGGCTTTGCCAATGATTGTGGCTCCTCACAATCAGACTCTCAATTATAAGGAACGCACTTTATGCTTCGATATCACAGCCAACGTAGACTATACCGCAACAAGTGATGTAGCCTGGGCCACTGTGACAAAGAGCCAGAATGGTATCTTTGTGCATGTGGATCAGAACTATTATGGTGAGAGCCGTATAGCTAATATAACTTTCAAAAGTACGACGACAGATCTTAGCCAAGTGCTGAAGCTGACACAGCAGGCAGATGCTAGTGCAAACGAACTTCCGCAAGATCCTGTTATTCGCCCAACAAATGTTACGGCCAATAATTCTATGTCGGGTCATTCCGCAAATCTGACTCTCGATAAGGATTATGCTTCTATTTGGCATACTGCTTGGGGAGCAGGTGGCTTTAATGTTACCGAATCAAATCCAGCTGTTTTGACTTATTCCTTCTCGGGCAACAATCAGATTGATTATATCAATTATGTTCCTCGTCAGGATAGCCAAACGAACGGTTCTTTTGAGAAGGTGCAAGTGTTGATTCGTCTTCAAGATGAAAGTGCTTTCATTCTATACAAGACGTTTAACTGGTCTGGTGACAACTCAGTTAAGCAAATATCCTTTGGAACTCCGCTCAAGAACGTTGCGCAGATTCAGTTCCGCGTATTGTCTGGCGCAGGCGGTTTTGCAAGTTGTGCTGAAATGGAGTTCCGTCAGCGTACTTCAATGTCAGCTTTTGATATCTTTACCGATGACCTCTATACAGCTTTGAAACCTGGTGTAACAGAAGCTCAAATTGATACGATTAGTGTACCTTTAATTCGTGCTCTGGCTCATCAGATTTACGATGGTACTTATTCAACAAAATATCGCGTAGCAGAATATCCTTGTTATAATTCTCCACGCTATTACAGCAAGCTTTGGAATGCTCCAGGTAAGTATTACGACCAACTTTCTGGCGTAACAGGTATCAATATCCCTTCTGGCTCAACTACAGCAGTGGTTGTGCGCGGTATACCAAGTGGTATGAATGTTACGTTGAAGGTTGTTGCATGGTACGAAGGAAAAGATGGGGGTAATTTTGATGGTGGTAACCCTATTACTTCTACTTTTGCTCTCAACAATGGTATCAATGTCATTAACTACACTTTTGGCTATGATGGTTTGGCTTATATCTGCTACACGGCAGAGGGCAACTCTTCTGATTATACCCCAATAAAGGCTCACTTTATCAATGGCCAGGTCAACGGCTATTTGAGTCCAGAGAAGACGAACGAAGAAATGCACGCACTGACAGGAAATGCAAAGAATATTTGTATGGATGTTGTTGGCAAACATGTTCACTCTGTCTGGACTTCTAAGGGGTTGCACAATTATTGTAAGTCAACAGATGGTACTAGTATAGGCTATCGTCAGTATATGAATGTACTTGATACACTCATTACTTGGGAGCAACGTTTGTTGGGCTTTGAGAAATACAATTCTCTGCCTAATCTCCGCACTATGGCTTATTCGAACTATACCTATTATATGTTCCAAGGCGGTTTCGGTGTAAGTTTCCACCACACTCAAGAGCGCCGCGTGCTTAATTGTAGAACGCTTGTCTACAATGATGAAGATGCAATCTGGGGTCTCTCTCATGAATGGGGACATCAGCACCAGATGTTGCCTTACTTCAACTGGGCTGGTATGTCGGAGGTTAGCAACAATATGAACTCCTATTATAATGTGATGCACATGGGGTATCCCTATGATCGTGAAGGTCAGTTCCGTAATTGGATAAACTTTGCCAATAATGTTGTACTGAACGATAACGCTTATGCTAGTGAAAGAAAAGTCAGTGAGCATCGTCGTCAGGCGTTCTTACATCAAGACGAAGTAAACTGGAACGCAGAATTACAAGATTTCACAAGAACAATGGGGGCCGATTCTGTTATAACGGCTTGCAGCGTAGACGCTACGCGCGGTTGGGCATTGCAGGATTTAGGCGTAAACCATGCGCTTGCTCCGCTTGTTGACCTCTACAATTATTTCTCTGAGAATGGTTTCCCTGATATTGCTCCGGATTGGTATGAAAGTCTGCGTCAGTCTGACAATGCAGAAGGTTCTAAGATTGAAAAGCAGAATGGTCTCGACAAATATGAATTGTTGGCATCTGCTCAGAATGGAAGTAATGTGAAATGGAATGCCTATAAGATAGCTTATCCCACATCGGTTTGGACAACCCATAATTTTGTGGCTCCATCTCGCGGTTGGTATAGCAATAGCGTGCCATTTATTTTCAACTACATCCGCAAGGTGAGCCGTTTGACAGGCTATAATCTCACTCCGTTCTTTGAAAAGTGGGGCTTCCTACGTCAGGTAAGTATGCGTGTGGGCGACTATGGTGATAAATGGTATATCCTCACACCGTCTATGTATGATGAATTTATTCAGGATATGAATGCTCTCGGTTTGCAGGAATGCAATGCAGAAATGATTCGGACAATTTCAACTTATAAGGGTAAGCGCTTTGCGCGCCCTACATTTCCTAACTAAATAGGTGGAATATGTTTATATTTTATCCCCGGCTTTCAGAGTCGGGGATTTTTATTTTTAGTCGTAGCTGTTTTCTGTGTCTTCGCAGATAGTTCAGTGTCGAGATTATCCTTATTATATCAGCGAATACAATAAGGATGTCAGCTGATATCCTTATTGCATTTTGAAACGCTATAAGGATATTTTTTATTGCTGTCCGGTAAACTTCCAAACGGCACAAGAAAGCTTCCCGAAGCCCTTTAGAATAGGACTTCGGGGTTTCATTTTCAAAAAGCAAGCCCCCTAATCAAATAATGATGGTTCCGAGGGTGGGGATTTAGCTCTTTCAGCCCAAATTGCACACTCATCCTTTTGGGGATCTTCCATGAAAGCGATGAAATTGGTGTAATACATGAGCGTCAATCTAAGCATGGTTACGATTTGAGAAAAAGAAACGTGTCTTTTAATCATTCTGGACAGTACTGTGCACAAGAGATTGGCAATGAGTACCACCCAGGTTTGTATCTGGATGGCATTCACGCTCTCACCATAGAAAAAGTGCAAAGGAAAATTCTGTTTCAGTTGTTTATAGAGAGTTTCTATAGCCCACCTTCGTTTGTAGATTTCAGCAAGTTCCTCAACCGATAGTTCAAAATTATTAGTCAGTAACGTCACCGACTTACGAGAGTTATTACTCCATAGCTCTACGCATCGGGCTTCGTGCCTTACCTTCTCTTTCTCAAAAAGAATGTGTTTGTCGATATGAGTGACCAAACCATCACGAGAAACATAGGCTGTAGAAGCCAATTCCTGGTAGTTGAGGTTTTTCTTCATCTTAGTCACATAGCAGACACCTTCTTCCGTAAGCCTTTGAAACTGTGCATAGTCTATATAGGCTCTATCCATTGCCAAGGTGGAATCTTGGGGCAGGTGCACCTTTTTGAGAAGATAATGATCGTGTTTGGCAGCAGAGGTCAGTTCTACCACCATAGGTACACCTACTTGGTACTTCATAATGGTGTGTACCTTCATTCCGCCTTTCTTCTTCCCGCTTTTGGGATGTCGGCCTACTCCCTTGAGAATGTTGTCAAAGAGCGTGATAGTGGTAGAATCTATCATATAAAGCTGCTTCTCCCACGCTTTTTGACAGCCCACAGGTCGGCTGTCCGCTAAAAATGGAGTGTAGCGTTCCAACAGGGAGGCATAAACCTTGGCAAAGAACTCTTGTGGACGCCGCTGGTTGGCTTCTGCAAGCGTACTGCGACGGACAACGTAGTCAAGACCCAAATGGGAGAGTTTCATGGTCTCGGCTTTCATTCCAATCTCCAATTCACGCAGAGAATCAAAGTGTTTGAGAACACCAAAGAGCATAATGATGAGGTGTTTCCAGCCTGTCAAACGCTTCACATAGCGTTCGCTCCCTAGCGTTTCAAGACTAATTTGTTGAATTTTGGCTTTATCCAGCAATTTTATGACCTGACTATAGACCGGCTGTCCGGTAAAATATGTACTTTTGCTCATGTTACTAGCGTTTTTTTTGCAACAAGCAAAGTAACAAAAGAGGCTGAAATCCTGCAAGAGGGTTTCAGCCTTATTTTTTTGACCTGTAAAACTTTTACCGGACAGCAATAGATATTTTTATACGCTTTTGGAGAGAGTGGGATTTCGGCTTTGTCGTACCCGAAAACTGGAGAGAAACGAAAGGTGATATGTACTGTTTTTTTTCTAACTTCGCAATATGGAAGTAATATTGTATATAGTAATAGGTGTGGCACTTGGAATGGCCATTGCCTATGTGCTACTTCAGAAAAGACTGATGCAGCTAAATTTAGAACTGAGGCAGAAAGCGACAGAGCTCCATCTGCTTCGTGAACAAACAGATAAGGAGGCTAAGTTGCGAGCAGAGAAGCTAACAGAACAGATGAATGCCACAAAAGAGCAAATGACTAATTTGGCGCAACAACTGTTAGAGCGTAATGCGGAAAAACTGAAGTCGAAAAATTCAGATTCAATTGGTCAGATTACGCAACCTTTGAAAGAAGCCATTGGAGAGATGCGGCGAGAACTTACTCAAAACCGTGAAACATCAGCTGCTAATTCGGCTACATTTCAAGAACAACTCCGACAGATGCTTGAGAGCAACGAGCGAGTGGGGGAGAAAGCTGCGAATTTAGCTCAAGCTTTGCGTGGAGATAATAAGGCACAAGGAAATTGGGGGGAGGTGATTCTCGGTAATTTACTCTCATGTCAGGGACTGCGCGAAGGGATTGATTATGATTTACAAACTCGCTTGCGTGATGATTTGGGACAAGATCTAAAAAATATCGATACAGGTGCATCGATGCAACCCGATGCGATTTTGCATTATCCCCATGAGCAAGATGTTATTATAGATGCAAAAGTTTCGCTCAAAGCTTATGACGATTATGTGAATGCACAGAGCGAAGAAGAACGTACAGCTGCATTGGCGGCCCATGTGAGGAGCATACGTGATCAGTATCAGCGTTTATCGAAGAAAGATTATAGTAGTTATGTTCAGGCTCCCCGCAAGTCAATAGAATTTGTGGTGATGTTTGTTCCAAATGAGAGTGCGCTACAGCTGGCTTTGACTGCTGACTCCAAACTATGGTATGATGCTTTCGACCATAAAGTGTTGATTGCTGGTGAGTTGAATCTGATGGCGATATTGCGTATCATTCAGATTGTTTGGCGGCAATATCAGCAAGCGGAGAATCAGCAGCGAGTTTTTCATATCGCAGAGGAGTTGTTGGATAGATTGGGTGATTTCTTGAAGCGTTATCAGAAGCTTGGAGATGCTTTGCGCAATTCGCTGAAAGCATACGAAGATGCAGAGAAAAAAGTTTTCTCAGGCCGACAGAGTGTTGTTCGAAAAGGCAACGAACTGAAAGCTCTCGGTGCGAAAGAGAATCCGAATCGCCCTATACCTTCAGAGCGTGAAGATATGGATCTATTGGAGCAAGAGGAAGAGATAGTTTAACATCTATCCTTTTTATATATGGATAAAATAAAAGCACTACTCACTGATTGTGGGTAGTGCTTTTGTCTTATAATGAAGCTTCTGTTTATTTCAAGAGTTGGTTATTTTCATCAGGGAAAATAACAATTGGTTTGTGGGATTTAGCTTCTTCGGGAGTAAAGCCAGCATAGCACATGATAATGACAGCGTCGCCTACTTGAAACTTGCGGGCGGCAGCTCCATTCAGACAGATACAGCCACTTTTGCGTGGACCAGGGATAACGTATGTTTCAATGCGCTCTCCATTATTGTTGTTGACGACATGCACATGTTCGTTTGGCAGAATACCTGTCGCATCCATCAAATCTTCATCGATGGTTATACTACCCATATAGTGCAGATTGGCCTCTGTAACTGTGGCACAATGTATCTTTGCTTTCAGAAGATCTAGAACCATAAAATTTATCCTTTATATTTGATGTTATCAATGAGCCGGATTGGTTTCTTACCACAATATACAGTGATGCATCCTTGAATTTCAGTAGCATCAGTCCATGTTTGTACATTTTGTAGCGTATGCGCATTGACGATTTCGAAGTATTCCACATTCAGTCCGTCTAACTCATTAAGAGTATTAACAACAAAGTCGTGTGTTTCTCCTACACAATGGTTTTGTGCATAGTCAACGCTGATAAAGAGAACCCTAGATATGTTTACTGCCAGCTTTCGTTCTTTTTCTGTCAATAAAGTATTACGACTGCTTAGGGCTAATCCACTTTCTTCACGAACAATAGGGCAAGGGCAAAGTTCTACGGGGATATGTAGATCTTCAATCATTGCACGAACAACTGCTATTTGCTGGAAGTCTTTTTCTCCAAAATAAGCACGATGAGGTTTTACCATATCAAATAGCTTACTTACTATCTGACACACACCATTGAAATGGCCTGGGCGGCGAGGACCTTCCATTACGCTTGTAATAGGGGGATAATCGAAATGGCGAGTGTCTGGTTCTGGGTAAATTTCTTCTGCATTGGGTGCGAAGACATAATCCGCTCCGATGCTTTCCAATAGTTGTGCATCAGCTTCCAGAGTGCGGGGATAGTTAGCTAAATCGTTTTTATCGTTGAATTGTGTGGGATTAACAAAAACACTAACAACGGTAATGTCGTTTTCCTTAACAGAGCGAGATACAAGAGAGGCATGTCCTGTATGTAAAGCACCCATTGTGGGAACAAGACCAATGGTCTTGCCTGCTGTGCGCTCCTGTTCTAGGAGATCCGTAAGTTCCTTTACGGTTTTTGCAATATACATCTTTAGTTTGTGTTTTGAGTTGTGGCATTCTTTGAAAAACACCCTAAATTTTCGAGGCGTAAAATTACGGTAAACTGATAGAAAAAACAAATTCCCTTATTCTAAACATACTCAGAGTGGTGAGAAACATAGAATTTGCGATTTGGAGTGCTCATTTTTTCGGTTTTTTTTGTATCTTTGCACTGGAATTAAGTTGAAGGCTAGGACATACTCCTTTATTTCAGAGATATGTTCTTTCATATTACAAAACTAAATGAAAGCAGATAAAGTTTTATTTATCACCCAAGAGATAATCCCGTATGTCCCAGAGACTCCAATGGCAAGAATGGGACGAAAGCTCCCTCAATTAGTACAAGAGTCGGGCCGTCAGATTCGAACATTTATGCCGAGGTGGGGGAATATCAACGAGCGTCGCAATATGTTGCACGAGGTGATCCGCCTTTCGGGAATGAATATCATAATCGATGATACAGATCATACGCTTGTGATAAAAGTTGCCTCTATTCAACAGGCACGTATGCAAGTCTACTTTATCGACAACGATGACTATTTCCAAAATCGCGGTATGTTAGCAGATGAGGAAGGAACGGAATATCCTGACAACATCGAACGTGCAATATTCTATGCTCGAGGCGTGCTTGAAACTGTTAAAAAATTACGTTGGATTCCAGATGTCATTCATTGTCATGGATGGATTTCTGCCGTTGCCCCTTTATTGATAAAAACAGCTTATCATAATGAGCCTGCTTTCCAAGATACAAAAGTAGTATTCTCGGTGTATGGTGAAACTCCAAAGAATAATCCTGCTGCTAATTTTCGCGAATGCTTGAAGTTCCGTAACATTGATGATCAATTATTGGATAACACAAACATTGATTTTTCTAGTCCAGATGCTTTGGCACAATTAGCAGTGACCTTCAGTGATGGACTAATTCAGACGGAAGAAGGTGTGGCAGTAGAAACACTAGACTTTGCTCGTAAAATAGGAAAGCCTATCCTTGAGTATCCTGGCGAACCTACGAGCGATGCCTATACTGCTTTCTACGAAACGCTTTAATTGGATTGACAATTAGATAGTACGAGTTTAGCGAATTTATGTCAAGAAGCTCTTTCCCTTTCTCAGACAAAATTCGCTAAATTCGTGATATTTCGTTAAACAAATCTTGTTGATTTATTTGAATTCTTTATCTTCGCGAATAATATAGAGCAGATTTTATTATTGTGCTGAGCACAGAATCTGCAGTCTAAATAGCTAAATACATATCAATGAAGTATACTGCCCCCTTATTTGCTTTTGCTCTTGTCGGAGCTCTTGCGTCTTGCAGCGATGATACAGCAACACTGGGAACAGGTGTTTTGCCTGGATTTGATAAGATTGCCACGTCTCAGGCTACCTATAGTGTGACATCACGTTCAATTAAGATGGATTCTGTTTTGGCCAATACGAGTACTTGTTATTTGGGTTCAATCGTAGATCCAGAAAGTCATGCTACAACTTCTTGCAATTTTTTGGCTCAATATCATATGCGAGAGAATTACTCGTTTCCTGCCAAGAATCGTATGGTAAGTGTGGATTCTTGTGATATTCGTCTCTATTTTAAGACCTATTATGGCGACTCTCTGACAACGATGAAGCTCTATGTACAGGAATTGGATACGAACAAAATAATGAAGGAAGGAGCACACTATTATACTACGATAAATCCTGCACAGTACGTGAGTACCACGAGTCCTTACCAGAAGACGATAACTTATAGTGTTCGTGATTTGACAGGACGTGACTTGCGCACAAGTGCAGACTCTTTTAAAGGGAGTGTTGTAGTGAGACTGCCAAAAGAGTACGCACAATACATTGTCAATAAGTATTACGAAAATCCTGCATACTTTAAAAATTCTTATAGCTTTATTCATCATGTCTGTCCAGGCTTTTATTTTAAGACGAGTGACGGAGTTGGCTCTATGCTGAAAGTAGAAACAAGCTATTTGAATCTGTATTTCCGCTACCTTCAGAAGACAGCTACAGGGAGAGATAGTATCTGTAGTGGACAAGAATCTATGGCTGCTACGGAAGAGGTTATTCAAAATACGCACGTTGATAATCAATTGCCCACCGGAATGCTTAGTGCCACGAACCAGTATTCTTATGTGAAATCTCCCGTCGGTATCTATACAGAGGTAGCATTGCCAGTTGATGATATTGTAGGAGGAAACCACTATACTGATTCTATCAATCAAGCAAAAATAACTTTCCGTTGTTTGAATAATACCATTTCTGGAAATTATACTCTGACGAAACCTTCAACACTTATTCTGTTACCGAAATCAGAGATGTATTCATTCTTTGAAACAAAGACATTACCAGATAATCTAACAAGTTATACGGCTGATTATAACTCAGACTATAACGCATACGTTTTTAATAATATAGGTCAGTTACTTTCGGCAATGAAACGCGCCAGAGATAAAGGTGCTGGTGTTGTCGTTGGTGAATCTGAAGCAAGTCGGCGCGCAAAATATGCTGCTTGGGAATCAGTTAATCCTAATTGGAATAAAGTAGCACTTCTACCTGTGAGTTCAGAATATACGACAGTGAAAAATAACCTGACGGGAGAAACTACTCGCCAACTTCTTCGAGTTCGAAACGAATTAGGCCTGTCGAGCGTTAAATTACAAGGAGGCCCAACAGGTAATAATCTGTCAATTTCTGTTGTTTATACAAAATTCGAAAAATAAGACTACAGCCTTCTCTTTTGAGAAGGCTTTTTCATCGCAATAAATGAAAGCACTACTCTTTGCTGCGGGACGTGGAACTCGCTTGAAACCTCTGACAGATACAATGCCAAAAGCTTTAGTACCTGTTGCTGGAAAACCTCTTTTATGGCATACACTGACCCGTCTGCGTGAGGCAGGAGCCACAGAGGTTATTGTAAATGTACATCACTTTGCTGAACAAATCATTAGCTATTTGAATAAGCATGATTTTGGAATACCTATTCATGTGAGTGATGAACGCGGAGAACTTCTCGATACGGGGGGCGGGCTGCGTCAAGCTATGAAACTTTTCACACCTAATGATAATCCCATATTGATTCATAATGTGGATATTCTTAGTAATGCTCCTTTGCGTGAGTTTTATGAGTCAAATAAAGATGCTGATGCAGCCTTGATGGTTAGTGAACGTATGACAAATCGTTATCTTCTTTTTGATGAGAATAATTATTTGCGCGCTTGGACCAATATTCAGACAGGAGAAGTACGTACGCCTTTTCCGAATCTGGATATAATTCCTTTACGCCGATATGCTTTTAGTGGCATCCATTTAGTATCTCCTCGTTTGCTCTCTTTTTTAGAAGAGTTTCCAAGGGTTTTTCCTATTATGGATTTCTATTTGCAGACCTGCGACAAACTGTCGTTTCGAGGAGTTTTTTCTTCAAATCTCCGCTTGCTTGATGTAGGTAAACAAAATACGCTAAAGGAGGCTGAAGATTTTATTCTCACGCTCTGATACTCTGATGCAGGAAGCGGTTTTGTATCTTTTATAAATGAATTGCTGTCTGGTAGAACGGTGAAATTCTGTTTCTTCGTCTGCCAGACAGCAATGATTTTATAGAAGAAGTTCTTTAGTCTCTCTTAGCGCCCAATAACGGGCGGAGCAAGGAGTTGAGGTTGCTCACCAATAATGGAGAATGCTTCCTTTTCGAAGTGGTTCCTTGTTGATGCTTGCACAGATGTTGGTCTTGGTAAGTGTGCTTGATCAAATCTTACAAATTCATCAAAGTTGTAGGTCCATGATTCGCCAAAAGCTGTAGACATTATACGTTTGTATATAGCCTCTCGTGATGGTGCATTGAACCCATGTCGATTGTGAAACATCATGCTATCATCTGTAGGGCGCCATCCTCCATGAAGATAGCCTAAAGCACCTTCGTAGATACCAAGCTTCTCTCCGAAGAAATCTCGTGATTGGTAGTTCTTATTAGCTAAGATATGATTCCAAGGAGTTCCTGTAGCAGAAAAAGAAATGTTATGTGCCCATCCATATTTTTTCTGTAATTCGCTGTATTTGTTCACTTGATCAAGAGGAATGCTTGTATTGTTTGATTCATAGGCATATTCGTCAAGTAATTTAGCCAACCCGTGTCCCAAAGTCTCATGACATAGAACAGCTCTATAGGCCTCGCTTTTAGCATCATTATTGACGAGTGGCACATACGCAATAGCAAAATTGCTCATCTTTCCATCGAAAGAAATACCAAAGTTTGTTATTCCTGCATACTGTGGGCTATTAAGAATAACGGCGGTAACTACTTCGTGTAGGCGACTTTCTGCTTTGAACTCTTCAATGTTCTTTACGGCTGCCAGAACCTTGTCGAAATTACCAGTTATAAGTGAACTTCCATTTCCTTTAATTTCACAGTCGAGTGCTGTTTTGTATTTTTCACCGAATGCATTGTTTTGAGAGACAAGAGTTACTTGCCATACATCGAAGTATTCGCGGAGTGATTTTACGGGTTCTTCAGTGAAGAGGTTCTCCATTGATTGATTCATAATCTCATCGTAACGACCTGAGTTAATTTCTTGGTCCACGAAACCATCTCCCATGAGAACAAGAGGAATACCAGCCCCTTTGGTATGTTTCTGTAATTGTTTTACGGAATTATTGCGAGAATAATCCGTGGAAGTTTCAACGGGTAAACCTTCTTGTACGATGCTGAATAGTCCAGAGGTAATGTAAACTTTATTGTGATCGTTAGGATTTACAATGCGAATGTAGAAAGATGCACTTCTCTTCTCATGTGTGTCGTTAGGAGCAACGGTGAATTGATATTCACTCTCTTCCAATCCTTCATTTGTTTCGCTTGTTTTGCTTCCTACGTTAGCATCTTTCTTTGCCTTAATCCAAGTTGGTTTTGCAGATTGCGAAACGAATAAAAGTTTATATCCGCGTATGTTTGAAGAAAATTTCACGCTTAAATCTCCACCTTTGATGTCAACATTGTAAATCTGCTGATTAAAATTAACAACATCGGCCATTTCTTGAGAAAATTTAAGCTGACTACTTCCTGCTGTGGAGGTTAGGAGTAATATGCCTTCGCGAACTTTTCCTGTGTTATTATATGTTTTTGCAATAATTTTTACTTCCTGCTTACCTGCAGTACCTGTCATGGGCGATACAGTTGCCCAGTCCACGTTTACACTTGCCTTCCAAGATTCAGGGCAGGAGAAACTGACTTCTTTTTTACTATTCTTCTCAACTCCTAATTTTAAGGAAGATTCTGGTGTTGTCACCGTAAAGGGAGATGATTCGCTACCATTATTTTCCGATGAACAAGCTACTAGCAAAAAGATGCTAGATATTGCAAGCACCCAACTAATCTTGGCTTTCATATGATATAAAAGTTAGAGCCGTTCCAAAGCCTTGAAAGTTCTAGAATATACTTTCTTGCATTGGAACGGCGTTGTTTATGTTTTTTTATTTGGAAGGAGCGGTCAAATCTAAACGCTTAATCTCTGTTGTTTGAAGTCCATCATCACTCATACCGATGACTATTACATGATACTTTTTACCAGCTGTGATATTTTGATCAACACTGATTCCTGTTTCTGCATTAGAGATAGTCTGTTCTCCAGAACGGAGCAGATTGGAAGCTCCCCAGTTGTAGTTTCTTACTACACCCATTTTTTCAGCATCACCCATACGTCCCATTAGGAGTTCAAAGTCTTTGCCACCATAGTTCTTCTCTACGTACTCATCCTCTACAAAGGTTACAAAATATTTCTCTGTGTTAGAGGAAGGTACAACTTTAACAACGGATACTACCTTACCATCTTTGAGCGTTTGACTAACAGACGTCACATTGAAAGTCATCTTGCTGGTTGCCTTCCATTCAGGAGTAGTAAATTTTACTTTTACAAATGGAGTGGAAAGTACAACTGGATTCTTGGGGTTTTCTTTGTATTGGAATTTACATCCGTAAGAATAGAACATGTATGTTTTCCCCGGACTCAGAATTCTAGTTTTCCAAGAGTGATTTCCTTTTTGACACGCACTTTCCATCTTAACATACCAAGGAACGAAAGGAGGAGGTACTGCCTTATAGTAGGAAAACTCATAATTAGCGATAAAGATAGAGTCTGATTCGTATTTAGCGTATTTATCCCATTCTGTCTGAGCTGTTTGATAAGGCATGTTAGGATCAGTAGGAGTAACATTAAAAGTTGCGCCACGATAGCTTAATTCTGTTACTTCCATTTTGAAAGGTGAGGGCGACGTTGTTACTTCTGCACTAACTGATTTAGATTCTAGTTGTGGAGATTTTGCTATAAGACTGAAAGTGTACTTCGTGTCGTAGGAGAGGAGAAGTTCTTTGCTCTCAGTGATTTCTACGCTTGTAGTGGCAGTTTCGCCCTTGGCAATTGTGGTATTCACTCCATCTATGTTTGTTGAAAGTTCATAGACATAAGCAGTTGCATTTTTTACTTCTGTCCAAGAGAAACTCAACTTGATAGGGTTGTCGTCCGTTTGCTCATGTTGTACAATTTGAGGAGTTGCCAAAGTTGGCTTCTCTGTTTCATCACTGCACGATACAATCCCCATGAGAATTACACTCATGAGCAACATCCATTTCATTAGATTCGTTTTCATAGGTTTTTTGTTTGGTGAATACTAAGAATCTTTAATCATTATTTGGATTTTATAATGATGGCTGCAAATCTAAGTACTTTCTTTATATATCCCAAACAATTTTTATATTTCTTTTCTTATGTTACGCTACTAATAGGGGACATTCCTCCCTTATAGTATCTGTTTGCAGATACTATAAGGGAGTCAACTGATAGCCTTATTCTGTCAGCTGACATCCTTATAGTGTTTTCAAACATCCTTATAGTATTTTTCTTCCTCTTTTATCAAAAAAAATACGCTTCAGATGTTTTCTTTGATTGTGTGAGTATTTAATTTTAGTAGGATATGTTTTTGGGAGAGTGGCATTTTAATAGTGGAACTTTAGAAGTTTTGTAAATTTTGATTGGAAGATGTATCAAATGGGCTGTTAGAGTATTGACCTCGGGAAAAAGTATTGTTTGTGCTTGATTTTAAGATATAGAAAAAGCTCCAAGTTCAACTTGGAGCTTTCTGTATTTTTTTATCCGAAAGAAGAGTTTAATGAGCAGCCATAAATTCTTCTAAGAATCGTTTGTCATTTTCAGAGAACAAGCGGAGGTCACGAACACGATATAGCAAGTTGGCAATGCGTTCAAGGCCTAGGCCGAAAGCATAACCGGTGTATTTCTTACTGTCAATGCCGTTTAGTTCAAGAACATTCGGATCAACCATTCCACAACCAAGAATCTCTACCCAACCAGTACCTTTACAGAGAACGCAATCATGGTCACCATTATGACCAGTACCTCCACAGATGTGGCAACTAATATCCATTTCTGCACTGGGTTCAGTGAATGGGAAATAGCTTGGGCGCATACGTATTTTTGTTTCAGGGCCGAACAATTCACGCGAGAATGTCAACATAACTTGCATGAGATCTGCAAACGAAACTTTTTCGTCAATATAAAGCCCCTCCAACTGATGGAAGAAGCAATGGGCGCGACTGCTTATTGCTTCATTGCGATAAACACGTCCTGGACAGATCACGCGAATAGGAGGCTCTGTTGCTTCCATAACACGAGCTTGGACTGAGCTTGTATGAGAACGGAGTACAATGTCGGGATGCTGTTCTACAACAAAAGTATCTTGCATGTCTCGTGCTGGATGGTCAGCAGCAAAATTCATAGAAGAGAATACATGCCAATCGTCTTCAACTTCAGGACCTTCTGCCATTGTGAAGCCCATCCGATTGAAAATATCAATCAAGCGATCACGAACGAGGCTGATTGGATGGCGTGTTCCTATTTCAATGGGGTAGGGCGTACGCGTTAAATCAAGATCGCTATGGTCGTCTTCTTGAGTAGCTAAGCTTTGTCGAAGAGAATTGATTTTATCTTGAAAGGCTGCTTTTACTTCATTGATACGCATGCCTAATTCGCGCTTCTGCTCATTGGGAACATTGCGGAATTCAGTCATCAAGTCATTGATGACACCCTTTTTGCTTAAATATTTAATGCGTAAAAGTTCAAGTTGTTCAGCATTTTTCGCTTTTAAATCCTCAACGTGTGCAAGGAGCTCTTGTATTTTTTCTGCTAACATTACTTTTGTTTTTTTTCTAAGGCGCAAAATTAACTTATTCTATCAGAAGTGCCAAATAAAATCATTATCTTCGCGGCCATTATATAAAGTAACTCAATTCGTATATGAAATGCTTTTTAGGACTTTTCTCAGTTCTTCTCCTTCTTTTTTCTTGTGGAGGTAATAAACCTTCAGAGCAAAAAACAGTAAAAACGGAGGACACAACTGTAGTAAAAGATACATTGACAGATTCAACTAAACTGTCTGAAGCAGAACCGCCTGCAGCGGCCGATGGTGTTTTCGACGATTTTGCTTTCAACTTTATGTCAAACCGCCGTTTTCAATCGGAGAGAATTTCTTTTCCTCTTAAATATGTTGTAGATGGAAAAGAAACACAGATAGAAAAAGCAAAGTGGAAGTTTGACCCGCTTTATTCTAAAAATGAGGTTTACACGATGATTTTTGATTCAAAGAAATCAATAAAAAATCAGAAGGATCCTGATCTCGCTCATGTTGTGGTAGAATGGATTTACTTGAATAAAAATCGAGTGAAACAATATGTTTTTGACAAAAAAAATGGTCGCTGGATGATGACCTCTTTAATAGATGAACAACTTAAGGAAAATGAAAATAGTGATTTCCTTAATTTTTATAAGAGATTTTCAAGCGATCGCTCTTATCAGATAAAGCACATACAGAGTCCTTTTTCTCTGATTTTGCAAGATCCTGATACATATAAGCCTATCTCTGGTGTAGGAGAGCCTGTTCAGTGGCAAGATTTCGCGCCAGAACTTCCAAAGGGGGTGATTACTAATGTAAATTATGGGCAAAAGTATACAAATTCGATGCAACGTCTACTGATGGTAGCAGCATCGGATGGCGCAATGTCCAGTATTATTACCTTCAAAAAAGTACGCGGACAATGGATGGTGACGCGTTTGGAAAATAATTGAGAATGTTTAAGCAACAAAATTACTCGTTATTGAAGCACAATACATTTGGTATTGATGCACATTGCCGAATGTTCGTTGAATACAACTCTATAGAAGAATTGTATGAATTGCTTTGTGATACAAATCTTCCTAAACCATTGCTCCATATAGGTGAGGGAAGTAATCTCTTATTTACGAAAAATTTTGAAGGCACGATTCTCCACTCTCGTGTATTAGGTAAAGAGATTGTTGAGAATACTTCGGATTCTGTCCTTCTCAAGGTCGGAGCTGGCGAAGATTGGGATGATTTTGTGGATTGGACATTAAGTCATGGTTTTTATGGATTGGAAAATCTTTCTTTCATTCCCGGTGAAGTGGGTGCAAGTGCCGTACAAAATATAGGAGCTTATGGCACGGAGGCTGAACAATATATAGAAAAAGTTGCAACAGTATGTATAGCTACTGGCGAACCTCGTGTGTTTCAGAAGGAAGAATGCGAATACGCATATCGTAGCAGTATTTTTAAAAATGCGTTGCGTGGACAATATATTGTGACTCATGTGTATTATCGTCTTCAGAAAACTTTTCATTTAAATTTGACTTATGCCGCATTGCGTAGAGAAGTTGAATCAAGAGGACTGACCGAGGCAGATGTCACAGCGCATCAAGTTCGTGATATTGTAGTAGAAGTGCGTCGCAGTAAACTCCCAGATCCAAAGGAGATAGGAAGCGCTGGCTCATTTTTTATGAATCCCATTGTCAGCGAAGTAAAGTTTCATGAGTTGTTGAACATCTATCCTGAAATGCCTCATTATAAGATGCCTGCAGGTGTTAAGATTCCAGCTGGTTGGCTTATTCAGCAAGTGGGATGGAAAGGGAAAACACTTGGTCGGGCGGGAGTTTATCCCAAGCAAGCCTTGGTGCTTATTAATCTGGGCGGTGCGAATGGACAAGATATTGTGAATTTGAGTGATGCAATTATACATGATGTTCAACAGCATTTTCAAATAGAACTAAAGCCTGAAGTAAATTTTATTTGAGATAGATTCATATAGATATGAAACTGACCTTTTTAGGGACAGGGACAAGTAGCGGCAATCCATCCCTTGGATGTGATTGTCGCGTTTGTTCTTCTGACGATTCGCATGATCATCGCCTACGCACTTCAGCCTTATTGGAAACAGAACGAGGGACTAGACTCTTAATTGATTGTGGCCCAGACTTTCGTTATCAAATGCTGCGTTGGATTTCATCACTTCCAGTGGATAGCTCTTTTCGTAATTTTTTATCAAGAGCAAAATATGGAAACAGTATTCCGCAGTTGATAGATGGTGTTTTGGTGACGCATTTTCATTACGACCATGTAGGGGGATTGGATGACTTGAGACCTTTCTGCATAGCTCGTCCAATGCCAATTTATGCCGATGCAAAGACATGTGATTATATACGAGAGAAGTATCCTTATTGTTTTCATGAATCAAAGAATACATTCGTTCCTCGTTTTCAAACAATTACTGTCCGTCCATTGAAGTCATTTAAAATTAAAGAGCTATCTATACTTCCTATCCAAGTGATGCATGGGAAAATGCCTATTTTAGGATTTCGCATTGCTCAAATGGCCTATCTCACGGATTTAAAAACCTTGCCTGAAGAAAATCTATCGTTTCTTAAAGATTTAGATACTTTGGTTATTGATGCTTTGCAGCGAGATGGAAATCATCCCACTCATGAAAACATACAAGAAGCTTTAGCTCTGGTGAGAAGGCTTACACCGCGTCGGACATATTTGATTCATATGAGTCATAATGCGGGCTGTCATTCTGAGAGTCAAGCTTTTTTGCCTCCCTCGGTCTCTTTTGCTTATGATGAATTAGTGGTGGAAATTCCTGAGTAAGGATATTTTATATGATTTGAGCGAGAGAAAGTAGTCAAAATGCTTCTTTTTATTTAACTTTGCTGCGGTAATATAGGCTTTAGCCTTGTTGAAAACTGCGGAATGAAGAAGAAGTTAATACGCATTATGTGGTACGTCTATGGCGCACTTGTCGCTATATGCGTTCTAGGTGTAATTTCCATAAAGCAAGGATGGATTGGTTATATGCCTCCCTTGGATGAACTGAATGATCCTATTGACAAATATGCCTCTCAAGTTTTTTCTGCTGATGGAAAAATGTTAGGGACGTGGTCTCAAAAGGAAAACCGTATCTTTGTCCCTAAAGACAGTATTTCGCCTCATATGTTTGAAGCCTTAGTTGCAACAGAGGATTCGCGTTTCTATGACCATTGTGGCATAGATGGCCGCGCCGTGTTACGCGCCATTGTAAAGCGTGGCTTTATGGGGCAACGCAGTGCAGGAGGAGGCTCTACAATCACGCAGCAGCTTGCTAAGCAATTATATTCTTCTACTGCTTCAAATACTTTACAGCGTTTGTTTCAAAAGCCTATAGAGTGGGTTATTGCTGTAGAGCTTGAGCGTCATTATACCAAAGAGGAAATAATGACGTTGTATCTTAATTATTTTGATTTCTTACATAATGCTGTCGGTATAAAGACAGCAGCAAAAGTCTATTTTAATAAAAGTCCCAAAGATTTGTCTGTGTCTGAATGTGCAATGCTTGTGGGAATGTGTAAGAATCCTGCTTACTTTAATCCCGTACGAGAGCCAGAGCGAGTTCAAGAACGTCGTAATGTCGTGCTTGATTTGATGGTAAAAGGAGGATATCTCTCAGCTGCAGAGTCGGAAAGTCTAAAACTGACAGATTTGGGGCTTCATTTTCGTCGTATAGATCATAAAGATGGTCAGGCAGCTTATTTGCGTGAATATCTCCGACGTATCATGATGGCAGAGAAACCCAATAGGAAGGATTATATGGCTTGGCAGGAACAGCAATACTATCAAGATAGTCTTTCTTGGGAAAAAGATCCACTTTATGGTTGGTGTAAGAAAAATACCAAACGTGATGGTTCTAATTATAATATTTATACTGACGGACTTCGTATCATTACGACAATTGATAGTCGTATGCAGCAAGATGCAGAAGAAGCAGTCTATGGGCATGTTGCCAATTATTTGCAGAAACAATTTAATAAAGAGAAAAAGGAAAGTGCGAATTTCCCGTATACGTCTTCAATTTCTCAGACTCAATTACGTTCTATTTTAGCTCGTTCTGAGCAACAGAGTGATCGTTATCGTGCGATGAAAGCAGCAGGTGCTTCTGAAGAAGAAATTCGCAAGGCTTTTCATACGAAAACTGATATGACAGTCTTTTCCTATCATGGAGAGATAGATACCGTTATGACCCCATTGGATTCAATCAAATACTATAAATCATTCTTGCGTGCAGGCTTGATTTCTATTGAACCACAATCTGGTTATGTGAAGGCCTATGTCGGAGGACTTGATTTTACACATTTCCAATATGATATGGCTATGGTAGGGCGTAGACAAGTTGGCTCTACTATGAAACCTTTCGTTTATGCCATGGCAATGGAGGATGGTCTTAGTCCGAATTATACAGTGGCTAATGTTCAACGTTCTTATGGCGGTTGGACTCCAAGAAATGGCAGTCGCAGTCGGTACGGTCAACATGTTCCTCTAAGTTGGGGACTTGCCCAATCTAACAACTGGGTAACGGCAAACTTAATGGCTCAAATAGATCCTTCAGGACATCGATTGATTGATTTCTTGCGTGAAGTGGGTATATCCACTTATAAACTTTACCCTTCAATGGTGTTATGTCTTGGTCCATGTGAAATTACCGTGGGCGAATTAGCAAGTGCTTACACGATGTTTGTAAATAAGGGTATTCGTTGTGCACCATTACTTGTATCTCGCATTGAGGATAGCCAGGGTAATGTCTTGGCTGAGTTTACTCCGCGCATGAATGAGGTCATCTCGGAGCAGAGCAGCTATAATATGCTAAAGATGCTTGAAGGAGTTGTTAATAGTGGAACAGCAGGACGTCTGCATTATAAATTTAAGCTTGAAGGCCCATTGGCAGGTAAAACTGGTACAACGAATAATAATGCCGATGGCTGGTTCGTTGGAATTGTTCCTCGATTAGTGACAGCTTGTTGGGTAGGTGGCGAAGATCGCGATATTCATTTTAATTCTACAGCGATGGGGCAAGGTGCAGAAACTGCTCTTCCTATTTTTGCATATTATCTTACAAAGATTTATCGTAATACAGCTTTGGGCTATTCACCGAATGAGAAATTTCCCTATGAGCAACTAACTAAGTCAGTTAGTGGGAAACCAAAAGCTTCTTCTTTATCAAGTTCTGACGATTCTTTTTCTAATAATGCGGAAGAGCCAAATAAAGAAAAATCTGCACCAGCTTCTCATGGAAAGTCTCAAGTCACGGGGGAACATTTATTTGATTAAAATATGAAATTCTTAGCTTTAATTCCCGCACGATACGCCTCAACACGCTTTCCAGCCAAACCGTTAGCTTGTTTAGGAGGAAAGTATATTATTCAACGCGTTTATGAACGTGTCAGTCAAGTCTTCTCTGATGCTTATGTTGCTACGGATGACGAACGTATTTATGATGTTGTTTTGAGTTTTGGTGGTAAGGCCGTAATGACACGCACTGATCACAAGAGCGGAACAGATCGTTGTTTCGAAGCTTTGCAGAAGCTGGAAGCTAAAGGTAATAAATATGATGTTGTTGTAAACGTTCAAGGTGATGAACCCTTCATTGCTGCGTCTCAATTAGAGGCTATAAAAGATTGTTTTAATACTTCTTTCACTGAAATAGCTACTTTGGTGAAACCTTTTGCTTCTGATGCTCCTCTTTCTGAGTTGTTGAATCCCAATTCTCCTAAAGTCGTAATGAACAATGACGGTAATGCTCTTTATTTTAGTAGAAGTGTTATTCCATATCTGAGAAACATTCCACAAGAAAAGTGGTTACAGCATCACACTTTTTACAAACATATCGGACTTTATGCTTATCGTGTAGACATTTTAGCCAAGATAACATCACTCCCTCAGGGAATTCTTGAACAAAGTGAATCGCTCGAACAACTTCGCTGGTTGGAAGCAGGGCTTACCATAAAGGTGAAGGAGACCAATATAGAGACCATCGGCATTGATACTCCTGAAGATTTGCAGCGTGCCGAAATATTTCTTTCAAATAATCAGTAAATTATGAACATTCGCAATAGCATCTTAATATCTCTACTGTCCTTTTCTACTCTCACTGTTGGAGCTCAAAAGATACAAGTTGGCTCTTTTGTCTTTCGTGATGGATCTGTTTATACAGGCGATCTCTTTAGTGGTAAACCTAATGGGCATGGTAAGACTGTTTTCAAAAATGGAGACGTATACGAAGGAAGTTATCTGAAAGGCAAAAGACAAGGTTCTGGTACGATGGTTTATGCCACGGGAGAGAAGTATGAAGGTCAATGGTTCCAAGATTTACAGCATGGCCGTGGAATATATTATGCCTTGAATAATAATCGTTACGATGGACTTTGGTTTAAGAATACCAAAGATGGTCAAGGCATAATGTACTATTATAATGGAGATGTCTATAATGGTTCATGGAAAGAGGATAAACGTGTGGGACAAGGTACTTATACCTATAAGAGTGGTGCTTTTTACAAAGGGATGTGGGCTGATGACAAAAAGGAAGGATCTGGCATTTTTGATTGGAAAGATGGCTCCAAATATGAGGGGAATTGGTCTGATAACTTGCGCAATGGTCGTGGTACATTCTTCTACGCCAATGGAGATTACTATATAGGTGATTGGAAAAATGATATGCAAGATGGGAAAGGCATCTATAAGTTTAAGAATGGTGATGTCTACGAAGGGCAGTATCTTCAAGGAGAGCGTACGGGAGAGGGTGTCTTTACTTATGCCAATGGTGATCGTTATGTAGGACAATTTCTTAACGGAGAGCAGAGCGGGCAGGGCACATATACTTGGAAAGGACAAGCGTCCTACACGGGGCAGTGGAAAAATAATAAGCGAAATGGATATGGCACCTATAAATCTAAAAATAGCTATGAGTATCAAGGCTATTGGAAGGACAATATGATGGATGGCGAAGGAGTTTTGCGTATGCAGTCAGGCGAAAAGTATAAAGGCACATTCCGTAATAATAAAAAGAATGGAAAGTTCACTGTAGTTTATGCTGACGGTTCTCGTTTCGATGGTTCTTTCATGGATGATGAGAAGGACGGGAAATATGTAGAGTATGATCGTAATGGTAATGTAACTTCAAAAGGAGTCTATAGCCACGGCCGCAAACAATGACACTAAAATTTAGATGAGGAGGAAAGTCATAATCTCTCCTCATTCTTTTATATTTTCCTATAAGAAACTTTAACTAAAAACCTTTTAACGCAATCTTTCCACTATAAGCATTTGTGCTAAAGGGGTAATTTGATTATCATGAAACAAAAAAAGAAACTCTTGAAGCTCGTGAAGAATGATTCATGGTTAGAGCCTTACAATGATGCCATTCAAGGTCGCCACGATCACGTGTTATGGAAACTCAACCAACTCACTCAAGAAGGGAAAATCAGTTTGTCTGATTTTGCTGATGGGCATCTGTATTTCGGCTTACATCGTACGGCTCGAAAATGGATCTTCCGTGAGTGGGCACCCAATGCTACTAAAATTTTTCTCATTGGCGACTTCAATGGTTGGAAAGAATCAGAGGAATTTGAGCTAAAACCTGTAGGTACGTTTGGCAACTGGGAGATAAATCTTCCTTTGTCTGCTATGAAGCATGGTGATCTTTATAAAATGAAGGTCTATTGGGATGGAGGCTCAGGTGAACGTATCCCAGCTTGGTGTCAGCGAGTAGTACAAGATGATACCACAAAGATTTTTTCCGCACAAGTTTGGGACCCTGCTGGAAAATATGTCTTTAAGAAGAAAACCTTCCGCCCAAAGCGAAATCCCCTCCTTATTTATGAATGCCACATCGGTATGGCACAGGATGCTGAGAAAGTGGGCACTTACAATGAGTTTCGCGAGAATATCCTTCCACGTATTATTAAGGATGGCTATAACTGTATCCAGATAATGGCTATTCAGGAGCACCCCTACTATGGTAGCTTTGGTTACCATGTCAGTAGTTTCTTTGCAGCTTCTAGTAGGTTTGGTACGCCAGAAGAACTCAAGCAGCTCATTGATGAGGCCCACAAACATGGCATCGCCGTTATTATGGATTTAGTGCAAAGTCATGCAGTGAAGAATGAAGTAGAAGGCCTTGGGAATCTTTGTGGCGACCCTCATCAGTTCTTTTATGCTGGCGAGCGTCGCGAACATCCGGCATGGGACAGTCTTTGTTTCGATTATGGAAAGAATGAAGTTATCCACTTTCTTCTCTCTAATTGCAAATATTGGCTGACAGAATTTAATTTCGATGGCTTCCGCTTTGATGGAGTCACTTCGATGCTCTATTATAGTCATGGACTTGGAGAATCGTTTAATGGTTATGGCGATTACTTCAATGGTCATCAAGACGGAAACGCTATCACATATCTAACATTGGCTAATCTCCTGATTCATGAAGTGAAGCCTTCAGCCTTTACTATTGCTGAGGAGGTGAGCGGAATGCCTGGTCTTGCTGCACCATTTAAAGATGGAGGGTATGGCTTTGATTATCGTATGGCCATGAATATACCCGACTTTTGGATTAAGTTGATAAAAGAGTTTCGCGATGAAGACTGGAAGCCAAGTTCTATCTTTTGGGAGCTTACAAACCGTAGAGCAGATGAGCATAATATTAGCTATTGTGAAAGCCATGACCAAGCACTTGTGGGCGACAAAACGATTATCTTCCGCTTGATAGATTCTGAAATGTATTGGCATTTCCGCATTGGCGATGAAACCGCAGGTGTGGATCGCGGTATTGCTCTACATAAAATAATACGTCTTTTAACGGCATCAACCATCAACGGTGGTTACCTCAATTTTATGGGCAATGAATTTGGCCATCCCGAATGGATAGATTTCCCCCGTGAAGGAAATGGATGGAGCTATAAGTACGCACGCCGTCAGTGGAACTTGGTGGACAACAAAGAACTGTGCTATCAGTATTTGGGAGAATTTGACCGTTTGATGCTCGAGCTTCTTAAATCGGAACGCAACTTCCAGAAATTGCCCGTAGTTGAGGTCTGGCACAATGATGGTGATAAGATATTGGCTTATAGTCGTGGTGATCTTCTCTTCGTCTATAACTTAGATCCTCAGCGTAGTTTCGTCGACTATGGTTTCCAAGTTCCAGAAGGTTCTTACGATATTGTTCTGAATACAGACTCCTGTTCTCTTGGTGGGCATGGTCTTATTGACGATAGTGTGCGCATAGAGACAATGTCAGATCCTTTACTCAAAAAGGATGGTAAAGGTTGGTTGCGACTCTATGTTCCAGCTCGTATTGGTCTTGTCTTGCGCAAAACTGTGGAGAAAAAGTAAGACTTATGTAGCTGGAGATTTTAATTTCTGATAAAGCTGAACATGAATATAGCAGATTATATCAGACGTAAGCGAGTGCGTGCAATCTTGTGCGCACTCTTTATGCTCTTTGCTTTGGTCTATGTCCTTTCCTATGAGCGAGATGTTATTGTCTTCACTTTTGACAAGCTATTAGGGAAAGATAATTTCTACGACACTTCTGCTGGGCCATGGCTTCTCATTCTTTCGCTTCTGCTCTTGCAACGATTGGTCAGTAAAACTATCTATTTTCGTGATCGCCATTATACGCTCACTTTTTTGCCCTCCGCCATTGTTGCAGTTCTGCTTACATCTTTTGTGCCGTATTGTAATTGGGTCTCTTTGCTGGTCACATTGTTTTGTCTCGCCTTTTGGATTCTTCAGCATCGCATTGATTATCGCAGGCAGGAGAAGGATCGCAAACGGGCGAGCTATCGTTTGGTGCCTCGCCTTACATGGCATTGTATGTGGCTCTTAGCACTTGTTGCCTATATGGGATTGGCAGGAAATGCTGATACTTATTTTCATCAAGAACTCAAGATGGCGCGGTTCATCTCTGAAGGAAAATATCGGAGCGTGCTTGATTGTTCCGTAAATCCTCCAGGCACTTCGGTTATCACAGCCATGCGAGCTTATGCTCAAAGCCGTTCTGGAAAGAGTATTGCAGATGAACTCTTTCGCTATCCGTTACAAAATGTTGGAGATAGTGTGTTGCTTCTTCATCACAATGATGCAAAACGTACGCCCTTTCAAGCTTCCGCCATTTTTCGGCAAATTGGAGTCTGGCCGCATCGAGGAGAATCTGCCTCTCAGTATTTGGAGCGGGGAGCAAAGTATCGTCCTTATGCTCTGTTCACTCCAGGGCGCGATTATTATCTCTGTGGACTTTTGCTCAACAAGCAAATAGATCGTTTTGTGAGTGAGTTTTGCAAATATCATGCTTTTAGCGATACGTTGTCTATACCTCGTGCTTACGCTGAAGCTCTAATACTTTATCAGCGTATTCGTTCCAACAGACAGATTCAGTATAAAAATGAATTGATGGAGGCTAATTATCAAGATTTCATAGATAAGCGCAACAATTATCCCTCTGAGTATGAACGCGCCAATGTCTTAGCTGTCCTATATGGTGATACCTATTGGTGGTACTATTATTACAGTAATTTGAAATGATAGAAAAACAAATTATTGCTGTTTTTTTATCTCTCAACATATTTTCTTTCCAATTTAATAGGAAATGAGAAATGCTGAATAATTTTCTTTCTGTTACAGACCTTTTTATTGACAATTGACTTTTCTAATCTAGCATGGAAAGTTGTATTCTTTTTCGGAAAATGGTATAGAAACGCGTAGAATTCTCACGAGAAGAGGGAAGAATCCTACTTTCTTGCAGGTTCTTTCTCTCAAAAAGTGCTTTCTTTTCCTTATTCTGTCTGAAAATGCAATAAAGATGTCAGCTGAAATCATTATTGCGTTCAAAATTCTCCTTATTGTATTTTCAATTTCTCAAGGAGAAAATAAAATTTGTAGTATAGAAAATAAAATTTCTCCTTGAGAAATTGAAAAGAAGCCTATTTTAGTGATGCGCCAAAACTGCGTTATTTTCATTCTGCGGCCTTTTAGTTGGATTTTAAGCCATTCTCGGGTGCTTGGAATGTAAATTTTCTTTACAAATCTTTTTGTTTTGAAATCTCTTGTACTGCTATTTGAAGACTTGAACTACGACTGTTTAAAGTGCGATAAGAGAGCGTTAAAATGTGAAGGAATTTTCTTCTTGTTTTACTATTTTTAGGGTATGGAAGTTTTTTTGCTTTCTTTCTACTTTTGCATGCGAAAACGAATCGTTGCAGTCTGGTTTGTCATCGCTATTTTTGTTTGGCATCCCTATCCTTACGTGGAAGAGCTCTAACGAAGAATATCGTTATTCTAAATAAAAAACTAAATTTCGGCTTATATGACAAAAATAATGACCACGAATAATCCTTTTTTTAAGTTGTTTTCCTGGATAAAGGAGGTAAAGAGTAGGGGATTTCTGCTTTTTGTGTGCCTTTCCTTTGGGGGAATACTTTCTGTTCTGGCACAAGAATCTGTGATTTACGGGAAGGTTTCCGATGCCAAAACTGGTGAACCTCTTTCTGGGGTTATACTATCGATTGCTAAGGCAAAAAAGCAGACGACCACGGATGCCACAGGTGCTTATCACTTAGCTGTGGCAGAGAACAAACGTGTGTTGCTTCTCGTGCGGTGTGTGGGCTATAAGTCCGTGCAGCAGGAATTGATCGTGAAGGATAGTATGTCTCACAATATCTCATTGCAAAGCACTGAAAAAACTCTTGGCGAAGCTACGGTAGTGGCACGAAGTGAAATTCGCGCGCTGAAAGAATCTGCTATGCCTATTTCCGTTATCGGGCAACGGCAGTTGCAGGGGACGGCTTCAAATATCAATGATGTTTTGGCACGCACCGTGGGCATTACGGTAAGGAATACGGGGGGCTTGGGCAGTGCTTCGCGCATTTCCGTACGTGGACTTGAGGGGAAACGCATGGGAATGTATATTGATGAAACACCAATGTCTCAGTTAGGCAATTTCGTAGCGCTCAACGATATTCCTACAGATATGATTGAGCGTATCGAAGTATATAAAGGTATAGTACCATATAAGTTTGGAGGTTCTGCACTTGGAGGAGCCGTAAATGTGGTTCTAAAAGAGTATCCTCCTGTTTATATGGACTTTTCTTACGAGTCTGGTTCGTTCAATACTCATCAAGCATCACCCATTTTTAAGTGGACTAACCGTAAGAGTGGTTTGCAATTTGGCTTAGGAGGTGTATTTTCTTTTTCAAAGAACAACTACAAGATGATGCTGGCAAATCTTGACAATCGTATCGTGAAAAGAGATCACGATAGTTTCAAGAAGATCATAGGAGGAGGATCGATAAAAGCTACAAAATGGTGGTTTGATGAAATGAAGTTGGAGGTTGTTTTCACGAAAACGCGGCAAGAGGTGCAAGGCATTGACCTTGATGTGAGAGAGGCCTTCAATCACTCCTGCGGTTTTGTGACAGCATTCTCACTGAAACGCAAGAACTTCTTCCTTGATGGTCTTGATTTCGACTTTGGTGCTGGATATGTTTGGAGCTGGTATGGTTTGCAAGATAAGGCTAAAAATCGCTACGATTGGGATGGGCGAGAATTGCCGCCTGTGTCTTCTTTTGGTGGAGAACAGAATAATTATCCTTCGGATGGAAAGAATAAATCAAAAGAATTTATCTCAAAATTTAATATGGGCTATACGATCGATGAGCATCATTCTATCAATCTTAATATCTATGCCGACCGCACACGGTTGAATCCTAGCGATTCGTTAATGGATAAGGCTCTAGGCTTTAAATCTAATTTTCCCAGTAAAATGACAACCGTTACAGTTGGCTTTTCCTATGATTTATCGCTTTTTGACGGACGATTTCAAAATGCCTTTACGCTGAAAAACTTTTATTTCTCGTCCCATTCTCGCAGCATCAGCGTATTCTCTGTAACTTCACCAGAACCTATCCATATCTCAAAAAAATATGTAGGATTCAGTGATGCTATGCGCTACAAGTTCACACCCAACTTGCTGCTCAAAGCTTCCTTCAATTCTGAGGTTCGTATCCCAACAAGCGAAGAGCTTATCGGTAATGGTTCTTCTATTCTAGCCTCGCCAGCTCTAAAACCCGAGCGCACAACAGGTATGAATCTTGGCTTGCTCTATCGTCGTGTGAGAAAAGATGGGCGTCTCATTGAATTGGAACTGAATACCTTCTATAATCATTTGAATGATATGATACGCTTTACTCCTGATATGATACCAACTATGGCGCGATATCGCAATTTTGGTAGTGTGAGTACGAAAGGAGTAGAACTGGATGCGAAAGGAGATGTTTTGCAATGGCTTTATCTTTATGCCAACGGAACTTATCAAGACTTGCGCGATGTTAGACAGAATATCCCTGGTACGGCTGTAGCGAATCCCACTTACAACAAGCGTATTCCAAATGTGCCCTACTTGCTATTCAATTTTGGAGCAGAATTTCACAAAGAAAATCTCTTTGGAGGAAAGGGGCAAAATTCTCGCTTTATTTTCGATGCGTCCTATATTCATCAGTATTTCTATGATTTTGAGGTGAGTCGCTATCAAGAGCGCAAGATTCCCACTTCTTTCACGATGGATGTAGCCTTGGAACATAGCTTGAAGAATAATCGCTGGACATTCACACTGAAAGTGAAGAATTTGGCAGACCGCCGTGTTGTTTCTGAACTGAATCGCCCTCTACCAGGCCGTTATGTGAGTTTTAAGGTGAGATATTTATTTAAGTAGGCAATCAATAATTTTTAATTCTAAAATATAACTAATGAGAAATCTAAAATCAATGCTTGCAGTTGCCATGGTGGCAGCTCTTGTTTGTGGCTGTAGTAAGGATGATCCTTCTCCTACCCCAACTCCTAATCCTCGCGGAAAAACTTTTTCAGGGGTAGTCTTTGCCACAGGTATTACAAATCCTGAAGGGAATAGTGGAAGTGTCTATATGCAGGCACTTACCGACTTGATACCAGGAAGTTACGACAATTCAAACAGCATTCCCGTGGGCTTTGGCTCTACTCCGATTGTAACAGAATCTGGAAATATCTATGCTTTTCCTGACTATATGGGCAATACAAAGGCAGAGATTGTACGCTATCGCTTGGATGCTGCCGGAAAATGGATGAAACAGGGAGCTCTGCCAATCCCCGCGGGGGCTGCTGCTACCAATATTGTGGAACTTAATAGCGAAAAAGCATACGTCAGTTTGCAAAGACTTGGAATCGTTATGGCTTTCAATCCAAAAACGATGACGAAACTAACAGATATTGATCTTAATTCGCTCAAACAGCCAGAAACAAATGTTTCGCCTGCTGCTATGATTATCCGCGATGGTAAACTATTTGTCGGTCTCAACCAAATGAATGCACAATATATGCCAGCGCGCAATAATATTGAGTTGGCGTTGATAGATACGAAGACAGATAAAATAGAAAAACACATTGTCAATACAACTCTGGGATTGAGTTTTGCAACACGACCGATTGATGCTGGCTCTATCTTTATGGATGAACAGAAGAATATCTATATCAATTGTATTGGTGCGTTTGGCTTTATTCCACAATTCCCTGGAGGAATCGTGCGCATCAAGAATGGTTCAACAGATATTGATCCTAACTATTGTATTCACCTTAATAAGACAGAAGTTGCAGGCTTGTCTACCAAACATGCAGATTTTCTTAGTACAATCCTTTATGCAGGTGACGGCAAAGCTTATGCTTATCTCACCTCCTTCGCTCTTGATCCCAAAGGAACAGAGAATCCTTATGTGAGCATGACGAATGTTCCTATAGAGATTGACTTAAAGCAGAAAACAATGAGTGTGATTCCTGGAATGGAAGTTTCTAATCCTCAGGGGGTTGCTATCGCACGCCATAAGAATGTGATTGTTTTTGGTAGTGCCAATAAAAAAGCAAATGGATTTTATATCTACAATCCTACAACAAAGCAAGTTGAGGGTCCAGTTATTACTGTAAAAGGTAATCCTAGTTTCTTCCATAGCTTTGCTAAGGTTGGAAATCCTGTTAGCAAGATTCGCTAGTATCTAAAGATTGATCCAATGATAGGGGCGGCCTTTAATAGGCCGCCCCTAGTTTGCTCTTTATTGTCGATATTGAATTTTTTGGAAAGAAGAAGCGCAACCAGAAAGAGTTACAAAAATCTGGTTGCGCTTAATAGTTCCTGAGAAGACATTAAGCTTCGACTATTCCTAGTTTTTTCCATTCCTCAACGAGAGCGTGAACATCTTGTTGAGCTGTTTGAGTATCGACGTCGTATTCTTCGCAAAGAGCTGCTGTAAGCTGTTCTTCAGAAAAATCATCGTTGCACACTTTTTCCCATAGGAAGGCTGCTGATTCATTGAGGTTTATCATCTTACTGAAGTCGAGGTTTTCAATTCCTTGTGGGATGATAACTTTTTCTCCGCATACATCGCGGAGTTCTAATCCTTTCTTTATTCGCATGTTTTTTTTCTTTGTTTATTGTTCAATTTTAATGGGGAAAAGGCGAAGCCAAATGTGCCGATATGCAGCTAAAATCCACCGACGAACAGGTGTGAGAAATATCCAGATGCGTGAATAGATGCGCCATTTTAGTCCTGTTACTAAGTCGGGCTTCTGTCTGCCTTTGCGATAAAATCCTAAGGTTATTCCCACAATGTCCTTCTGTTCACATACTTCTCTTCCTATGATATTGCCATCCCCGCGGAGGATGATTTTGTCGCCCTCAATCTGAATGATACGATGGAGAACATAGTGTGGTGCACTGATAATCTCGTCTGGCGTTGCTCCGCAGAGGCATGCTTTGGCAAGGATTACATCGCCCACTTTGGGCTTCTCGTTACACGGGCCCAGCAATACCTTGTCGCGCCGATCTTCTACAAAGATACGCATGCTAAAGCCGCGGACATGAAACGTAGCTGTGTGTCCTTCGTCTATTAAATCTTTGATTTGAGGGATAAATATGTCGTTAGGTAGAGAGATTGTTTTCATGCTTTTTCAGCGTTTTTGAAAACATATTTCTTGCCCGTACATGCTTCGAAGCTCATCTTTGCAGCTTCTTCGTCTGGGCGATTTTTTAAATGAAATACTGGAATCACACTGGCTACCGCACTGGCTGTGTCACAGATAGCGTTGTAGGAGGGTTTGTCCCAAATCATGGTGGAACATGAAGAGAGAATTGTGGCAAATCCCTGTAGTTTGTGTTCTTTCTCAATGATATTTTCTGGAGCCTGCTCTAAACGTACATAAGCTCCTATGGGAACACTTAATTGACGATAGAAATTACGTTTTCCACTCCACGGAGTTCCACAGACAAATGGCTTTCCGTCCACAATACGTATTGCGGGGTTATCGTCGTTTAGGATTTCTGTTCCTGGAATATATTTATTCCATAAATCGTTATGAGTACTCTTTCCTGTACCGCTCTTTCCTAAGAATAAGTAGCCACGGCCATCGTGTAGAGCCACAGAGGAGTGCATAAGCAATATATTATGGTGCGCTCCAGCAAAGGCAAAGGCCACCATCATTGCATTGTTAAGACCAAAAGCTCTGTTGGGAAGTTCGCCAAAGAGGGATATCTGACAATCGGAAAAGTTGGCATTGGTCCGGAGAGCACATGCTTTTTCGCCATTCAGGTTGGAAATAATCATCTTATAGCCTCCATTGGGTAATAAGTAGACGCCGTGGTTATTGCCTCCACAGTCAAATTGTCCTACCTCTGAACCTTCAGGCTTATCATTAACGAGTCCATCGCCAACAGTCATTGTAAACATTAGCTTTTCCTTGGTTTCTTTAACGTAAAATGGAGCGTATGTTTCTAGATAGTGGCGGCCGTCAACGTCGTCTAAAAAGAGAACGCGCAAGTAGGCCCCAGCAATGCAGAAAGAAAGGTCTTGCTTATTCATTTCTTGAAAGTCTGATAAAATTATTGTTCTTCAGTTTTCTGAACTGCAGGCACACTGAATTGGAAGTCAGAGGCAGATATTTCTTTGAGAGTATCAGGTTTTCCCTTGCTCAGTCTTTTGCGAAGTTTCAAATATTTTTTCTCTAATTTATTGCGATCTGTTGCAAAGAAAATAGCGCAAGTTTGATTACCTTGGTACTTAGATTCTAAAAAATGTTGAAACTCTGCAGAATAGAAACTGCGATACTCAAGAAAACCTGTCTTCTTTTGAAGGGAAGCCCCTTGTAAATCTTGCACAGAAGAGATATAAACAATGGAGTCATTGAAACTTGTGCTTACTCCAAAAACATAAATTTTGCCATCATCTTTAGCTTGCATGGCTATAGCCATGAGCATGGCGATAAAACTTAGGAATATCCTTTTCATTCTCATTTGTTATTTCTCTGCAAAGATAGTGTTTTACTATGAATCGCAAGTTTTACTTCCTTATATAATGGATAACGAACCGAAAATCATTCTCTTTATGAGAAATTACATATTTACAGATAGTAGACCTTATCAAAAGGTGGAGCATAAATGTGACAGGTCATTGTATAAATAAAAAAAATCTGCAAGTAACCTAAAAGTGCTTGCAGATTTGAGCGTCTCAAAAATTAGAGATATGTTTTCAGAATCGTACTTTCGTGGGCATTGCGCAAAAGGCTTATACCTTTTTCTTTGATTTGCCGGACTCTTTCGCGACTCAGATTCATCTTTTCGCCGATTTCCTCTAGGCTGAGTTCGGGGTAGCCGATACCAAAGAACATTTGTACAATTTGGCGTTCTCTTTCCGGTAGTTGATGAAGAGCTCGATCTACTTCTTCTTTCAGAGATTCGTTGGCGAGGTGACTGTCTGTAGCTGCATTTTCTGGATTGTAAAGTAAATCAAGCAGACAGCTATCCTCATCTTCTACGAGTGGCGCATCGAAGGAAATATGTTTCCCCGATGAGTGTAGAGCCGTGGAGATTTTATCTAGTTCTAGACCTGTTCCATCTGCAATCTCTTCGATCGAGGGTTTACGTTCGTTCTTTTGTACAAACTCATTGTAGAATCTCATCACGCGACTGGCATAACCCACTTGATTTTGAGGGAGGCGTACAATGCGACTTTGTTCTGCCAATGCTTGTAATATAGATTGTCTGATCCACCATACTGCATAGGAGATAAACTTAAAGCCGCGGGTTTCATCAAAACGTTTCGCAGCAGTGATGAGTCCAAGATTTCCCTCATTAATAAGATCTATTAAGCTCAATCCTTGACCTTGATACTGTTTGGCAACAGAAACTACAAAGCGGAGATTTGCACTAGCGAGTTTGTTGAGAGCTTCATTGTCGCCTGTCTTGATACGGCGTGCGAGTTCAACCTCTTCGTCAGCACTGATGGTAGGTTCCTTACTAATGTCTTGCAGGTACCGCTCTAAGGATTCTCCTTCGCGGTTGGTAATCATCTGCAGAATCTTCAACTGTCTCATAGGTTCAAGATTAGAAGGTTGAAAGATGTGATTTTATTGGTATTTCTTCATGAAAGATTCAACTGAGGTGTCGCCGAGTTGCTTTGCTTTGTTCAGATAGCTAATAGCCTTTGTCTTGTTTTTTAGTTCTCCATAGGCAATTCCTAGTAAGCGGTACGCATCAGCATTATCTGGAAGTTCCTTTATCAGGGCTTCTCCTGCATCAATTGCCGTTTGGAACTCGCCTGCAATAAGCCATAAGGAAACTTCTTCGAGACGATAATCGAAGTATTCAGGTTTTTGAGACAAAGTCTGCGCATAGCGGATATCATCAATGGCTTGTTTGTACATACGGCATGAACGTTCGGCTTGTTCGCGAATATAATAAAATTTTGCAGTAAGGGATGCAGGTCCCATTGCACTTTCATAATCATTGTAGTCTGCAACAGCTTGGCGAAACTTACCAAGGCGTGTCAGATATTGAGCACGAACGAAGAGATAGTTTGCGTCGTTCTTACTATAAGGTTTATTGAGGCGGTTTACGCAACTATCTAGAAGAGCAAGTATTTTTGTGCTGTCGCCTTTCATAAAGGAGAGTGCGTTGGCAGCTGCATAGAATGACTCTGGAGAGGCAAAGTTCGTGGTATTTACTTTATTATAAGCATCGTAGGCTTTATCATACTGCTTATTGGCATACAGACAGTGGCCTTGTTGCATGAGATAAAGCGGACTTGGATTAGCTTGATAGGCGAGTTCTGCTTCTTCTAACGCGCGCGGAAGGGTCCAATCTGAATTATTGGAAGTCTGTAGTGCAACGTTGTACATGAGTTTACTAAGAGTAAAGTGTATGCCATCAGCTTTAATGGTTGACTTTTCAGAACTTTTTGATAGAGCTGTCTTAAAGTCTTTCTCTGCGAGAGAATAGAGCTTCTTTGTGGCATAGAACGTGCCGCGATTAACGAAACCTTCGGCATTGTCTGGGTAGGTCTCAATGAAATCATTGAGTGTTGTTATGTAGGCCGTACTATCAGCAGAGCTCATAAGATAAATATAAGCCAATGCTGCTTTCTCATCATTAGGAAGTGCCTTCTGAATTTTGATTTCCTTCAAATCGGGATTGAGTGAACCTGTCTCTGTGATATTGAGCGTATTGATGGCTTTTATATCAAGAGCACAAGCTGTAGTGGCTCCGTTTGTGAAGTTCTTTTGTACGATGGCAGCTACACGCCGATTATTGTCGATAAGGGGACAACCAAAGTTCTTGTCAACATTTTGAGCATTAAGGTCAAAGTATTTGTATTGGTTGAAATCAGATACATTCGTTATAATGGCGGCAACTCCGGTGCTCTTGTAGGTTGCTAAGTTGAGAAGTGTTCCATTTTCGGGTGTTGCCGTACTCTGTTCTAAAAAAGGAGTTTTGTGTGAATCAGTACGAAATTTTGCTAAGTCAAGGACGCTATTTGCTCCTAGGATACGGACTACATTGAATTTCTTTCCTTTGGCATCAATAATTTCTGCTCGGTAAGCTCCTTTTAAAAGATTGAAGGAGACAACTCCTTCCCCTTGGCCGTTAATAAAGAAGCCATAGCCATTTGCCAATATAGTACCATCGGCTTTATACGTAAATATGTTGAAGACTGCGTCAGACGGACCTGCAATACCTATAAAGGGAAAAAGTGTAGATAAAGTTAAAATGAAGGATAATAATAGTTTTCGCATGTTTTATTGAAGTTTTAGTAAGGATTTCGCATTGTTGATGGCTGCCTCGGTCATTTGTGCGCCTGAAAGCATATTGGCAATTTCTTGTATGCGCTCTTCGGTGGACAACAAATCTATATGGCTAGATGTTCCATGTTCATTTTCTTTTTTGAATACACGATAATGGTAGACACCAATAGCTGCAATTTGTGGGAGGTGAGTAATGCAGAGAACCTGGCAATTTTTCGCCATACGATTCATAACTTCAGCCATCTTTTCTGCCATAGTACCTGAAACACCTGTGTCGATTTCGTCAAACACAATTGTCGGTAAGTTTCGGCTTTGTGAGATAATGGCTTTTAAGGAAAGCATCAAGCGAGCGATCTCTCCACCAGATGCAATTTGAGCCACATCCTGCATAGCCGTATTTTTATTTGCACTGAAGAGGAACGTTACTTTATCGGCACCATTACTATCTGGCTGATTGCGGTGTTCAAAAGAGAAATTGAGACGAACACCAGGCATTCCTAATTCTTGCAGTTGAGTGATGAGTTCTTTTTCAATTTTTTCTGCTGCTTTTTGGCGACTGACAGTCAACTCCTTAGCTGCGGCATACATTGCTTGTTCTGCTTTGTTGACTTCTACAGTTTTCTTAGCTACTTCTTCATCAATATTTTCAATTTTATTGATGAAGTTCTTAAGTTCTTCCTGCTTTGTTAGCAACTCTGCAACAGTTTCAACATTGTGTTTCTTTTCGAGCGAATAGATGGTATTGAGTCTGTCATCGACAAACGCTTGTCGTGCGGGATCAAACTCAACAGATTCTAGCTGCTGCTCTAGTTCATCTGCAATATCTTCAAGTTCTATTCTTACACTGTCTATTCTTTCGGATAAGGTTCCAGCAATGGGGAAAACTTTTTGTATAGAGGATAGAATCTGACTACTGCTTTTCAGCTCCGTGACGGGATTGTGCTCATCAACAGAAAAAAGTCCTGACGCCTGGAAAAGACTCTGCTTGATTTCTTCTGCATGCGAAAGAGTATTGGACTCTTCTTCTAGCTGCTCTTGTTCGCCTTCTATGAGTTGCGCTTCTTCAAGTTGTTGTAATTGAAAATTGAAAAAATCTGTATCATTCTTGTCTTTTTCTGCTTGTTCTTGGAGTCTAGTTAATTCTGTGGTAGCACGTTGCCACGCAGTGTATTGTGTCGTGTAGTTTAATAAGACTTGAGGATTGGCAGCAATAGTATCGAGAGTTTCTATGAGAAAATGTTCATGCCCCAAAAGTAAGTTTTGGTGTTGTGAGTGTATATCTATTAGATGACTACTCACTTCTTTTAGAAAAGAGAGAGGAACGGGACTGTCGTTGATGAAAGCACGACTTTTTCCTTGTACGGTGACTTCGCGGCGTACAATACATTCCTTTTCATCAAAATCAATGTCGTGGTCTTCTAATAACTTCTCAAGTTGAAGCCCCTCTACTTGAAATATAGCTTCAACATAGCATTTTCTTTCTCCTGTTTTGATAACCTTAGCATCAGCCCGCTGCCCCATGATGAGACCTAAGGCTCCAAGAATTATACTTTTTCCGGCACCCGTTTCGCCTGTGATGACAGAGAAACCATTTGAAAAGTTGATATCTAACTTTTCAATGAGCGCATAATTGCTTATGTGTAAGTGCTGTAGCATTGTTTTATTTCATTTGTCGCCAAGATGAATTCTTTGACGCATTGATATTGGATAGTATCTCAACAATCTTTTCTTTCTCTGCTGTGGTGCCTTTTCCTTTATAGATATTAACCAATTCGTCAGCTTTTATATCTGTAAAAACTTGTGGGAGAGAAGATAACGATTTGTTTTCGTGCGACTTTTGTAAAAGTCCTATAGCTTCTGTAATAGCTGCCCGTCCGCGGTCAGCATTTTCAGCCATAATATCAAGTCCTTCTCTGTAGTATTTGTATTGCATGCGGCGGAAGGGTTCCATTCCGCTATCTAGCATGTCATTGATAATGGCATATCGATTCTTGGAATCATCAAAAGCTTTCCAACCTTTAGAAGGAAAACTCTGAGCATTATTCACAATGCTTTGCGCTACTGTCAATGCGTCGGTCCCTCCAAGAGGTGACATGGTGTCGTTATCTATTCCTATAATTAAATAGGCATAGTATGCAATAAGAGCCGTCAGTTCATTATCAATAACGTCAGGGCGAAATTCTAATTTATCGTACTGCTGGAAGCGGAAATTGAATGAAGGATCTTGAATGCTAAAGGCTGTAGTAGTATACGCTGAATTATAAACAGGCCGGATACTTTGCACACTAAGGGTACATTCGAATGAATTGTCTGATTCATTGTATTTATTGACAATAATATTGAATGTACATCTAATTCTTTCGTTTTTCCGAAATTGCATATTCGTCCACTGCCGAGTATTGATAAACTCCGTCAGTTGTTGCTGTAAATCATCAAATACCGCTGTTGAGGATTGGTTTATCTTCTGATGATTAACGCTAACCTTAGCTTCAAGTTCTTGAGCTTTCATTTGTGTACAGAGCACAAGGAAGAAAAGAATTATTCGAATAATCCGCATAAGAAATCGACAATGTCCCGCGCCACTTCAGTTTTACTTTTCAGTGGATAAGGATACTCTTTGTCATTATTTAGAATCGTGATTTGATTTGTGTCGTATTGGAACCCCGCACCTTTATCATTGAGAGAATTCAGTACAATAAAATCTAAATTCTTTTTCTTTAATTTCAGGCGAGCGTTATTGTGTTCATCCGTTGTTTCAAGCGCAAAGCCCACAAGTTTTTGATAAGGAGTTTTTGCTGCTCCAAGAGCTGCTGCAATATCTTGCGTAGGTTTTAGCTCGAGAGTTAGATTCTCTCCCTTGCGTTTTATCTTCTCACTGGCTGTTTGTGCCATGGTAAAATCTGCAACTGCCGCACAAAGAATTGCTGCAGTTGCTTTTTTGAATTTCTCTGTAGTCGCTTCGTACATTTCCTGTGCGTTTTCAACATCTGTACGAAAGATATTCGGGTGATGCGTAGTAAGATTCACAGGGCCAGCAATGAGTTCAACTTTTGCTCCTCGTGCTGCACATTCCTCTGCTAATGCAAAACCCATTTTTCCACTTGAGTAGTTGCCGATGAAGCGTACAGGATCAATCTTTTCGTAGGTGGGACCTGCTGTAATGACAATTGTTTTATCTGTCAAGCGTTGCTGTCCGTTGAAAAAAGCTTTGAGAGTCTCGTATATTTTTTCAGGCTCTTCCATTCTTCCTTTTCCTACAAGATGACTGGCTAATTCTCCTTGTGTGGGTTCTATGATATAGTTGCCACGTTGCTTCAGAATTTCGAGGTTCTCTTGTGTAGAAGCATGGGCAAACATATCCAGGTCCATTGCTGGAGCTATAAAAACTGGAGCCTTCATCGACAAGTATGTTGTGATGAGCATATTATCGGCAATGCCGTGAGCCATTTTCCCAAGTGTAGCAGCTGTTGCAGGTGCAATAATCATTGCATCCGCCCACAATCCGAGGTCTACATGGCTGTGCCAAGTGCCATCACGCTGTGAGAAGAAGTCGCTGATCACTGGTTTAGACGTTAGAGCAGATAAGGTGATAGGCGTGATGAACTCCTTGCCAGCAGGTGTGATGACAACTTGCACTTCTGCTCCTGCTTTGATGAACAGACGTATAAGTGTACATGCTTTATAGGCAGCTATGCTGCCAGATATTCCGAGAAGGATGTGCTTACCTTTCATCGTGTAGCTGTATTCAGACGTAAGCGCATAAGAGTTTGTTTAGTGTCTTGTGTGAAATCGCCTTGCATCATCCAGCCAAAATAGCCGGAATCTCGTTGCAAAACGTCGGCAACAGGCTGTCCTTTATATTTTCCAAAGTTAAACACCGGAGTACCTTGCTCATCGTAGACAAAGCGACCAGCCAAGTCTACATTTCTGTTCTGACGTGAAAATTCTGCAAGCCACTCTATATTATTGTGAAGCTCTTCTCCGTACTTGTCGAGCTGAGCCTGAAGAACTTCGTAAGTAGCTTTAGTGTCGGCCAAAGCCGTGTGAGCGTTCGTGAGGTCTTGGTTACAATAGAATTTGTAGGCAGCTGAAAGGTTTCGCTGTTCCATCTTGTGGTAGATAGTTTGGACGTCTACTAAGCGACATTTGGAAATGTCAAAGTCGGCGCCAGCGCGTGCAAATTCTTCTACGAGGAGAGGAACATCAAACTTATTGGAATTAAATCCTGCTAAGTCAGCCCCTTGAAAGATAGCTGCTAGTTCTCCTGCTTTATCCTTGAAATAAGGGCAGTCTGCAACATCGGCATCATAGATACCATTTACGGCCGATGCCTCAGCTGATATGTGAATCCCAGGATTAAAGCGAATGACCTGTGATTCCTCGTTACCATTTGGGTAAACCTTTATAAAACAAAGTTCGACAATGCGGTCACTGGATATTTTAAGGCCTGTGGCTTCAATGTCGAAGAATATAATGGGACGTGTAAGTTGAAGTTTCATTCTGTTTTAGGTGAAAAGAATTATACATTACAGTCTAATTGAACGCAATGTATAATTCTTTTATCTGTTATATGTATCAATCTGGAAGCATGAGAGGCATCAGAATCATCTGAACCTCTTCGTTTTCTTTCTGCTCGGCAGGAATGATGACCCCTGCACGACTTGCGTCGGCCAATCGGACAATCACATCCTCGCCTTGAATATTATTGATAATCTCAAGGAGAGACGGACCTTTGAATCCAATGCTCATGGGATTACCAGAGTACTCGCAGAGTAGAGATTCTTCTGCTGACATTGCAAAGTCAATATCTTGAGAAGATATTGTCAACTTGCTAGGTGATAGCTGAAGTTTTACAAGTGTGCTAGCTGCACCAGAGAAAATCAAAACACGACGGAGGGTTGCCATCAGCGCATCGCGATTAACAGTTACGATGTTTGGATTATCCTTTGGGATGACTGCACTATAGTTCGGAAATTTTCCCTCGATGAGTCGGCATGTCATTTCGAAGTTTTCTGTGTAAACATCAGCATTTCGCTCATTGAAGAGGATACGAACATCGCCCGTCTCTTTTTGTAAAACATTCTTTAAGAGTCCAGCAGGTTTCTTAGGGAGAATGAAAGCTCCTTCCTTTGAAGCTTGAGTATTCAATATTTTATTGCACGTCAGCTTTTGTGCATCTGTTGCAACAACGGTAGCGTTGTTGGAAGCTATATCGAAGAATACGCCATTCATTACAGGACGAAGAGGATCGTTGGCTGTTGCAAAGATAGCGCGTCCTAGAGCTTCATAAAGTAGTTCTGCACCTACGGTCAGTCGTGAGGCATCGCTAGGCATTTCAGGAGTGACGGGATATTCATCGGCAGGTTGTGCCATGAAGTTATAGTGACCTCCTTGGTATTGGATAGTAACATCGAGATTACTACCAACGAAGAATTCCAATGGTTGGTCTGGAATTTCCTTCATTGCATCTTGGATAGTCTTAGCGTTCACCGTGAAGCGGATGTCTTGTTCGCTCTCGATGAGTTCGATCGTCGTTTTTAGTGTACATTCATTGTCCGAGGCTGTGATACGGAGCTTCTGCTCCTCAATTTCAAAAAGAAAGTTGTTGAGAATAGGCAGACTGTTTTTTGCTGTAATCACGCGGCCGGTAAGTTGTAGACGCTGTGAAAGCAATGAACTATTGAGTACGAATTTCATGTATGTTTATGATTTGTATTTCTTAATTTTATTGTGCTGACAAAGTTACATAAAATTCTAATATGAGTAAGAAAATGCTTTTTTTTTAATCTTAAAATCCCTATAGCTCTGATTTTAATTGTAATTTCGCGGTCGTAGAAAATAAAACATAGATATAAATGGAAATTACAGGTAAAATTATTCAAGTTCTTGAAAAACGTAGTGGTACTTCTAGTCGTAGCGGAAATGCTTGGGCCTCTCAGGATTATGTCCTTGAGTTTGTAGACGGCAATAGCCAGTTCCCTCGCCACATGGTGTTCAATGTGTTTGGTGAAGATCGTATTTCGCAGATGAACATTCAAGTAGGTCAGACTCTTACGGTTTCTTTCGATGTAGATGCTCATGAATATCAAGGACGTTGGTTTAATAATATCCGTGCGTGGCGTGTAGTTGCTGCCTCAGAAAATGCAGTCCCTCCTGTTGTAGATGCAGCTCCTATAACCCCTGCTACAGATATTCCTGCTCCTACAGCAGATGTAGCTCCTGCTAGTGAGGACAAAGTAGATGATCTGCCTTTCTAATTTAAAGTAAGATATTTCCTATACGGATGAAACTGACGTAAGTACAGTTTCATCCGCTTATTTTATCTTGTGAGTTATGAAAATCAAATTTATCGCGAAGGTTTTACGCTGGATTGTTGCTAGTTTCTTTATTTCTTCAATAATAGCAGTAATAGCATATCGCTGGATTCCAGTATATGTTACTCCTCTGATGCTGATTCGTTGTGTGCAGAGTGTAGCGAATGGAGAATCGCCAAAGCTTTATCATCATTGGATACCTTTAGATGAAATGTCCGTGTACATGCCGGTTGCTGTGATGGCTTCTGAAGATCAAAACTTTCGTCATCATCATGGATTTGATATGAATGCTATAGTCGACGCAGCAAAAGAAAAAATGGAAGGTAAGCGCCGGAGAGGAGGTAGTACTATCAGTCAGCAGACTGCAAAAAATGTCTTCCTATGGCCTAGCTCAACATGGATTCGTAAAGGATTTGAAGCTTACTTTACTGTATTAATTGAGTTGTTTTGGTCAAAAGAACGGATTATGGAAGTATATCTCAATTCTATTGAAATGGGAGATGGGATATATGGAGTAGCTGCAGTGGCTGCTCAGAATTTTGATTGTGAAGCCAATCAGCTGACGCGCTCAGATTGTGCTTTGATAGCAGCAACTCTTCCAAATCCGAGACGTTTTAGTAGTAAACATCCTGGACCTTTTATGCGAAGTCGGCAACGTTGGATTCAGCGTCAGATGCGGAATATTGATGTTATGCACATGGATTAAGTGCTCAAGTTTGAATTATTCCAAGGTTTTTATAGTGAGCTTTCGTTGAATTGAAACGGAAGCAGATCTGCAAAAGATTCAAAAATATAGATTTTATCCTTTCCGTAGAGTAGAACGCGAAAAGGATGAAATCTATGTTCTACTTCTGCTAAAACTTGGCGGCATGCTCCACATGGAGAGATAGGGGAGGGTGTAAAGGATTTGTTTGTTCCTCTTGCAGCAATTGCCAAAGTTTTTATACCAACTTCGGGGAATTGAGCATTGGCATAAAACATTGCGCAACGTTCAGCACAAGTTCCTGTAGTGTAAGCTGCATTTTCCTGATTACTTCCTTTAATGATTTCCCCATTATCAAGCAAAATTGCAGCACCTACGCTAAAATGAGAAAAAGGAGAATAACTAGTATGAGTGGCTTTTTTAGCTTGTTCTATTAGCTGAAAGTCTTCTGCGCTAAGTTCTTCTTCCTTAGCACTTTTATATTGAATTTCGATATGTTTAGATTCCATATTTATGTGATAGTTGAGTAGGTGCAAATTCCATCCTTCCGTGCAAACATACGAAAAAACTCTAAAATGGAGCATAACTATATCGGAAAATTGTAAACTTGACTTCCCAGAGCATAAAGTTAAATGCTAAAAAAGCCAATAAAGAACTGTTTATATGCTTTTGCTATCTGATACTTCGCAATATCTTAGTATTTTTGCACTGAGAAAAGAAATAGACATAAAAACAGGACTTCCTAACGATACGGGAGACCACTAAAAAGACGAAAATTATGAAAGAGAAAAAATTAATTGAAATGCTGCAGTATCGTATCAATCGTTACAAAGAGATGAGAAATGGATCAATGTGCCAGAATCTCAACCAGCAGCTTCAGCGCTTAATGGCTGGTAAAGGCGCACAGTAAAGAACTTTGTAAAGCATAATATAGCCGTGGTTATTACAACCACGGCTTTTTATTTTTTTCTGGAATTACAATGAGGCCTAGGATGAACGCAAGATGATGACACAGCGTAAAATACTATCTTTTGACTTGTTTTTTTTTGTAGAAATAATTCTTACTCTATGGAGCTGAGAATGCATTGAAATCCAAGATTAGTGTATGAGGGTGGAGATAGTGCAGCAATGAGATGTTACTGAAATACTCTTTTCTTCAGCTCTTTAAAGGAGATATTTATTTTTCTATTATAGAGATTGGAAATACAATAAGAGGATTTTTAATCACAATAAGGTTGTTGGCTGCTATCCTTATTGATTTTTCAGAGAGAATAAGGATGCAGAGACCTTTGGCGTCTGTTTCCTAATCTGTGTTTCGATACGATTGTGGCAATAGAACAGTTCAATATTTATAAAAATAGAGAGTAATTTTCCTCTTTCCTTTTTGTTTTTGAGAAAAGCTTGGAGAACTATAAAAAGAAAAAGCATTCAACTTAAAACTGTTGAATGCTTTTGAAGTTGCGGAGGCTCGACTCGAACGAACGACCTCCAGGTTATGAGCCTGGCGAGCTACCAACTGCTCCACTCCGCGATATTCAGGATGTTATCTCCCGTTTGCGAGTGCAAAGTTAGTATAAAGTTTTCGACCAACCAAGGATTTTTCAAAAAAAATGTAATTTCCCTTATTCTACCTCTAAAACAAGTCCCTTTAGATACTCCCCTTCAGGGTGATAGATATTGATGGGATGGTCGGCTGGTTGATGCAGCTGATGTAAGATGCGGACATGGCGGCCAGCTTGTGCTGCTGCTGTAAAGACTGCTAAGCGGAATTGGTCTTTATTCACGGCCTGCGAACAGCTGAAAGTAAAGATGATTCCGCCTTTACGGATTTTAGAAATGGCAATAGCATTAAGGCGCGTGTAGCCTTTGAGTGCATTGCGAAGCGCACCCTTGTGTTTCGCGAATGCTGGAGGATCAAGGACAATAAGTTCGTAATCGTCGCCTGCCCTTTCAAGGAATTTGAACGCGTCTTCTGCATAAGCATCATGTCGGCTGTCACCTGGGAAATTGAGTTCTGCATTTGCTCGCGTCAGATCTATAGCTTTAGCACTACTATCTACACTAGTGACGCGTGTGGCTCCACCTCGGAGTGCGTAAACACTGAATCCGCCTGTGTAGCAAAACATATTAAGCACGTTCTTTCCTATGGAGTACTGCTCCAAGAGCTTTCGATTCTCTCGCTGATCAATGAAGAAGCCTGTTTTTTGCCCTCGAAGCCAATCGATATGGAACTTGAGTCCGTATTCTATGGCTATGTTATCCTCGTTGCCCCCAATGATAAAACCGTCCTTCTCGTGTAGATCTGCCTTGAAGGGAAGTGTGGTTTCGGACTTATAGTAGACATTTTCGATAATTCCTTTGCAAACGTCAATGAGCGCAGCTGCTATTTCTTTACGATAGAGGTGCATACCAACGGAATGGGCTTGCATCACAGCTGTTTTACCATATAAGTCGATGATGAGACCTGGTAGTTGGTCACCTTCTCCATGAACAAGACGAAGAGTGTTGTTATCTTCACGCCCTACCAATCCAATTGAACAACGCATATTGAACGCTTCGGAAAGACGTTCTTTCCAGAATTCATTATCGATTTTACGTTCAACAAAGGACAATACGCGTATAGCGATAGATCCAATTTGATAATGTCCGATAGCTAAAAAATCTCCTTTGTGGTCAATGACTCTTACTAACTGGCCTTCAGTGAGATTGTCGGGCATTCTTTGGATGGCACCAGAGAATATCCAAGGATGGAAACGTTTAAGACTTTCGGCTTTTCCGTGACGTAATTGGATGGTTGGATACATATATTTTTGAATAGTTTACAAAAGGAAGGATGAAACGAAAATAATTGTTTTGCCTATCTTTCGTTTCTGTTATTAAAGGCTTATTGGAGTGTTTCTGCGGCAGGCTGAGGTTTTAGCAGTGTAAAGCCTGTTTCGCGTAAATGTTTAAGTTCGTTGTAGAGCATGATACAAGAATACGCATCCGTAGCTGCATATGTTTTTTGCGCGGGGCTAAGAATATCAGCTTCCCAATTACTAAGTTGAGCGCTCTTTGAAATCCGTTGATGAAAAACATTTGCAAAGATTTTCTGAAGGCTCATGTCTTGAATACCCATTTCTTTTACATAGTCTTGCAAATCAAGAAACTGGCCAGGAACAAAGGCATGTCGTTGAGCTAGCATGTGGATGTCGTCTTTTAACGAAAGACCAACTTTTAAGATTTCTTTGTTGGCTAATAATTTGCGCAATGAAGAAATAAAGCCAAAGGAGTTGAGACGAAAAAGAAAGCAAATGTCTTCGGTTGCAATTTGCAACAGTGCAACTTGGTGAAACACGCCTTTACGGAAAGATGGGCGAGTTTCAGTATCTATTCCTAAAATCTTGGATTTCTCAAGTGCAGCCACAGCTCGTTCTGCTTCTGCTTCACTTTGAATGACAACGATGCGCCCTTCATACTTGAAGCGCGGCAATCCTGCAATGAATTTTTTATCGGTCTTAATGAAGAGTTGTTTCATTCTTGATAGTTTCCTCCGAATTGAGCATCATGCAAAGCTCGAAGAGCATTAAGAAGCGTCTGTCCCCAGTAAAGTTTGAATTTTTCAACTGCATCGAAGAGAGCTACTTGCATAGGTTCTTCGAAACCTTCACGGAAAGTTTCGACTAATTCTCTAAGAACCTGATAAATATCTGCTAAATTCTCACTGATAGTACAAAGTACTGGTTGGTCTGAGTATTTGAAATCCTCTACAAATACATCCAAATAATCGTCTCGTTCAGCTAAAATAGCTGCGACATTGTGGCGGATATAATCGTAGTCCGCTTCGGTTAGTTTTCCTTCATTGAAACCAGGAATTTCTGGAATATCTCCCAATAGAGACATTTTGAGGTAAATCATAGGTAGAATACCGCGCATCACATCAATAAAGTGGTTGCGTTCTTCTCCTTCTGTCTGCTCCACTTGCTTGCAATATTCTGTCGCAATGGTAATCAAGTCGAGCACTGGTTGGCTGTAAAGGAAAGAATTCATGAATATGTGAGAAATAGAGTGATAAGTAAACGGGAGCACTTGTGTCTCCCGTTTTTCTTAGTATTATAAATCATTTCGAGCGATACGCCCCATTGCCATAACGAAGTGGAGTTGTTGCTCCTTGTCATAGATGACAATGTCTGCATCTTTCCCCTTTTGGAGTGAGCCTTTGCGATCGTAGATGCCCATGATTTTTGCAGGCGTTTCGCTCACCATGCGAATGGCATCTTCCATTGGTATGTGAGCTTGCTGAACAGCAGTGCGAACGAGGCGATCCATTGTAGCTACAGATCCTGCTATGGCAGAGCGATCGGCTAACTTGCAAACACCGTCTTCAATAATAGTTCCTGGATCGAAGCACTTAGTAGTGTCGCTGGCAGCAACTGCTAAAGAGTCGGTAATCATGCTAGTTCTTTCTACGCCTTTGAACTTGTAAATCATATTGAGGATGACGGGGGGGACATGAATGCCATCCGCAATCATCTCTACCGTAATTTCATCCATATCATAGATGGCCTCAACAGTTCCAGCATGCTTAAATTCACGTACTTTGTAGAAACCACGCATGGCGTTATAGAAGTGATTGGCATGTGTGAAACCTACTTGTAAACCTGCCTTCACTTGGTCGAAGTCAGCCTTTGTGTGCGCAATAGCATTGAGCACTCCATGCTTACGACAGCATTTACCAAATTCTAAAGCACCCGGAAGTTCAGGGGCAGCACTCCAGCGCTTAATGCAATTAGTGCTATCGAGGAGAGGAATATATTCTTCAGGATCTGGATCCTTAATATTTGCAGGGTTTTGGCCACCAGCCATATCTATATTAAGGTAGTGTCCTTCAAGATGAAGTCCCATGACAGGCGTATTTTCCTCTTTCATCATCTTCTCCGTTGTGCTTACTGCCGCATAAATCATGGGCATCGTTGAAGACGAAAGAGTGGGGTAGATAGCCGTGGTGCCATGCTGCATGTGCGCATCTATCGCAACCCGAAAAGCTTCTTCGGTACCTTCCATGAAGTCACGGCCACCACCGCCATGGCAGTGCTGTTCTATTCCACCAGGGACGATGTCGCCTCCCTTAGCATCTATGCGCTCAGCTCCAGCAATGGGGAGGTCGCTATTTGAAACTTCAAGAATTTTGTTGCCCTCAACAATCACAGAGCCACCTTCTAGCCAGCCTTCTGGAGTGAGGATCCGTCCATTAAATATCTGTTTCATTTGTAGCAATAGGTTTAGTATTCTTATGCAAAAGTAAGCATTTCTTCTGACTATATACAATAAAGAGAGGGTTTTTGCGGTTATAGAATAGATGTAGAAAGCCTCTTTATGTGTGGCTGAAACTTCTTGCGCATTGCGTGTTTATCAGATTGAAAATAATTATGCTGAAGAATATATCTTTACTCCTTCTTATATTTATAGGTGTGAGTGCCTGCTCACCTGTTGATCGACTTATCCGTCGCGGTGATAATGCGCTTGCTATTGGAGAATATGCAGAGGCTGCAGCTTTATATCAGAGAGCGTATAGGCAAACTCCTGCGAAAGAGCGAGAACAACGAGGCCGACTCAGTTACAAAATGGGAGATGCTTATCGTTGTTATGGGAATGTGGCAAAAGCTGTTGGAAATTATGCAAATGCTGCTCGCTATTATTATACTGATACGCTCACTTGGCTTCGCCTTGGAGATATGCAAAGAGCTATGGGGGAGTATGGAGAAGCAAGTAAGTCTTATCAGAATTTTATAACAGAAAGTTTATCTCCCCCAAAAGCAATATTTAGTCAACCCTCTAAGAAAGTGGTAAGTGTTCGTAAGTCTAAACGTGGCAATAGAAAAACGAAGGAGACGACAAATTCTGATACTTTGTCTGTGGCTACTTCAACCCTGAAGACTAAGAATGTAGATTCAAAGTATATTGAAATAGCTCACAGGGGATTACTTAATTGTGAAGCAGCCATAGAAAATAAGAAAGACGTCTCTGCTTATACAGTTCGCCAAGCAGTTCTTTTCAATTCTCCGCGCGCAGATTATTCTCCGGCTCTTCTTCCTACAGAATATGATCAAATCTATTTCTCTACAACGCGCCGTCAGACACAGGGTAATGATATTAGTGGCATTACGGGAATGAAGGCGGGAGATATTTTCTATTCGCGCAAAGACGAGAAGGGAAATTGGAAGCGTGTAGAACCTGCAGAAGGAGGAATCAATACTACTGATGATGAAGGAGCTTGTTGTTTTTCTCCGGATGGCTCAACGATGTATTTCACGGTATGTAGAACTGATGCAAAATATCCTCGTATGGCGGAGATTTGGCAATCTACTCGTTCTGATGCAACTTGGTCGAAACCTACACAAGTAAAGATTTCTGCAGATACACTTTCCGACTATGCTCATCCAGCAGTTTCTCCTGATGGTAAATGGCTTTATTTTTCCAGTAATATGCCGGGAGGTTTTGGGGGATACGATTTGTGGCGCATACGTATAGGTGAACATGGAGCTGGAGGTGTTGAGAATCTTGGTTCAGAAATCAATACTGATGGTAATGAAGAATTTCCTACATTTCGCCCTAATGGCGATTTCTATTTTTCTTCAGATGGACGTACGCCTAATTGGGGCGGATTAGATATTTATTGTGTTCCTCAGTTTACCAAACGCTTTAGAGGAGAGGATGTATTATTTGATGCGGAACAGACTGGGCTGGTAGATACTCTTTATCAACAACTTATTGTAGATCATCTTCCTACTCCTATGAATAGTCAAGGGGATGACTTTGGTATTACGTTTGATGGTCTTCATAACCGCGGCTATTTTTCCTCCTCTCGTAGTACGGGAGGTCGTGGCTGGGATAAGATATTTGAATTTAGTTATCCTGAACGCTTACTGACCGTGAAAGGTTGGGTTTACGAACAAGATGGCTATGAGCTACCTTCTGCCCAAGTGTATATTGTAGGTACAGACGGGACGAACCAAAAAATTAGTGTGCTACCTAATGGTTCTTTTGAAGCCCCTGTGCAGCCTGGGGTTAATTATCTCTTGATGGCTGTGTGCAATGGATATTTGAATGTTCGGCAACAGTTGCGCCTTGATACGCTTTCCCTAGCAGATGTGGAGAGAGCAATAGCTCGTCAAAATAAAAATCTTCGAAAAGATGTTACGCAATATGTTTTGCAGTTTCCTCTTCCTAATATTAGTATCCCAGTCTTAGTCCGCGGTATTTATTACCAGTTTGATAAAGCTGCTATTACGGATAGCAGCAGCGTTGCACTCAATCGGTTGGTTACATTATTGAAAGAGAATCCTAATGTTACCATAGAATTGGCAGCACATTGTGATTATCGAGGGACAGATGCTTATAATGACCACCTTTCTCAGCAACGCGCTGAGGCTGTAGTGGCTTATCTTGTGAAGCAAGGTATTGCGCGTGATCGTTTGACACCTATGGGATATGGAAAACGCCGTCCTAAAGTTGTTACAACAAAGTTGCATACCGAATACCCATTCCTTGCTGTTGGTGATACTCTCACTGCAGAGCGTATCAGTTCGTTACGTCCAGCTCAGCAAGAGATTGCCAATGCTTTGAATCGTAGAACAGAGTTCCGTGTTCTTCGTACAACATATGGTCTCTTTGATAAAAATGGTAATTACGTAGCTCCGGCTACTAAGCCTAAGAAGTCGGAGGCAAATGAGCCTAATGCTGTAGATATTTATTAGGAATGAGTGTGAGATTTTAAGAAAGTTAACTAGCTTTAGAGATGTGTCTTTTTAATCTTTCTGCTATCTTGTAAAAAAGCTCACAACATATTTCTTTATGTTGTGAGCCTTTTTTTATTCTCCTATTGCGTTTTAGAGCCGATGGTTAAAAACGTAATGAATGGCCATTTATCGAAATGAATCTGTAAGAAGTTTTATTTCGATGGCAGGAGAGATTCGTTCATAGAGGATATTGTAGACAGCATCAAGGATAGGCATATTCACATGAAAGTGCTTGTTGAGTTGCTTCATGCACGCTGTGCCGTAGTAGCCTTCAGCGATCATCTCCATTTCGATTTGTGCCGACTTTACACTGTAGCCTTTACCAATCATCGTGCCGAAGACGCGGTTACGCGAAAAGTTGGAATATCCCGTCACAAGGAGGTCACCAATATATACACTGTCGTAAACATTGCGTGGAATAGGATAAACAGCACGCAGAAAACGGTCGGTTTCTTGTACAGCATTTGCCATAAGAACCGACTGAAAGTTGTCTCCATATTTCAATCCATTGCAGATACCCGCTGCTATGGCATAGACATTTTTCAATACGCTGGCATATTCTATGCCGATGATGTCATCTGAAGTCTTAGTTTTGACATACGAAGAAGCGAGCATAGAGGCAAAGGCTTGAGCATATTCTTGGCTCACGCTACCTATTGTGAGATAGGTGAGGCGGTCGAGCGCTACTTCTTCTGCATGAGAAGGACCTCCAATAACGGCTAAATGATCATCTGGAATATTGTAAGCTTGTCGAAAGTATTCGCTGACCACGTAGTCCTCATCTGGAACAATACCTTTGATAGCCGTAACGATATATTTATCATAGAGTTTCTCTTTGAGCTTGCGGAGATGGCTCTTTAGGTAAGGAGAAGGGGTGACAAAAATTAAGGTGTCATTATCGCGTACAGCTTTGTTGATATCGGCCGTAAAGTGGATGCGATGAGTATCGAAGTGGACACCGGTGAGATAGGAGGGATTGTGCTCGAGACGTTTAAAGCTTTCGATGGCGTCCGTTCTGTGCATATACCACGTGATGCTGGGGACTTTCTCCAGTACCATTTTGGCAATAGCGGTGGCCCAACTGCCACTACCCATTATTGCTATCTTTCCTGTTTCCATTTTATTTTTGAAGATATGGGAGAAATTCTCCGTCTTCTTCATAGAGCTATTGCTTCTCTCTCATGTTTTTAGAGCGTAGATAAAGTCTCTTTACTTTATGAGAAAGACGGAGATATTTTCTTAGTGACCGTTTATTTGTCGGCAGAAACCCATTTAGTGATTTCTTCTAGTGATGGCTTTTGTATCTCGACAATGTTTCGGTATTTCTTCTGCAATTCGCTCAGCTGTTGCAGGATTTTCTGCGGGTTCACCTCTTTGAGGTCGCTAACGAGATTGTAGCCAATTTTTTGGAGAGCTGGAACCAAATCCTCGGGAATACCAATACGCGTGTAAGCTTCAGCGTTGTCGCGAGGAGCTTTGGCTTCTGGCTTCATCTGTGGGAAGAGGATAACTTCCTGAATGAAAGGATTCCCTGTCATAAGCATGACAAGGCGGTCAATACCAATACCGATACCAGAAGTGGGAGGCATACCATATTGGAGTGCGCGGAGGAAGTCGGCGTCTATAACCATAGCTTCATCGTCACCCTTATCAGCCAAAGACATTTGGTCGCGGAAACGTTCTTCTTGGTCTATAGGATCATTTAGCTCCGAATAAGCATTTGCCAATTCCTTACCATTAACCATCAACTCGAAGCGTTCTGTAAGACCTGGCTTGGAGCGATGTATTTTAGTGAGTGGTGACATTTCTACAGGATAGTCCGTGATGAACGTGGGTTGGATGTAGGTACCTTCGCAAAATTCGCCAAAGAGTTCGTCAATCAGTTTGCCCTTGCCCATTGTCTCATCAATCTCCATGTTCAACTTGTTGCAAATCTCGCGGATTTCATCCTCTGTCTTGCCCTCCAAGTCGTAACCCGTCTTTTCCTTGATAGCTTCAAGGATAGGCAGGCGGCGGAATGGAGCTTTAAAACTGATTGTCTTGTCGTCGATAACGCATTCGCTCTTGCCATTCACGGCAATGCAAATAGTTTCGAGCATCTTCTCCGTGAACGACATCATCCAGTTGTAATCTTTATACTGCACATAGAGCTCCATGCAAGTGAACTCAGGGTTATGGTTCTTATCCATGCCCTCATTGCGGAAGTTCTTTCCTATTTCGTAAACGCCTTCAAAGCCGCCCACGATGAGACGTTTCAAGTACAATTCGGTAGCGATACGCATATACATATCCTGATCGAGTGCATTGAAATGCGTGATAAATGGACGTGCACTTGCGCCACCCGGAATATTCTGTAGTGTAGGAGTTTCTACCTCTGTGTAGCCCGCACTGTCCAACACGTTGCGGAGAGTGCGCAGCACGATAGAACGCTTGTAGAATGTATCTTTCACATTGGGATTAACAATGAGATCAACGTAGCGTTGACGATAGCGCATTTCTGGATCGGAAAAACCGTCATAAACTTCACCATCTTTCTCCTTCACGATAGGAAGGGGGCGGAGACTCTTGGAGAGTAGTGTGATTTCTTCAGCGTGTACACTGATTTCGCCAGTCTGCGTACGGAATACAAAGCCACGAACACCGATAAAGTCGCCCAAATCAAGCAACTTTTTGAAGAATTTGTTGTAGATGTCTTTATCTTCACCAGGGCAAATGTCGTCACGGGTGATATATACTTGTATACGTCCTTTAGAATCAAGGAGTTCAGCAAAGCTGGCTTTTCCCATCACGCGGCGGCTCATTAAGCGGCCAGCGATGCAGACGCGGCGAGGAGTTTCAGCGTTTTCGTCGAACTCGCTGCGGATGTCTGTACTGTAAGCATCAACGGGGAATTCAGCTGCGGGGTAGGGGTCTATTCCCATTTGTCGAAGTTCCTTTAGGGCCTCACGGCGACCCAATTCCTGTTCGCTTAGTTCAAATACGTTCATGTGATTTTTTTGTTTCTTTATATTATTGTATGTGCAAAATTACAAAGAGAAAGCCATAATTCCAAGAATAGCACAAAAACAAGTACAAAGACACGTCCTTTGAATTATTTATTAAAGAGATTTTTGCAAAAAAATAAGCTTTTAAATAATTTTGTTTCATGTAGGTGAAATTCTAAGATTTGGTTGGTGTAACCCAATGTTGTCTTGAAGGAGCAGTTTTCAGTTTTAGCTACAATATGGGATATTTGATTGAAGGTGTTTTTGATGTTAATATTCAACTTATCCTTATACTAATGATTTTACTCCCATAGGGGAAACACTTATGGATGCGGATGAACGTGGATATATTATTTATTGAATAAGAAGCTGTGGTTGCGGAAAGTTCGTAAGTGTACGGCTCAAACTAAAAGATTTTGGCAGATATTTACATTGAGGTTGGTAATCTTGTCTATCTTCACCATCCCTTTCCTAAGCTTAAAGATGTTTTGGTATATTGCGTCATTATCAAAAAAACGCTACATATTGTCAATATTTTTCGTATTCTATTGCATTGAGAATAGCTTGAAAATCAAATTTAAATTCTTCGGGAGGAAATAACGCAAGGAGGAGCTGTTACGCTAATAGGGGGATTTTGAAAAAGGTTACTAGGAATTTTATTTTCTATACTAGGAGTTGAAAAAACAATACTGCAATTTTCAAAAATAATAAGGCTGTTGGCTGACATCTTTATTGTATAAACTGATAGAATAAGGAAAAAACTGGCTCTTTGAAGCATTTTTGTCGTTCATTCTATGAAAAATCATAGCTTCCCTTATGTTTTTTACCGATTTATGGAGTGACATTTTTAGCTGATAGATTCGTTTTTCGTTGCTTTCAAACCTTTTTAAGTTTTTCTCAATAATTTTTGCTTCTAGATTAGAGAAGTCTGTTGTAAAGAAAATTCTTGTTTTGAAACCTAGACTGTGATTGTCAGTTGTCACGGCTGAAGGAAGGAATACCTGAGGATATTTTTTTACAAATCTATTTTACTGTTCAGAAAGAGAGAGAGGGAATGAAAAAAGTGTCCATGTACTTCATTTGCCTTCATTCGTGAGCTTTTACAAGCTTTAGCTTATTTTGTATTCTGCAAAAATAGTCTTAACTTTGCACTTGAAGAAAGCAACAACTTCTACGAATTGATGAAAATCGTATTGATGACAACGCCATTTTTCTTTGTCGAGGAAAGCCAAATACTAACGGCACTCTTCGATGAGGGTCTTGAGTTGCTTCATCTTCGTAAACCGGATACTGAGCCGGTTTTTTCTGAACGCCTTTTATCACTTATCCCCGAATCTTATCATCGACGCATTGTTACTCACGACCATTTTTATTTGAAGAATGAATATGGACTGCGTGGTGTACACTTAAATGATCGTAATCTAGAGTTGCCGGATGGCTTCAAAGGAACGATTAGTTGTTCCTGCTATACGGTAGAAGAAATCGAAGCGCGCCGTAGGAAGATGGACTATGTCTTTCTACAATCCACGGATTTTAATGTTCCTGAGTCCCGCGAAACTTCATGGGAACTCTGGGAGGATGCTGCACATCAGATGTCGGAAAAAGAACTCAAGAAGGTCTATGTTTCGGGGGGCATCACGCTGGACGATCTGCCTCGCTTGCGCAGTTTGGGCTTTGGAGGTGTCGTGGTTTATGGCGACATTTGGAACAGGTTTAATATCTACTCTCAGCAAGACTATCAGGAGTTAATCCTACATTTTCGTAAATTGCTGAAATGATAATTATGGACAAGACTAAAAATATACAAGGCGTGAACTATGGTAGTCAACTTAAAAAGAACGATGCTACTCCTTTTGTGTTCTGGCCTTTGAGGCAGTTGTCCGTAGCCCTTTGTAACTCGTTAAATATCTTTCTAATATGAGCTCTGATTCATTCATGGTATTCTCTGGCACCAAGACTCGCTATTTGGCCGAGAAAATCTGTAAGGACCTTAACTGCCCGCTTGGCAATTTGGTCATCACGTATTTCGCCGATGGCGAATTTGTAGTAAGCTTCGAGGAATCCATTCGTGGCCGCGATGTCTTCTTAGTGCAGTCCACATTTCCCAGTGCTGACAACCTGATGGAGCTGCTCCTGATGATTGATGCTGCAAAGCGCGCGAGTGCTAAGAGTATCAATGCAGTGATCCCTTACTTTGGTTGGGCGCGACAAGATCGCAAGGATAAGCCGCGTGTATCTATCGGTGCAAAACTTGTAGCTGATATGCTCAGCGCAGCGGGTATCGACCGCTTGCTTACAATGGACCTCCATGCCGATCAAGAACAGGGATTCTTCGATGTTCCTGTTGATCATCTCTATGCGTCTACGGTGTTCATGCCCTACATTAAGAGTTTGAACTTGAAGAACCTTTGCATGGCCAGTCCTGATGTTGGTGGTTCGAAGCGTGCCAGTGCTTACGCTAAATTCCTTGATGTGCCTCTCGTTCTTTGCCACAAAACGCGTAAGAAAGCTAATGTGGTAGCGGATATGCAGATTATTGGTGATGTGCGCGATATGGATGTCATTCTAATTGACGATATTGTTGATACGGCAGGTACTATCACAAAAGCAGCTCAACTGATGATCGACAATGGAGCACATTCTGTTCGTGCCATGGCAAGCCACTGTATCATGTCTGGTCCTGCTGATGAGCGTGTGGCTAATTCTCCATTGCAGGAAATCATCTTTACGGATAGTATTCCATACCGCGGAACTTGTTCCAAAGTGAAGCAGCTCAGCGTGAGCGAAGTTTTTGCTGAAACTATTCGTCGAGTAGAAAACAACGAAAGTATTTCTTCTCAGTATCTTATCTAATAACTGAGCTACTTTCTTATTGGTAAGTTTATCACTAAAAACGGACTGCCTCTTTTTCCTTTATTAAGGAGAAGATGAGGCAGTCCGTTCTTAATGAATTATTATCGGCTTGTTCTTTTTAGCTGATCAAGAAAAATGCTATTATTTCGGCTTTGATGGGGGAAGAATCCTATACCATACTTTCCAAGATCCATCTTTTTGATGTTCTACATGAATCTCAAAATCAGCATTATTGGGTATTTTATACATGAGAGTGTTAGCTAGTCTATAAGCCCCCCATTTAGTTTTGCATTGTCCAATGTAAATCCAAATAGGCTTGGATATTTTATGCTGAGTGCCTATGGCGTAGCTCTTGACTTCTGTAGATTTCTGTAGATGGTCGTATACGATGTTGCCCATATTATACGCAAATTCGTCACAAATAACGATGCTATCTAATCCTGCGTCGTATGCAATATAGCCTCCATCATTATACTTTTCGCTCTCATTTTGGATGATTTGGTCTAATGCCAAAGAAATTCGTTTTGTGAGGACTTCTTTAGTAGAGTCTTTAAAACTGTCTCTCTCATCATTTTGGCTGCACCCTATTCCACTAATCAGAACGAGTGTCAGCAGTGTAAAAGAAATGAAATAATGTTTCATAAGTTTTTTAGGTTGAATCGTTTCCTACTCTATAAGCTTTTCGGATTTTGCTTTAATTTCGCATTCTAGAATATGCGGATGTTATAATATTGCAAATATAAGTACGAATAAACTTAAGTGCAACTTTATTTTATTTTTTTAAGTAAAATGTCGATTATAGATGAGATGAAGTTTCTTTTTTCCTTAAAATACTGTTTTCTTTTTCTTTTTGATATTTCATAAAGGGTGAGTAAATGGAAAAACTCCGAGATTCAGATAGTGTTCCTAAAAGCTTACACGCTCTCGGGCACGGGCAACGAGATGGCACAGTTCTGGCGCGCCGTCGAGTTCCTGCGCGAAGACAGCCAAATCTTCTACGGTGGCGATTATTACCTGCGCCTGAAGAAAGAGTTCCGCGGAGAAGACATCTACAAGGTCTATGCAAAACCCCACCGCTTGCTCTACATCTCCACCAACCGCATTTTCACGCTCTACCGCAAAGCGGCGCTCAGCGTGGGCAACACGCCTCTCCCAGAGGACTCGCTCATCGAATACCTCAAGAACGAGCCCTACTTCCTTTCGCGCTCCTATGTGACACGCATGAAAGTGTTCAACAAAGCGGGCTATCCAGAACAAATCGTGGAGAACGGCCACAGCCGCGACAAATACCGTCGCACGCGCTGCTGGATCTTCGATTATGATGAGCTGGAGAAACTCTATCATATCAATCTCGAGGGGGACGATAGCCCCGAAGCTATCCCCGAGGAGGACGATTCACAGGCCCAAGGCCAAAAACTTCCGTTATAAAATGAGAACAAAAAAAACACTACAACTATTTGTATGTTCTAAAATCTTTCTGTATGTTTGCGATATAGAAACAATTAAAGGATGTTGATTATGTCTGGAATGGATCTTGGAATTAGAATATTTTTCGGAGTATTGATGCTCGTCATCTTTTTAGTTCACCTATACTGTCTCATTTATGCGTGGAAACATTTTCGTGACCCACAAGAATTTGCTAATTTCTTAAAGGATGCTGAATGGGAACGAAAAAAAAGGAAAATGAGAGAAAACAGATCTATAGACAAAGCCTTATGGGGTGATTAGTTCTAAGTCTTTTAATACACATACATAAAGGTGTTACTTTGCTAAAAACAGAGTAACACCTTTTTTTATTATGAATAGCGAAGCAGTAAAAGAAATAGTTCTCAAGGTCAATGGTGATTACGCCGAAAGAGAACTAAAGAAAATCCAGCAAAACATTGTAAAAGCACGAAAAGAGAAAGAAGCGTTTTTGAAAAATGCCCCAGATGCTTCCTCGTGGACGAAAGAACAAGAAAAACAGTGGAGAGAACTCAACTCCACCATCGGAAAAGGAGAACGCCAGCTCAAGAGATGGGGCAACAGCGCCGACCAAATAAAAAGAGTGCTCGACAATCTCAGCGGGTCGAGCATGAAAGAGCTCAAGGGCAACCTGAAAAGCCTGGAAAGATTGATGGATTCAGGAGCCATCAAAAGGAATACTAAAGACTGGGAGAATCTTGTAGAAGCCATCAAATCGACAAAAAGCGAAATTCAGAAAATAGAAAAAGAGGGGAAAATAGAGGAAAAATCCAACTCTATTGTAAAACTCGGAGCGCTCACCACCATCATCAGAGGCATAGGCGACGCAGCGGCGGGGGCCTACTCCCGCGCCATGCAATTTGTGGATGCCTTTGCGCGGATGGACGAGGCGGAGGTGCAAGTCATAAAATACACGGGCCTCGCACGCAGCGAAGTGGAAAGCCTAAACGAGAGTTTCAAAAAGATGGAAACGCGCACACCGCGCGAACAGCTCAACGCACTGGCAGCCGACGCGGGACGCTTGGGCATACAGTCGAAGAAAGACGTGCTCGACTTCGTGGCCGCGGCCGACCAGCTCAATGTGGCACTGGGCGAAGACCTCGGCGCTGATGGTGTGAAAAACATCGGCAAGCTCGCCCAGCTTTTCGGCGATGACAAGAAGATGGGGCTCAAAACGCGAAGAACTCAAGAGTAACCTGAAAAGAATGATGGAGGACCTTGACTTGACTGCTATTGAATACCTTTTACAAATTGTCTAAAAAAGCGAATGTTTATGGGGTTACTTCAGTGAGTAGCACTCATAAACATTCACTTTGATTCTAAGAATTCTATTCTTATCTGATTCGCCAACGATTCTTATTGCGCACTAGTTGGATCATAATTTCTTCCGTACTTCCATCACCATAAGACACATTGAGAAAAGCATTGGACATATTCCCCTTATCGTGAACCTCCGTACGCTCTAGCTTTACGTGCTTTACGCCTTTGTGTTCTTCATTAATATAACGCGCGTGTTGCTTGAGTGCATCCTTCATTTCTTGCCGATAAGTTTCTGGCTTATCATCGCAGGACTGCATGGCATCAACATACGCATTATAGTTGCCCGAAGTGTAGAGTTTATAGAGCGAAAGAATTTCTTCCTCCTTAGGTCCATTTTTCTCTATGCTTGTATTGCTCTTGTTTCCACAAGAAAGAAGCAGCAAGCCCGCGAAGAAAGCAAATAGTGGACGCATTATTTTTGACGAATGAAGATGTTGATAGGTGTGCCGGAGAAGTTCCATCGTTCGCGTATCTTATTTTCTAAGAATCGCTTGTAGGGTTCTTTTACATATTGTGGCAAGTTGGCATAGAACACGAAAGAAGGAATCTGCGTGTTGGGCAGCTGCATACAATATTTGATTTTGATGTATTTACCTTTGATTGAAGGTGGTGGATAGGCCTCGATGAGCGGTAGCATCTCTTCGTTGAGTTTGGCTGTGGTGATACGTGCCTGACGCTGAATGTAGACATTCTTAGCTGTCTCAAGAAGTTTGTAGATACGCTGCTTAGTGAGTGCTGACGTGAAGATGATGGGAAAGTCATCGAATGGAGCCATGCGTTCGCGAATAGTGTCTTGGAAATGATCGATGGCGCGCTGGCTCTTGTCTTCTACGAGGTCCCATTTATTGATGGCAACAACGAGGCTCTTTTGGTTGCGCTGAATGAGCTGGAAAATGTTCATATCTTGGCTCTCAATACCGCGTGTGGCATCAATTAGCAAAATACAGACATCGGAATTTTCAATGGCGCGAATAGAGCGCATAACAGAGTAGAACTCCAAGTCTTCGCTTACTTTACTTTTCTTTCGAATACCTGCCGTGTCGACAAGATAGAAATCGAAGCCAAACTTGTCATAGCGTGTCAGAATGCTGTCGCGCGTGGTTCCTGCAATGTCCGTAACGATATGACGATCTTCTCCAATAAAAGCATTGATAAGACTGCTCTTGCCAGCATTTGGACGGCCTACGATGGCAAAGCGAGGAATACGTGCTTCCTCTTCCAGACGAGTTTCAGGACCGAGCTTTTCAAGAACGAGGTCGAGCAAGTCGCCCGTGCCGCTACCAGTTGCCGCAGAGATGCAGTAAGGGGTGCCAAGACCGAGTCCGTAGAATTCAGCACTTTGGTAAATATCCTTATTGTCATCGCACTTATTGGCACAAAGAATGACGGGGACTTTGGTTTGTCGGAGGATGGTGGCCACTTGCTGATCGAGGTCAGTAATGCCATTGTCGTTATCTACTACAAACAAGATACAGTCTGCCTCTTCTGTGGCAACAAGTACTTGTTTGCGGATTTCTTCTTCAAAGATGTCATCAGAATTTACTACCCATCCACCAGTGTCAACGAGAGAAAATTCACGGTTGCACCACTCGCATTTTCCGTATTGTCGGTCACGTGTGGTACCGGCATGTTCACTAACGATGGCAGCACGAGTTCCCGTTAACCGGTTAAAGAGGGTAGATTTTCCTACGTTTGGGCGGCCTACGATGGCTACTAATTTGCTCATATATAAGAAAGTTAGTTAGCGGCTCTCTCCAACTCGTTCTTCACGAACGGGGTAGTTTCTCCTGTGGAGCTACCTGAGAAAGCTTTGAATTGATAAAAAATGAAAAAATTAGATATTATGGTATCCGTAAGCGTTGAGACGGCGGTCATTATTGCGCCAATCTTTATCAACTTTCACAAAGAGCTCCAAAAAGATATTCTTTTGAAAAAAACGTTCCATCTCTTTGCGTGCTTCTGTAGATACTTTTTTTAACGCTACTCCTTGGTGTCCGATAATGATGCCTTTTTGGCTCTCACGTTCCACATAGATAATGGCGTTGATATGTATGGACTTCTCTTGCTCCTTAAAACGTTCTACAGAAACCTCGCAAGCGTAGGGTATCTCTTTATCGTAGTAGAGTAGGATCTTCTCTCGAATGATTTCTGTAACGAAAAAACGGGCAGGCTTGTCGGTCCATTGATCGCGTTCGAAATACGGTGGGGCGTCAGGTAGTAATTCTTTGATACGGCGTAGGACTGTATCTACATTAAATTTCGCCTTTGCTGATATGGGGAAAATCTCAGCTTTTGGCAGTTGTTCGTGCCATTCGCTAACGAGCCTCTCAAGGTCTTGTTGGTTGGAAGTGTCTATCTTATTGATAAGAAGGAGTACGGGAACAGACATTTCTCGAACTTTTGCCAAGAAATCTGCATTTTTATCTGCCCGCTCAACCACGTCTGTGACATATAGCAGAACGTCTGCATCTTGCAGAGCGGATTCAGAGAAAGCAAGCATGGCTTCCTGCATCTTATAGTTCGGCTTTAGCACTCCAGGTGTGTCAGAAAAAACTATCTGAGCATCATCTGTATTGACAATTCCCATGATGCGGTGACGCGTCGTTTGGGCCTTGAAAGTAGCAATGGAGATACGTTCTCCCGTTAATAAATTCATCAAAGATGATTTACCAACGTTTGGATTTCCCACTAAGTTTACAAAACCACTTTTCATATCGCGATAAATTTTTAGAGAAGCCCCCTACAGCCCTTTATTAGGGAAGAAAAAGGCTGTAGAGGGCTTTGGAAAAGAGCTAAAAACTTTGATTTATTTAGCGTTATAGCCCCATTTGAGTAGAGCTGCACCATATGTGAAGCCTGCTCCGAAGGCTGTAAGGATGATGGAATCTCCTTTCTTTAATTGTTTCTCAAAGTCCCACAAAGCTAAAGGTAGAGTGGCGGCAGAAGTATTACCATAACGCTGAATGTTTACCAAAACTTTCTCCATTGGAATCTCAAGACGATTGGCTACCGCTTCAATAATGCGGATATTAGCTTGATGGGGAAGCACCCAATTCAATGTTTCGTTATTCAATCCGTTTCGTTCTGCTATCTGAGCACTAACGTCACTCATATAAGTAACGGCGTACTTAAATACCGTGCGACCTTCTTGGTGGAGATAGTTCATGCGGCGGTCAATGGAGTAGTGAGAAGGAGGACAAACAGAGCCACCAGCCTTAATGCAAAGGAAAGGAAGCCCTAAACCATCAGTGCGGAGGATAGAATCTGTCCAACCTACTTCTTCTGTTGTTGGCTCCACCAATACTGCTGCAGCACCATCGCCAAAGAGAGCGCAAGTGGATCGGTCTGTATAGTCAACAATGCTGGACATTTTCTCAGCACAACAAACAATCACTTTCTTATAACGTCCACTTTGAATCATACATGCAGCCTGGTCCATCGCAAAGAGGAAACCACAGCAAGCTGCCTGCAAGTCGATAGCGTAAGCATTTGTCATGCCTGTACGACCAATAACAATAGAGGATGTAGAAGGTACTTTGTAGTCTGGAGTCGTTGTTGCCACGATGAGGGCCTCCACGTCAAGCGGATCTGTTCCTGTCTTTTGGAGCAACTGCTTGACAGCTTTACGAGCCATGTAGCTCGTACCGAGCCCTTCTTCTTGTAGAATATGACGTTCCTTAATACCTACGCGAGACATAATCCACTCATCGTTGGTATCAACCATGCGCGAGAGTTCGTCGTTGTTTAGAATATAATCTGGAATATAGCCACCGACACCGGTGATTGTAGCATTGATTTTTTCCATAGAGATATTACAAAAAATTTAAGGTCTGACGTATAGAGAAATAGGACAGTATTAAATATGATTTTTGCCTCTTGCTCTAAACGTCAGACCTTTTAATTGAGAATCTGATTATTCAGCTGTTTCTTCCTGTGCTACTGCGAGCTTGCCGCGGTAGTAACCACAAGAAGGACATACCGTATGGTAGATATGCCAACCACCACAATTAGGACATGCAGCTAACGTAGGAGCTACTGCCTTATCGTGAGTTCTGCGCTTCAGAGTTCTCGTCTTTGATTGTCTTCTTTTGGGATGTGCCATGGTTCTATTTTATTTTAACTAGTTATAATTCTATTTTTATTTGCTAAGCATCGAGTTCGTCAATAGGCATTTCCGCAGAAAAGCGGGTGAGCATATCTTTATCACATTCACCTTCGGGGTGGACTCTCTCTAGGGGGAGAGATGTCACGGCAATCTCATATATGTCCCATGCGATGTTGTACATATTAGAGTTGTGAGGTACGAACTTTAGGTCGTAATCTGTTGTCTCTGTTTCATCACCATAGGAGACTCTCACTACATCTGAAGTGTTAATGTCAATAGAGAGTTCATCAAGGCAGCGATCACAGAGAACAATTACCGATCCTCGTAAGAAAATTTTAATTTGATAGATGTCTCCAGCTGTTTCACGTACCTTGACAGTTACATCGAGCCTTCCGCCTTTGATTTCATCTTGCTCGAGTTCAGCAAAGAAATCATCGTGCAGGGAGAAGTGTAAAGGCTCGATTCCGCTTGCAGCCTTCCTTATGTCTATCAGCATATTGTCCTTACTAGCCATAGCGGCTGCAAAATTAGAGATTTTAGCTTGAAGAACAAAATGAAATCTTTATTTTTTGAGTATTAAATCCTTTCTGCGTCTTGTCAGATGATGGGCCGGACAAAATCCTCTTGATGTCTTAAGCTTCTTATCTTATTTATAAAGGTGCGGAAAGGCTGAAGTATTGCGTAGAGATGAAGTGATACTCCATATTTACGAAGCTCTAATTGTTTTGTGAGCTGTCTAAAAAGAATGATGGGGGTGATTATCCAGCACACTAAGAGAATCAAGCTGAAGATATCCGTCAAAAGGTGTATGAGTTCATATGCTTCTGCGATTGTTGATTCGTAAATACGACTTGCTATATATGTGCTTTCTGTTAGCAAGAATAGATATGTAGCCCAGCTAGCAAACGCTTCCCGTAGTCTCCACCAATGTGCGTTCTTGCTGAGGTGTTTTCGAATAGCCGTAGAGTACATTCGCTCTTTATTAAGTACGGATGCATTGGGGAGTTCTTGAAGCATGGTAGCTCTTGTGTCCCATATAAAACTGGCATTCTCCTTCGTGGCCAATTGGTCAACGAGTAAGGCGCAACTACCAAAAGGAAGTTCTAAACTACCTGCAAAACCGTGATTATCAAGAAAAAATTGTTTTGAGATAATGAAGTTTGTTCCATCAGCTCCACAGGCTTTTCCTCGAGCACCTGCACGTAGTATGCGAAGTTGTGAGCAAATACGCTCGTATATAGCTCGTCGTGCAAGACTACTACCGTCGTCTATATAATTTGCATATCCGATTGTGATGGGCTTTAGATTTTGAGACATTGTCTCGAGCCATAAATCGCTTATTGGGCGACAGTCGGGCGCTGTTAGAAGACACCATTCTGAATGTGCTGCTCGGATCCCTAATGTGAGTGCTAATTTCTGTTTGTCTATATAACGAGAAGTGGTTGGAACAAAGGTATGTCGAAGATTTCTGTACTTTGCCTCCATGCGTTTTAGAACATCACTCGTTTCTGCATTAGAGGCTATGTTTACCACCACGACCTCAAAAGAAGGATACTTCTGTTTGAGAATATACGGAAGATTTCGTTCTAGAAGTATCGCTTCCTTGGAAACAGGGATAATGACGGATATCTTAGGCTTTTCTTCTTTCACTGTTTTTGGTTGACATTTACATTTTTGAGGAAGTGTATAGTCACGCCAGCGTAAAAGATATAAAAGTAAGAGAGCTATGCTAGCTACTCCTAAAAGTATGATTTGGATATAGAAAAACATGATTAAAATGTTAAATCTTTTGTCGGAATGCTGCACAGGTAATAGCTGTAGCAATAGCCACATTTAAACTTTCCACAGTTTTACGGTTGGTAGGATAGTTAGGGATGAATAGTTTTTCCGTCACCAGTTGTTCCACTTCTTTGCTAACACCGTTCCCCTCGTTACCCATTACTATAATTGCATTCTGTTGTAATTTTTTTTGGTAGATATTGTCGCCTTCTAAGAATGTTCCATAAATAGGTACGTTCTGTTGGCTCAAGAAAAAGGGGAGATCGACATAATGAATATTCACGCGGGCGATAGCTCCCATAGAAGCTTGTACTACTTTAGGAGCATAAGCATCTGCTGTATTCAATGAGCAGAAAAGCGCATCAATACCAAACCAGTCGGCTAATCGGATGATTGTCCCTAAATTGCCTGGATCTTGTACGCAGTCAAGAGCTAATGATAAGCCCGAAGTTGGACAGACGCTCTCTGTAGGCTTTTCAAAAATGGCTAAAGCTTCTTGCGGTGCTTTTAGAAACGAAGCATGTTGTAGTTCCCTTTCTGTGATTTCCCTGATATTGTATGATTGAAATTCTGGGTGGCTGTCAATAAAATGCTTTGTTCCACACAGCATCTTACACGTACAAAGACCAACCAGCTCTCCTATAACTTTGGGACCTTCGGCAAGGAACACATTTTCCTTATCTCGATGTTTTTTCTGTGCAAGGGATTGGATGTATTTTATCTCGTTCTTTGTCAGCATAAATACAAGCTTCTTTTTGTTGTTGCAAAATTACGAAAAAAATCTCTTCTTATAAGTCCTGCGTAATTCCATACTAAGCAGAGGTAATAAAAGGTTTCTTTGAGGGATTCCTATTATAATATGTGTAAAGCATCTATGAAAATGTGGTATATTTGCAGGAATAAAATCGATAATTTTGAAAATTTCTATATTCTATAAGTTTGGATGGTTCCTCCTTCTAATAGGTTTTACAGCTTGTAATCCAACAAAATTTTTGCAAAAGGATGAAACAATGCTTCGTTCTGTGAAGATGACCTCGGATAATAAGTCGCTGAAGGTGGGAGATTATCGTTCGTATGTACGCCAAGAACCTAACGCGCGCTGGTTTAGTTTGCTGAAAGTACCTTTGGCTATCTATAGCGTTTCTCAGTCCGACACTACACGCCGTGCCGGCCGCTTCTTTCGTCGTATAGGACAGGCTCCCGTAGTCTACGACTCTACTATGGCAGAGTTTTCACGTAGAAGCTTAGAAGCAGCATTGCAGGCAAAAGGATATATTCATGCTTCTGTCCATACTGATGTTACAACAAAGAAGCGTAAGACAGATGTGATTTATCATTTGCAGCCTGGGCGTCGCTACTATGTTGCAAATCTTTACACAATAGTAGATGATAAGGAAATGCAGAGGCAAATCGATAGTTTATCGGCTAAAAGTTTACTCTATAAAGGAATGCCTTTCGATGCAGCGGTTCTTAGCGAAGAAAGAAGTCGAATTATCGCAGGACTCCTAAATGCTGGTTATTACCGGTTACAAAAAGATTATGTGAAGTTTCGTGTAGATACAGTTTCCAATGATATGGGCGTTGATTTAACTATGACTTTTTCACGTCCCGTGGGGGTAGATAGTACTAAGGATTATGAGCGTTTCACTGTGCGTAGGTTGGATCTCTATGAAGGTTCTTCCGCTTTCCCCTTGTCTACTACTATGGAGTCTCAGAAAGCTTTATCTATTGATGGCTTTTCTTTCCAAAGTGACGCTAAGAATCCTTTACGCACGAAAGTTCGGAAGACAGTGTATCTAAACCATATACGTTTGCGCCCTGATAGTTTGTATCGTGAATTAAATGTTCAAGATTCATATTCCATGCTCAATAGTTTGCCGATAGTGAGCTATTCCTCGATTCGCTTTCAAGAAGTGCCTGGAAGCAAACCTCTACTGGATGCGGATATACAAGTGGTACGTAACAAGCTGAATAGTATTAGTTCCGAATTGGAAGGAACAAACACAAATGGAGATCTAGGGGCTGCAGTAGCGCTAACATACACAAATCGCAATCTCTTTCAAGGGGCAGAAGCTCTGTCGTTGAAGCTAAGAGGTGCATACGAGGCTATTCGTGGCTTGGAAGGTTATAAAGATGAAAACTATTTGGAGTATAGCGCAGAACTTTCTTTGCGTTTTCCCGCCACACGACTTCCTTTTAGTTTCCGCCGAGGGACTAAACAACTCATGGTAACTAGTGGTGTGTCTTTCATGTACGACTCTCAGAATCGTCCAGAGTTTCACCGTCGCGTTTTAACGGGGGATTGGGCTTTCCGTTGGCGAAATTCTTCTCATCCAGGTTTCCAACACCGCCTCGATATGATAAGTCTCAATTATGTCTTTGTTCCTTGGATTTCATCAACATTTCGTCGTAATTATTTGGATGGAATAGATCCCCGAAACTCCATACTTAGGGCTAGTTATGAGGATCTCTTTATCATGCGGTGGGGATATTCTTTTATCTATAATAGTCAGCAGGATAAGATGCTGCAGAATTCGCTATTAGGCAGTGTGTCTAATCTCACGCGGGGATGGCAATTAAAATATAATATAGAAAGTGCAGGAAACTTACTGCGTGGAATGAGTGCGCTAATCGGCGCAAAGAAGAACCGAAATGGGCAATATGAAATGTTTAATATTGCCTATTCTCAATATATTAAAACCGATGTGGATTTTGTACGATGTATTCAATTTGATGAACGAAATAGTCTAGCCTTTCATGCAGCCTTCGGTATAGCAATCCCTTATGGCAACTCTTCGATTATTCCGTATGAAAAACGCTATTTTGCAGGTGGAGCAAACAGTGTTCGTGGCTGGGCTGTTCGTGGGCTGGGGCCAGGCTCTTATGCGGGTAAGAACGGAGAGATTGACTTCATAAAGCAAACGGGTAATATGAAGCTTGATTTGAGTGCAGAATGGCGTACTCATTTGTTTTGGAAACTAGATGGTGCAGCCTTTGTTGATGCAGGTAATATTTGGAACACAAGAGACTATATTAACCAAGATGGTGGTAAGTTTAAGTTTAGTGAATTTTATAAACAAATAGCAGTAGCCTATGGAATTGGGTTTCGCTTCAATTTGAGTTATTTTATTCTTCGCTTCGATTTAGGCATGAAAGCCATTAATCCTGTTTATTCTTCGGTAAAAGAACATTATCCAATTATTCGTCCGCGTTTATCGCGTGATATTGCTTTTCATTTTGCTGTAGGACTACCATTCTAGTCTTCTATAAAGATATTAATGAAGAGAAAAGGCTACTATTATATAAAACATTGGTAATAAATTGCTACTTTTGCCAAGACAAAATATAATCACTAAAATGAAATTTATTAGCTTCGGTTCAGGTAGTAGTGGCAATTGCTATTATTTGCTCGAGGACGGCTTTGGCTTAGTTATCGATCAAGGTATTGGCATACGTAGCTTTAAACGTTATTTCCGCGATTATGGACTGTCACAAGGAGAAATAAGTGCCATTTTAGTAACACATGATCACACAGACCATGTTAAAGCGGTAGGAGCAATAAGCCAGGAATATCACCTACCAGTCTATGCTGCTGGGAAAGTTCATGAAGGGATGGAGAACAATTATTTAATGTCGAAAAAAATTGCTGAAAATAACAAGCGCGTTCTCATGCCAGGTGAAAAGATTGTCTTGGGGCCTTTTACAATTACAGCTTTTGAAGTACCACATGATGCTAGTGCAAATAATGGATACTTTATTACGACTAACTCTACCAACTTTTGCTTGATGACAGATTGTGGAAAAATTACAGAAAAGATGTGTCGTTTCATTAATCAGGCTGAGAACTTAGTTATAGAGGCAAATTATGATGAAGCCATGCTTATGACTGGCCCTTATCCGCTTTATCTGAAGAATCGAATTCAGAGTGGTTTAGGTCATAGTAGTAATGTGGAAACTGCTTCAGCGCTGGTTTCTTCTTTATCCCCACTCATTAAGCGCATTTGGCTTTGCCATTTAAGTGAAGAAAACAATCATCCTGAGTTGTGCAGAAAAACTATTCAAGAAGCATTAGATAGTGTAGGGTGTACGGCAGAGTTGTGCGTCTTGAAGCGAAGGATACCAACAGGTTTCTTTGATCTGTGAAAAAGTTAATAATTAATTTGGTCAGTCCAAACTTTTCTAATATCTTTGCACTCGCAAATCAGAAATGATAGCAATGGTACCTTGACCGAGTGGCTAGGTAGCGGTCTGCAAAACCGTCAACAGCAGTTCGAATCTGCTAGGTACCTCTTCAGAAAAGGATTCACAAGTGTGAATCCTTTTCTTATTTTAGAATCTTGCTGATTTTTATTACTTCATGCTCTTTATCCGCAATATACCTGAAGAAGTATTACTGATATTTGTATGTGGGAAAAGTTCTCTCCTTTTAGATAATGTCAATATCGTCTATGAGTATTTGGGTAGAAGAGCTGCTGTGCTGTAAGAAGGAAACGTATATATAATAAGCGTATCAGTTGATAGTCTTATTCTATTTGCTGACATCTTTATTGTATTTGAAAACACAACAAGGATGTTTACACTTATCTATGATTTTTATTTTATGGAAGTTTTTCGGCCTTTCGTGTGAAGATCATTTCATCTGCAATTTTTACAAGTTTTCGCCCTATAGCTTTACTGACATTATTTCCATTCTTCGTGGAATAAATGTAGGTATTATCAGCTTTTCGGGTAAAAAGAATGGTTTGGGAGTCTGAACCAATATCATTGGTGAATCTTAGTTCGGCTTGGTTGCCTTGAATCTTATAGTTAGTGAGCATCCATACACCATAGAGATATTGACTGGCATCTCCTTTCATATAGCCGTTCATTTTTCCGAGAAATTCGTAGCCTGGAACAGATATAGATTCATGATAAAGGTCGATGACTAGTTGAACATGATAACGAGGAGAATAGAACTCACCCTTGAAAATACTATCATTGGCAGTTTCTGTTGATGCTGATTGGGCAAATAGAGCAGATACTGTCATGCAGAAAAAAAGTATGCAGAATAGTTTATGCTTCATCGTCTGTTTGAAGTTTCAGAATAATAGTGGCAGCTCCAATATTGATGATACTACCGTTTTCAATTGTGGCTCTCTCACGATCATTTAGAATTTCGCCTTGCAGGAAAGTACCTGTCCCCGAAGGTGCATCTCGAAGAGTGATGGTTGTTCGTCCATCTTTGAGAGGCTTTACATTCACAATGCAATGAGTGGTATCGATACTAGGATCCACAGTTTTGAACGCAGCATTAGCTTTTGTTCCTTTAACGAAGCGGCCTATGATATTGTCGCCTTCGTAGAGTGGAATATCAGTCTTGAGCTGGAAATCGTTTTCAAGAACAGTAAGTATGCCAAAAGTGGGACGTTCTTCTTCTTTTTCTGCGTTTGTTCGTGGAATACGAATCTTAAATTGTTTTTGACATTCAGGACAGCCGAACACGAGGATGCGTCCAGGTTCATAGAGTCTATCGTCAAACGATATAGCAGTGTCACATTTAGGACAGCGTATGCGTTTCATAAAAAATAGAAAAAGTTGGATTATTTGAGGTGCATTACCCAAGGAGAACTAATTGCTGGATTGTTGCTCAAAGTGTGGAGTTGTTGATAGGCTTCACTCTCTGTTTTATAATGTCCATAAATGACACGAGTGGTCTTCCCTATATGAATCTCAGCATCTTTTAATCCTTTGCTATGAAGCGATTTCACATAGGTCTCTGCATTTTTGCCGGAGACCTTTGAGGCTAAGACAATGGTGTAGGGTTTTGATTCTTCACGCGTGGTAGTGGTCTCAGTATTAGTTTGTCCTTTTTGTACATCTTGTTGTGTTTGTAGAGCAGGCCTTTTTGGTAAAGCTTCTTTTGGAGCCGCTTGCTTGTGAGCTAGTCTTGAGAATATAAGTTCACTTTGCAGAATTGTGGCTCTTTGATTGCCTGTATCGATAGTCCCAACAGGTGTAGCCCAAAGAAAGTAGGACACTACGGCTATCATTACAGCAGCAATGTAGTTTACAACCTCCCGATTGATTGTAATTGTATAATCATCTTTTTTCTTTCCTCCTTTTACAGAAAGAATAGGAGAGGGGGACGTTTCTTCTTTTGCAGGTAAGTCCTCTTGATGGATATTGAGAAGTTCCAATGCATAAGAGTCCAATCCATACAAGCAAGGCGATATAATCCCTGCAGGAATAGGTTCGAAGTCGTAGTGACCTTCAAGATTGTGAAGAAGTTTCCCAATATTCCCTATTTCAACACTTCCTGTTTCTTGTAGTTTGTGCTTGAGGATTTTTACTTCTTTCTCGATATTCTTTTGAGCTTGCTGATAAGTGAGGTGGTATGCTTGCATATATGACTGGATGAGCAAGCCGTCATTCATCGTTAGGCGTGGATTAAAGCCTACGCTTCTCAGGGGGGGGAGAAATAACTGTTCATCGGCAACAAGGCGTGCCGGAACATATTGCGTGACAAAGCCCCCTAGGCCCGGGACAATGACACAGCAATGCTCCAACAATAAGTTTCCTATATGTTTCGATAATTCAGTCATCGTGGCAAAGTTACAGAATATCTTCTTTCTTCTGTATAAATAGAATTATAAATCTTAATTTTTTTTCTCGAGTTGCGGGAGTTTTATTACGCTACCAATTGTAATAATGTCTGGATTTTCTATCTTATTAAAGAAAATAATGTATTTAGCAAAATCGCGGTCTCCGTAGGTTTGCTTAGCTAATCTGTAAAGATTTTCTCCACTTTGTAGTTTGTGTGTGCCAATAACGCCTACAATCTTATAGTTGCTACCTTCCATTTGTGCGTACTTATCTTCTGGTCGCAACTGAGGAGTGAGAGAAGCAGCAGGAGCGGTAGTCTGTGGGAGATCATCGGGCTTGTTCGCTTCCTTAGTCTTCGTAGATTTTCTTTGTGAGGAATCAGCCGGTGTAGTTGTTGAGCTTGCTTGTGGAGCAGAAGCTGTGTGGTTAGAAATTGTTGAAATTTTAGCTGTTTCCATGTGATCGCCAAAGATGTGATAATAACCTGCAAAATAAAAGGCGGTTAATAGTGTTAAGCTACATAATATGACACTCACAACTTTCAATAGACGCATTATACTATGACTTGCTGGAGACATTTGTTCTTCTATTCTGTCTTCTTCAGCATTATCCATACTGTCTGTTTCGTATTTATAGTTTTCAGAATGCCTCTCATTTGTGGGAATAAAAGAAGTCTCTTCAGAGATTTCGATGAGTGGAGACTTTTCTTGTTCTAATGCATCCTGTACTTCTAAATTGTTGTCAAGGGAACTAATATCTTCTCTTTTGTTAGATTTTTTTACCTCTGGTGAAACGCTACAATTAGATTCTTCCTTGATAAGAATATCTTCTGTGGATACAGAATCTTCTGGGAGCATAGTAGGTTCTGAAATCAAATCTTCTTCATTTTGAGAACTGGTTTCAGTTTGTGCTGTTGTTTCATTTTCAACGAGAGCCTTAGTAGCCTCCTTTTCAGCTAATTCAATTTCTAAAGCAACTTTGCTGTCTATTTCTGCAAGATCGCTATCTTTAATATCTTCATTAAGTGTTACGGTCTGGAATTGTGCAAAGGGCTTATTGATGGATTCTTTTAGTAAGGTGTCGGGTGTGAATGTGATTTTCGGATGACTACTAATCTGAATCCGCTCTCCCGTGTTCACATTGATACTCTCTCGTTCTCCTACAATGATAATCTTGAAGGTACCAAACCCTTTTATTTTTACAAACTTATCATCGATAAGGCCAGATTCAACCGTGTCGAAAAAACTGCGAATGAAAGTTTCAGCGTTTTTCTTCGAGATGCCTTGGTATTGAGCAAAGAAAGTTGCAAGATCTTGTGGTGAATACTTGGTGTTCATTAGCTTATTGGGCTTTATCCTTGAGTGTGTTGCTTGCTTTGAATGCAATGGTAAGTTTGGGAGGGACAAGCATACGTTGTTTTGTTGAAGGATTTATAAGGATACGTTCCATTTTCTTTTTGATTTCAAAAGAACCGAAATTTTGGATGGCCAGCGTATCGCCTTCCTCCAATTTCTCAGAAAGAGCTTTAGAGAAAGCTTCAATAATTGTCTGTATGTCTTGAGGAGTTGTTTCAAGACGCGCAGCCAAATTGTTGAGGAAATCTTTATTATTCATAGTCGTAGTGTCTATTTCAGTGTAGTTCCATATAAGTCGTATTCATCAGAATCTACAATGTCTACGTTGTAGAACTTTCCAATCGTGAGTCCCTCCGTGACAGGAATAAGAACTTCACAATCCACTTCTGGAGAGTCAAATTCTGTTCGGCCGATAAAGAATTCTCCTTCCTGTCGATCAACGATAGTTTTATAAGTCTTACCAACTTTTTCAGCGTTTAATTCCGTTGAAATCTCCATTTGAAGTTCCATCAGTTTGTCTACTCGTTCTTGCTTTACTTCTTCTGAGATATCATCTTCATAGTGGAGAGCTGCAAAAGTTCCTTCTTCTTCGCTATAGGCAAAAACACCCATGCGATCGAAGCGGGTATCACGAACAAAATTATAGAGTTCTTTGAAGTCTTCTTCTGTTTCACCAGGGAAGCCAACTAGGAGTGTTGTGCGGATACACAGATTGGGAACTTCTTCTCGCATCTTCTTGATAAGATTGAGTGTTTCCTGCTTCGTAACATGACGCCGCATTCGTTGCAGTACGTTGTCGCTGATATGCTGTAATGCGATGTCTAGGTAATTACACACATTGTTGTTTTCCTTGATGACACGAAGTAAGTCAGTAGGGAAGTCATTAGGGTAGGCGTAATGTAAGCGAATCCATTCTACTCCAGGTATCTTAGCCATTTCCTCAACTAATTCAGCAATCATTGGCTTATTATGGAGGTCGATGCCATAGTAAGTGAGTTCTTGTTCAATTACCTGGAATTCTTTTACTCCTTGTGCAACTAGTTCTCTGACTTCATCAAGAATCTCTTCTTTGGGGCGACTTACATGGTGGCCTGTGATGAGCGGGATAGCACAGTAAGCACACATTCTATTACATCCCTCTGCAATCTTAATATACGCATAGTGTGAGGGAGTTGTTAGGACACGTTCTCCGAGAGTTTGGGTATCGTAGTCGGACTGGAGATCTTTCAGCAAATCCTTCCAATTGAATTTTCCATAAAATTTATCTACTTGTGGGATTTCTGCTTTTAGTTCGTCCATGTATCGTTCAGAGAGGCAGCCCATAACGAAGACTTTCTTTAGCCTTCCTGCATCTTTCTGATTGCAAAGATTAAGAATCATGTTGATACTCTCTTCCTTTGCAGAAGTGATAAAGCCACAGGTATTGATGACTGCTATATCACCGTGTGTCTCGTTCGGATTGTGGTATGCTTTAAATCCGTGTTCTGCAAACTGATTCATGAGACGCTCTGAGTCTACAAGGTTTTTGGAGCATCCCATGGTGATAATATCTATATTCATTGAGTGAATTTCTTATTTTTCAATGTTTTGAAGTATGACTTCTTCTATGATTTTAGGGAAATGTTCAAGTTCGAGTTGGTGCTCTTTGTTTGCAATCTCCTCGATGCTATCGTTTGTACTGATATGCGTTTTTATTTGTGCTATAATTTCTCCGCCATCACAGATGTTTGAAACGTAGTGGACAGTCATGCCTGTTTCTTTCTCTCTTGCGTCTTTCACTGCTTTATGGACATGCTGTCCGTACATTCCTCTTCCTCCGTATTTAGGAAGTAGGGCTGGGTGGAGGTTGATAATCCTTTTGGGGTAGGCATCTATGAGGTAGTCCGGTATCATCAATAGAAAGCCTGCTAGAACAATGAAATCTATATCTCTCAGGAGTGGAAGTAGTTGTTGAGGGGTTGAAAAAACTTCTTTGTTTGCTATGTAGGTAGGTATGCCTAATGCTTTTGCTCTTTCCAACCCGTAAGCGTCTTTTTTGTTGCTAACGACAAGTGAGACATTTATGTAGGCATTGTCCGCAAAGTAACGAATGATGTTTTCGCAGTTTGTTCCTTCTCCTGAGATGAAGATTGCAAGATTCATTTGTTTTTATCTTCTTCAAACAGACTTTCTACAAAGCTCTTGCTATTGAAAGGTTGCAAGTCTTGCATCCTTTCACCAAGTCCTATGTATTTTACTGGTACTTTAAGTTGGTGTGAGATGCCAAGCACTACACCACCTTTTGCTGTTCCATCAAGCTTTGTGATGGCAAGACTAGTAACGTCTGTAGCTTTGGTGAATTGTTTCGCTTGTTCGAATGCATTTTGTCCTGTTGACCCGTCGAGGACAAGTAGAATTTCGTTGGGAGCATCAGGCACAACTTTTTTCATGACATTTTTGATTTTTGTCAATTCGTTCATGAGGCCCACTTTATTGTGGAGTCGTCCTGCGGTGTCGATGAGGACTATGTCTGCGTCGTTGGCTTTTGCTGATGAGAGGGTGTCGAAAGCCACGCTAGCAGGGTCGCTGCCCATTTGTTGTTTTACAACGGGAACTCCTACACGTTCTCCCCAGATGCAGAGTTGTTCAACAGCTGCTGCTCGAAAAGTATCGGCCGCGCCTAGGTATACGCGTTTCCCTTCTTGTTTGAATTGGTAGGCAAGTTTTCCGATAGTAGTGGTTTTTCCTACTCCGTTTACTCCTACTACCATTATGACGTATGTTTTTTTGTCTGCGGGGATAACGAAGCCTTCTCCGTTGTTGTTGCCTGTTTCAACGAGGAGGCTTTCTATTTCTTCGCGCAGGATGCGATTCAATTCAGATGCACCCACGTATTTGTCGCGGGCTACGCGCTCTTCTATTCTTTTTATGATTTCGACGGTTGTTTCTACGCCTACGTCGGAAGTGATGAGAACCTCTTCAAGGTTGTCAAGAACTTCGTCGTCGACTTTTGCTTTTCCTGCAACAGCGCGGGCAATCTTATTGAAAACGCTACTCTTGGTTTTTTGTAGTCCTTGGTCAAGTACCTCTTTTTGCTCCTTTTTGCTGAATAAATTGAAAAATCCCATTGCCTTGATATTATGTGAGAACGACTTTTCTTGTTCTGCAAATTTACAATTTTTTTCTGATAACAACGATAAAACCCAGAGCTTTGGCTCTGGGTTTTATCGTTGTTATCAGAAGGGACTTATTAGTTCTTGAAGAATTCTTGAACTTTGTCATTAGGAACCATCTGCTCATCAAAGACGTAAGCACCAGTCTTCGGACTCTTAACCATCTTGATGACTTTTGTGTAGGAACGGCCGTCGGTTCTACCTTCCTGCAACGTTGCGACTGCTTTCTTTGCCATAGTGCTTTATCTTTATTTAATTTCTTTGTGAATGGTCATACGACGGAGAATGGGGTTGTATTTCTTCACCTCCAAACGTTCCGGCGTGTTCTTACGGTTCTTCGTCGTGATATAGCGAGATGTACCGGGCAGACCGCTTTCCTTCATTTCTGTGCATTCTAGAATAACCTGAACGCGATTACCTTTAGCTTTCTTTCCTGCCATGATGTTTAAATATTAACCGATTACTTTAATAGAGTTCCAGTCGCAATAACCTTTGGCAACCGCGTTGTTCAACGCAGCGTCAAGGCCAACCTTATTGATAAGGCGAAGACCAGCAGCACTGATGCGAAGCTGAATCCAGCAATCCTGCTCTACATAGTAGAACTTTTTACGGAACAGGTTCACGTCAAAACTGCGCTTTGTGCGACGCTTTGATTTGGAAACATTGTTGCCAATCATGGCTTTCTTTCCGGTGATCTGACAAATTTTAGACATTGCTATCTACTTGTTTTTTAATTCGTTGTTAGTGTACTTTCCCAATACGAGGTGCAAAGTTAGTGTAAAATAAACGAAGAACAAAATAATTTTATACCTTTTTTGTTTTTTTTCCTTTGCCTAGCCATTACAACTCATTGTTTTGTCGGAAGTCGGGGGCTTGGGGTGGTGAGGAGGTTGAAGTCCCGTTCTTAACGATAAGTTGCTCTTTCGATTAATCCTCTTTCGGGCAATTTTCTTTGAGGTAGTCGAGGAGTATGTGGATGGCCTTATTGGTGGCGCTTTCTAAATTGCGTTCACGGCCATTGTCTTCTTCAATCTTGTAGGTGACGATGTTGTCGCTAGAGCCTACGGCTATCCAGATTGTTCCTATTAGTACGCCGGGGCGGCCTGTGCCGTCGGGGCCGCCAGGACCTGCAAAGCCACTGATGGCTACTGCGTAGTCGCTACCAAACATCTTGTTGGCACCGGCTACCATTTCCCTTACTACTTCTTCGCTCACTACACTGTGTTGCTCGATGGTTTCGGGGGATACACCGAGGTACTTCACTTTGAGCTCGGTGGCGTAGCAAACTAGGCCTCCTATATAATAATTAGAGCTTCCAGGTTGTGCTGTGATGATGCTGCTAATCCGCCCTGCGGTGCAACTCTCGGCTGTGGAGAGTGTTTTTTTTGAGTTCCACAGGAGTTCGTTGATTTCTTTACTGACTAATCTTACATCAAAGTCCATATTGTGAGGTTTTATAGTGTTGTACGTGAGTAGGCTGGTTTGTCGATAGGACAGAAGTCTTTGTCTAAGTATTTGTAATAGCCTGTAATGGCTATCATGGCTGCGTTGTCGGTAGTATAGCCAAACTTAGGGATGTAGATGGTCCATTGTTTGTTGTCTTGCCTAGTCTTGAAGGCTTCGCGTAGTGCTGTGTTGGCACTCACGCCTCCGCTGAGAGCTACTTCTGTGATGCCGGTTTCTTTTACGGCTTGTGTAAGCTTCTTCATGAGGATGTCTACGATGGTTTTCTCCAATGAAGCTGCAAGGTCTTCTTTGTGGTGTTCTACAAAGTCGGGATCTCTCTTTATTTCATCGCGTAGGAAATAGAGGAAAGAGGTTTTCAGACCGCTAAAGCTATAGTCGAGACCTGCTATGTGGGGCTTGGCGAAGGTGTAGGCATTGGGATTACCTTGACGTGCCAGCTTGTCGATGATGGGGCCGCCTGGATAGCCAAAGCCCATCACTTTCGAACATTTGTCCATGGCTTCGCCTGCGGCGTCGTCGATGGTCTGTCCGAGTATTTTCATGTCGTTGTAGGCGTTCACCTTTACTATTTGAGAGTTGCCGCCACTCACCATTAGGCAGAGGTAGGGGAAGGGTGGGACGCGTAGTTCCTCTCCTTCTGTCAAAATGAAGTGTGCCAGAATGTGCCCTTGCAGGTGGTTGGCCTCGATAAGAGGGATGTCTAGGGAGGTGGCAAGGCCTTTGGCAAAGCTAACACCAACGTGAAGTGATCCCATGAGACCAGGGCCTAGGGTTACGGTGATGGCTGATAATTGTTCTTTGGTTATACCTGCTTGCTTGAGTGCTTGATCTACAACGGGCACTATATTCTGCTGGTGTGCACGTGAAGCAAGTTCGGGCACTACGCCTCCGTAGGCCTTATGAACGGCTTGCGAGGCTGTGATGTTGCTAAGTAGGTAGCCGTTTTTTATAACGGCAGCGCTCGTATCGTCACAGCTGCTTTCTATTCCTAATATATATATATCGTTCATCGTTCTAATAAGTCAAGATTTCAACTCCATCTTCTGTCATGAGGAAGGTGTGTTCCCATTGTGCGCTGGGGAGCTCGTCTTCTGTCACAACGGTCCAGTTATCGTCGGAGTCGATAAATACTTCTCGCCCTCCCATGTTAATCATCGGCTCTATGGTGAAAACCATGCCTGGCACGAGGAGCATTCCGTCTTGGTGGGTGTCGTAGTGGTTCACTTCTGGTTCGTCGTGGAAAACGAGTCCTACGCCGTGACCACAGAATTCCTCTACAACGCTATATCCGTTGCTGTGGGCATGCTTACCGATGGCTTTACCTACATCGCCAATGAAGCCCCATGGCTTTGCTGCTGCTGCGCCAATATAGAGACATTCTTTGGTCACTCTGACGAGGCGTTCTTTTTCTGGCGTGGTTTTGCCAATGATAAACATTCTGCTGGCATCGCTAAAGTAGCCGTCTTTGATGGTTGAAACGTCTACATTAACGATGTCGCCCTCTTCGAGAATATCATCTTCTGAGGGGATGCCGTGACATACCACTTCGTTGATGCTCGTACATACGCTCTTGGGGTAGCCTTCGTAGTTGAGATCTGCGGGTATGGCCCCGTGTGCGGTGGTGTATTCGTATACGATGCGGTCGATTTCTTCTGTACTCATTCCGGCGCATATTTTCTCTGCCACGGCATCAAGAACGCCTGTATTGATTGCGCTTGAGCGGCGGATGCCTGTTATCTGTTCTTCGTTTAGAACTAAACGGCGAGGAGGGACAATGTGTCCTTGGTTTTGCAACTCCAGGATACGTTTGTCGAAGTCGGTCATCTGCTGACCTTTGGGCACAAACCAATTTCTTCTTCTTAAGCTGAACATGTCTTCTGCTTCTTATTTTGTGTCCAAAAATACAAAGAAAAAACTGAAAAACGGTAAATATTGCGGATTATAGTGTGTGTTCTGTAGATATTTCCAATCTGAAGAGAGCGTCAAGGCTGTTGAGGCTTGGTTTGGGGGATTTGGACAAAAAGTTATGTTTGTCCAGAAAAGATGTGTTTGTATTTGAAGTTCCTGTAGAGGCATGAAAGAATTCGCGATTTATGCCTAAATCTAGAAAACTGTGCTAATTTGGGCTAGGCTGTGCTTCTGAGGGGCTCTTTTAGGGTGCTTTGTTTGTTTTGAAGAGAAATATTATTAGTGTATGGCTTTCTTGTATCGTACTACAGTGTGTTGCGTTCTCACTATTGGCTGCGGTAGTCAACTTTTGCGCTTTTGGGGTACGAGAAGGGGGGTAGGGTGATTCATTGATATGTGTTGCGTGGTTATTGATTTCTGTGTATAGAGCAACTGTTGTATGTCTACTTTATCTCTAGGGAAAAGTCTAAGAGTACGAAAGTTGCGAACGGAAAAGTGAGAGACGAGGGTGAGAAATATTTACATTTATAGCTTTTTCTATGAAGTGACTCTTTCGTGTTGGTTTTTGGTATTGTTTTGATTGAGTTTTTTCTTATTTTGTCAGCTGGCTTCTTTATTGCATTGTAGTATTCTATTATCCTAATATATAAGTGTTATGTATTTTTGTTATTAAAAAAGAAGTTATACTTCTTGTATAACTTCTTTTTGAGTTTGTGGAGCAGGAGGGGATTGAACCCTCGTCCAAACAGGGAGCTAAAATGGTTTCTACATGCTTATCTCTGCTTAAGTTTTTCGGGTGTAGATAAAGACCAGAGCCACTAAGTCTGCACCTTATCCTCTAAAATTTAATCGAGGGTGCGAGGCTACCCTAGACGATTCCCGAATTGTCTGCACCACTTGACCCGTGAGCCTCGGAACAACGGCTGTGGAGTGATGTCTCGTCACAACACCTAGTGTCGTGATAAAGCCCGAACTTACTATACTTCGGTTAGGCAGCGAGAGCGTAGTTGTTTTCGCCAGTTAAATTTTTGAAAGCCGATATTAAGGTGCCCACTTTCAGGCGCACCGCATGCTTGCACTTCATCTCGACCTGCTGTCAAATCCAGTCTGCCCCAGATGTATGTGCTTGCAAAGGTAAAAATTTTTTTTAGAATATCTGTGCTTGTCTTGCATTTAACTGCTTTTTGCTTTAAATAGTTGCTTTAAGATGCTGTGTCTTCAGTGCTTTTTATTATCTTTGCTCTATCTAAACAATATAAACGAATTGCTATCGTTTAACATGTTACAATGAGGTTTGCCGAAAGTGGAAATGCTAACTTTACAAGCTGGCAGAAGCTGGGCTGGATGCCTTATGAAAGGTGTCGTAGTTGAAAGAAAATGAGGGAAGCTTCGCGTTGTTAAATAGAAAATAATGTCAAATGAAAAAGGCAGCGATAATATTGATATGTATGCTCATGCTTCCTGTTGGTGTGTGGGCGCAGTCGTCTATGACCGACAATCAAATAATGGAATACATTATTTCGGAGAATGCAAAGGGGGCTTCGCGCTCCCAGATTGTGACGCACTTAATGGAGCGTGGTGTGACAGTGGATCGCATTCGTAAGATCCGAGCAGCATACGAAAAGCAAAAGAAGGGCGATGTTGTTGGAGCACGTAATATTTCAGGATTGTCGCAAGAGCAGCAAACGCGTTTGCGTAAGAATAATGGAAAGAATCGTGATGATTATGATTCTGATACTCAACCGGAAGTGTTTAATCGTGTAAAGAGTGAGAAGAGCCTCAGTGACAACAATGTGAAACTGCGCCGCCGCCAGATGAGTGAGGACCTCAATTTTGTCCTTCCCGATTCGTTAGCTATGTTTGATGAGCTGATGGGCAATAACGAGAAACCTAAAGGCCGGCAAGTGTTTGGACGCAATATCTTCAATAATAAGAATTTGACTTTTGAAAGCGATATGAATATAGCTATGCCTAGCGACTATCGCTTAGGGCCTGGCGATGCAGTATTTGTGGATGTTTGGGGGGCATCTCAGAAGAGTTTTCAAGCGACTGTTTCTCCCGATGGTTACATAGACTTGGAGGGCTTTGGCCCTGTGAATGTGGCAGGTCTAACAGTGGCTCAAGCCAATTCCCGTCTTCGTGGAACGTTAGGAAGTCGCTATCAGAGTAGCAATGTTCGTTTGTCAGTGGGACAAACGAAGACAATCACCGTCAATGTGATGGGTGAGGTGAAAAATCCTGGTACATTTACGCTCTCGGCCTTTGCCACCGTATTTAATGCTCTCTATATGGCTGGAGGAACCAATGAGATTGGTACGCTGAGAAACATCAAGATTTATCGTTCAGGTCGTTTGATTTCAACTTGCGATATCTACGACTATATTCTGAATGGACGCATGACGGGCAATGTGCGTTTGGCATCGGGTGATGTCATCGTGGTGAGTCCCTATGAGGCCTTGGTGAATATCACCGGTAAGGTACGCCGTCCTATGTTCTATGAGATGAAGCACAATGAGAGTGTGGGTACTCTTATCAAATATGCTGGCGGCTTCCGTGGCGATGCCTATACCGCCAATGTTCGCTTGGTGCGTAAAGCCGGCGGTATGTATAGCGTGTATTCTATTGATGAGTTTGAGCGAAATAGGTTTCAACTTGCCGATGAAGACTCGGTGAGTGTAGATAGTGTTTTGGATCGCTATTCCAATATGGTTGAAGTGAAAGGTGCTGTTTTCCGTCCTGGTATGTATCAGATGGATGGAAATATCACTACAGTACGACAACTATTGGAAACAGCAGGAGGAACACGCGAGGATGCCTTTGTCGACCACGCCATCTTGCGCCGTTTGAAAGACGATAGAACACACGAAGTGGTGTCGGTTGATGTGAAAGGCGTTATGAATCACGATGTAGCCGATATTTCGTTGAGAAATGGCGATGTGCTCTATGTGCCTTCAAAGCGCGATATGCAAGAGAAGCAAGTGCTTACCATTATGGGCGAGGTGGTTTATCCGGGTGAATATGAGTTTTCTGACAATATGACGCTGGAAGACTTTATTCTTCAAGCGGGCGGTTTGACAGATGCAGCTTCGCTAGTGAAAATAGATGTTTCACGCCGTATTCGTGACAACAAGGCTTTGTCAAGTGAAAACGTCATCGCAAAGACGTATAGCTTCTCTCTTCGTGATGGTTTTGTTATCAGTGGAGAGAACAATTTCAAACTGGAACCCTTCGATGAGGTTTATGTTCGCAGAAGTCCTGGCTATGTAGAGCAGCAACACGTGACCATTTCTGGTGAAATAGCCTTTGGCGGTAAGTACACCCTATCACGCAAAGCTTCTCGCTTGAGCGACCTTGTGAAGAACGCTGGAGGTTTGACAGCTTATGCTTACGCTAAGGGGGCGCGCTTAGAACGTCTGTTGACACCGGAAGAGAAAATCAAGCTGCAAACTATGCTAAAGATCATTACGGTGAATAGTGAGGACTCAACAAGTATTTCTAAAGTGCAGTTAGGAGATACGCGTACGGTGGGAATAAATCTCGATAAGGCATTGGAGAATCCAGGTAGTCAATGGGATGTAGTGCTGCAGGATGGTGACAAACTCATTATTCCGCAGTTTAATAATACAGTGTCTATTAACGGCGAAGTGATGTATCCCAATACAGTGGCTTATACCAATGGGGCTGGTCTAAACCACTATATTAACCAAGCTGGTGGCTATGGTCAGCGTGCAAAGAGTCGTCGTGTGTTTGCTGTGAATATGAACGGAACAGTGACCCGAGTACGTTCTAAGGAAGATATTAGTCCAGGATGTGAAATAATCGTTCCTGCCAAGAGCAGACGTAAGGCCACTAGTTTAGCAGAAATAATGGGCTTTAGCACCTTAGGTGTCAGTCTTGCCTCTGTCGTCGCTGCTATCTTGAAGCGTTGATGTAGCCAGTGTTTAGAAAGAAAATAAAGCGAGTTGTAGTAAGGATAGAACCTAACTGCAACTCGCTATTTTTTGAGAGAGTGGGAAATCTTTCATACGAAAGTAATGTCACTGATAACTTGCGCTTGTACGTAAGCGTTTAATTGTGTTTTTAATTCCTGCTTTCGTAGCGAGAGTTCGGAACGAAGAACAGGGGAACTAAGTTTGACATAGAGCGTTTGATTCTTGATGTACAAATCTTGCGTTTTACTCTTTACTAGTTCACCCGTAATAATAGGCCACGCCTGCTTCAGTCTATATTGATTGAGTTGTGTTTGTAATCCAGTTTCCTTGAGAAAACGGGCCACAACACTGCCTAAGTTTTCTTCCTTTATTCTTTCCATGAGATGCTATCTTGAATTTCTCATTCAAAAATTTCTCCGTCTTTGACTTTGAAGAGCTTATAGTTGCTATTGGCTGATTCAAGAATCAAGTCCAAGTGCTCTCGATTGGTATCGGTAATAAAGATTTGTCCCAAAGCACTTCCGTTAGCGTAGTCAATGATTTTGCCCACTCGGCCAGAATCCAACTTGTCGAAAATGTCGTCTAGGAGGAGGATAGGTGTAGTGGTGTTGTTAAGACTTGTAGCTTGTAGGTGTTCTCTCAAAAAGATGAACTGGGCCAATTTAAGTGCAATAAAATAGGTTTTAGTCTGTCCTTGTGATCCCTCTCGCTTCACTAGATAACCATTTAGTGACAGGATTAAATCGTCCTTGTGAGTACCATGAAGTGAATACCCTAAGAACACCTCTTTGCTTCTACAGTCAGCAAGTTGTGACTTTAGGGGGCCGCGTGAGAGATGAGAAGCATATTCTATGCTCACTTGCTCTTTGTCTGTGTTGCATAGCTGATAGTAAATGTTTTGGAAGATAGGTAGAAACTTCTGGTTGAAATCAATTCTCGCCTCATATATGGCTTGTGCGTCCTCAGACATCATTTCCTCTAAAACATCGATAACATCTGTGGGTATATTGCGTACGTCGTCTTGCGCTTGCTTGAGAATTGCATTTCTTTGTTTTAGCGTCTTCTCGTAGCGTATAAGACATTCCAAATAACTTGAATTGTATTGCGAAATGGCCATATCCATAAAACGCCTTCGCTCTTCGCTACTACCGCTTACCAACAGCGAATCAGCAGGCGAAATCAAAATGAGCGGGATAGAACCAATATGCTCAGAAAATCTGCGTATTTCTTTCTGATTCTTTTTTACATGTTTGTGACTCCCTGCTTTCATGCTGCAAGCTACTGTTTCCGTTTTTCCATTAGTTGACACATAATCTCCTTGAATTATAAAGAAATTTTCATTGTGCTTTATATTTAAGGAATCCTGTGTATATATACTACTTTTGAGAAATGACAAGTAGTAGATTGCATCTAAAACATTTGTCTTTCCCATTCCATTGGCCCCTACAAAGCAGTTTACTTTTGGGGAAAAATCAAGCTCAACGGAAGATAGATTCTTGAAGTTTATGATGGAGAGATGTTTGAGAATCATTTGAGATTAAAGATAGAAACGTTAGTCTTAATATCGTGTGAAAGACTGCTTTTTATCGGAAGCACAGGCAAAGTTAGGCAATTCTTAAATGAAAAGAATGTGCAAGATAAAAAAAACAGATTTTATTTTTTCAATCGATTGGAAAAGGCTAAATTTGCAGTGCTTTCTTATGAAAATAAAAAACGCCAAATATGACAAATAAAAAATCTCAATTGGAAGTAAACGATGCCTTGGCGCAGTCTGAGGCCTTTGTTATTAAGTACAAGAAACAGCTGATTATTGGCCTTGTAGCGTTGGCAGTTGTTATCGCAGCGTGCGTAGGTGGTTACTTCTGGCTAAAGTCGGCAGAAGAAAAGCAACAGTCTCAGCTCACTCTTGGTATGGCTTATATCTCTCAACAGGATTATGATAAAGCGCTGAAGGGAGATGGTAAATTTCCTGGTTATATCAAATTGGCAAGCAATCACTTTACAAATGCTTCCAATCTTGCTAATTTCTATGCAGGTATCTCTTATGCTCGTAAAGCAGAAGGTGAAACAGGTGCTGCTCAGAAAGCAGATGTTAAGAATGCAATTAAGTATCTCGAGGCATATTCTCTACAAGGTGACCATACCATTACTCCTGCTGCGTTGGCAACATTAGCTAATAGCTATGCAAATGATGGACAACTCGATAAAGCTGTAGAGACTTTCAAGAAAGCAGCAGATCGTGCAGCTAATGCCGCTATGAGCCCTGAATATCTTATCCAAGCTGGTGAGTTGCTAATGGCTCAGAAGAAGAAAGCTGATGCTAAGGAAGTGTTCCAGCAGGTTAAGGAAACTTATCCCAATAGCCGCTATTGCCAACCAGGACAAGCACCCAATGGTACAATTACAGACCCCGCTATTGATGCTTTTATTGAAGCTGTAAGCAAATAAATTGTATAGTAAATCATATTTTAAAATAATTGAGAATTGAAAATTAGGCACTTTAGTGCTCTGCTTTCAATTCTCAATTTTCAGTTATAAACTCATCTTATATCTATATAAATGTCTTCATCTGTTTTTATATTGAGTGATAATAATATTCCAGATGCTTCAGAAATGCGCTTCGGTATTGTTTGTGCAGAATGGAATAACAATATAACTTTCAAATTACTTGAAGGAGCCCTGTCAACATTGAAGGAATATGGAGTGCAAGAACAAGCAATTAAGGTGATGCATGTTCCTGGTAGCTTTGAACTTATCCATGGCTGTGCAGAGTTAGCACGACATGGCTGGGTAGATGCAATTATTGCTATTGGCTGTGTCATAAAAGGAGATACCCCTCATTTTGATAATATATGTCAAGGTGTTACGCAGGAACTTGCACGTCAGAATACCAATGGTAAGATACCAGTAATCTATGGCCTTATTACTGTCAATACTCTAGAACAGGCAGAAGAACGCGCAGGAGGTAAGCTTGGAAATAAAGGTAAAGAGTTTGCCATTACAGCTATAAAGATGGTAGACTTCGATTGGCAGTTGCAAAAATAATTGAAGAAAAATGCAGATTCATTTGGTAGTGTTGTGAAAGATTACTACCTTTGCACTCGCAAATCAGAAATGAAATGCACGGGCAAATACCAGAGTGGCCAAATGGGGCAGACTGTAAATCTGCTGGCTTATGCCTTCGGTGGTTCGAATCCATCTTTGCCCACAATTATACGGTGCGTTAGTTCAGCTGGTTAGAATGCCTGCCTGTCACGCAGGAGGTCACGGGTTCGAGTCCCGTACGCACCGCAAAAAGAGTTGAAGTTATAAACTTCAACTCTTTTATTTTATAATTATTCTTTTTCTGATGAAGTAAACATTTAGAGAGTAATGATAATATTCTTTATGATCTCAGTTTCCATTAAAAAAACTCCCAATGCGTCATCTTAGGATAGATTTACGACGTCTCACATTCTTTTCCTCTTATAGCAATAATCTATGATATTTCTCTCCCTCTAAAATGTTTTTTTTATGGAAGAGAAATATATTATTTATTGTCAAGATAGCAAGGATTATCTTGCAATAAAAGACGAAAGATTTCTTTGCATAAATAATATATCTTCTCTAAACTATCTTTAATTGATGGGATTTCTTGTGTTATAATAAAATAAAAGACGGTAAATCTCACGATCTGCCGCCTTTTGTGTTTCGATAGGTAATTAGAATTTCTTAAGGTAAAAAGATTGTTTCAGGATAACTGTGAGCAAAGATAAAGGATTCGTACCGAATTAGCAAATTCTAAATCTATGTTATACAACATAATTTGAGTATTAAAAGAGGAAATGGCTTGTAGACTAATAAGTTACGTGTGCGAAAAAAGTCTGCAAGCTCTCTTTCTTTTTTAATATTTTGTCAAATGCGTTCAAGTACAAGTCGAATGAGGTTTTCGATATTATTCTTGTAGTTTGGCGTAGCCTTGTGACTCACACGGTTTGCGATGACCATGCAGCATGTCATTGCTCGATGTCCCATGAGTTTGGCCAAGCCTGCTACTGCAGAAGATTCCATTTCGAAATTAGTAATGCGCCATTCGTTGTGCTTAAAATCCATGATTTTCTGGTTTTGATTAGGATCAGCCAAAGGCAAGCGAAGTTCACGTCCTTGGGGACCAAAGAAGCCACCGCAAGCAATAGTTACCCCACGGACCATATCGTCTTTTGCTATACGTTCGATCAGTTCAGTATCAGCATCAATGGCATAGGGGTGAGCAATACACGTTGAACCAGTCCATTTCATGTGTTGAAGGAAGGCTTCTTCAAACTCTAAATCACACACTTCATTGCGTCCAGCATAGAAGTTAAGAAGACCATCAAAGCCAAGGCTTTTTGCTGAAGCAATATATGTTCCTTCTGGTGTATATGGTTGTAGACCACCGCATGTTCCAATACGTACTATTGTAAGCTGGCGCTGTGTAGGACATAACTGACGTGTTTTGAAGTCTATATTCGCACAAGCGTCTAATTCGTTCAGTACAATATCAATGTTGTCGCAGCCAATACCTGTACTAACGCAACTTATACGTTTTCCTTGAAACATACCTGTGATAGTGCGGAATTCACGATTTTGTATATCGCATTCGATAGATTCGAAATTTGCAGCAACTAAAGGTACGCGACCTGGATCACCTACTAGGATAACATTGTCTGCTAATTGTTCAGGAAGAAGATGGAGGTGAAAAATGCTCCCATCAGAATTAATAATCAGTTCGGATTCTTCAAAGATTTTCTTTTCCATTATAGATAAATGTAGTTTGAGGTTTATTTATTTTTTCAATGTGAGAATTTGTAATTTATCAGCAGGCTGATTACGGTCAGTTACAAGTAGTATACTTCCGTCTTTCCTTTTTATATAAAGTAAATCGTTATATGGTGAATTGTAAGGTATTCTGAGTTGTTCGGGTTTTAAAAATTTATGGGTATCAAAATCGTATCGAGTGATGAATAAGTCAAATCCCCCCAAAGATGTGGCTCCCTGTTCAGCAAAATACAATGTTGTACCATCTGTCGACATGAAAGGAAAGTCGCGATCTTTGTCTGTTGTCTGCAACCCAGGTAGAGGTTGAGGAGATGTCCATTTATCATTTATCTTCAAACTGCGATAGAGATTGTGTAGGCCAGAACTGTCTGCCATTGAAAAGTAAGCTATATCGCCCCAACCATTAATATAGGCACTATTTCCGAGGCGAGCAGCATATTCAGGAAAAAGTTGAACTGCAGGGAGCAATGTTCCAATGTCGTTTGAGAGTTCAAGAGCAGAGAATAGTTGTGTTCTATCTATCACAATGGTATCGGAACAAACCACGGTGTCTGCGTGGAGAATCATATTTTCTCCGATGCGTGCTCGCTGCAAAGCTGCCTCAAGTATTGTTGTTGATTGGTTTTGTTTTCGAGCTTTCTTGATTTGTTGTTGTAGCAGTGTTGCAGCTTCTGTATATTTTGCGTCAAAAAAAAGGCGGTTAGCATCCTGTCGTTGCGCAGAAATGCTTTGCGTGCAGAAAAGCCATGTTATAGCCGCTTCTAAAAAATATATCTTCATAAATCAATGCTTTTTGCACAAGCGAATATACGTAAATCTTATGATAGGAGCCAAATACTCCATCAAAAATATGTATTTTTGCAGACATAATTAAGAAGAAGTTATGAAGTTAAGAAGTTTTTTACTAGCATCTGTTTTCTTTGTTTTGTGTATAAGTGTTGTTGTGGCACAAACAAGAGTTGTAGAGCATACGGTTGTTAAAGGAGAAACGTTGTATAGGCTATCAAAAAACTATGGCGTTACAGTTGAACAAATTGTGGCTCAGAATCCGGGGCTTACAGCTGAAACTCTTCAAGAAGGTCTGCTAATTAAGATTCCTAGCACAGGAACAGCTCCTTCTGCTATGTCGCAGAAAGAGTATTCTCGCTATGCCACTCATAAAGTACAGAAGGAAGAAACTATATGGGGGATTGCTAGAATGTATGGAATCTCTGTTGATAGTTTGATGGAAAGTAATCCGCAGATGAAAGAAGCAAACTTCAAACTTAAAAAAGGTTTGGTATTACGAATTCCTCAGATTGTCCCAGCACAGAAGCAACAATCCAAAAGTCTTGCTCAGAACAGTGTGAGTGCAGCAATTCTTCTTCCACTCACTGCTACGGGAATAGAAGGAGAGAGAAGCGTAGAATTCTATCGCGGCTTTCTTATGGCTGCTGATAAAGTTCGAGAGAATGGAAGCAATATAAATGTATATACCTATAATGAGCTTTCCTCTTCCACTAATCTTACAGATATTCTGAGTAAAGTAAAGAACAACAGGGTTCAGTTCTTAATAGGTCCAGTCTATCCTTCTCATTTCGATGAAGTTTCCAGTTTTTGTCGGAGTAATGGAATAAGAATGATAGTTCCTTTCTCATCTAAGGCAAAGCAGGTGAATGTCAATCGCTACGTGTATCTTCTTAACACCCCTGCAGAATATGAGAAAATACTAGCAGCCGACCTTTTCTTGAAAACTTTTAAAGGAAAATCCGTTCTTTTCTTACATACAAACAAAGCAGATCAACTGGATTTTACTCAATATCTTCGTCAGCGTCTACTGGTGCAAGGTGCTACCGTGGTAGATGCTAATGAAGATGCAACGATTGCTCAGTTGAAAACGGCACTCAACAATAAGAGGCATATAATTGTGGTCCCTGATGCTTCAGATGTCTCCGCTTTGCAGAATGTGTTCTCAAAACTCAGCGAAGTACGTCAAGCAATGCCTAAGACCGAATTATCTTTAATAGGCTATTCCTCATGGTTGAACCAATCAGCCAGATATGAAGGAGAATTATTCCTTAACGATACTTATATCTTCACTCCTTCCTATTATGAGCCATCTTTTGCTGATGTCAGGCAGTTTAATGCCGACTATCAAGCGTGGTTCAAGAAGCAGCCCTTAGATGTTATTCCAAGAATGGGCTTATTGGGGTATGACACTGGGCTTCAGATGTTACAGGGTATACTCAAATATGGTGAGAAGTATAATGTGCAAGGAACAGAGAAAGGTTTATTGCAGAGTAATCTTCGCTTCGGCCGCACCGAAGAAGATGGCGGCTATATCAACCAAAGTATGTTTCTCATCCACTACAAGCCCAATAGAACAATTGATAAAATTACTGCAAAATAGTTTATAATGAAGCGCTTTCTGTTATTTCTTCTTGTTGTTATCCCCGCTTTAGACACATTCGCCCAAATTGGAGAATCTAGGCGTGCAATATCTGTTGGTGTGAATGCAGGTGTACTTATGAACAAAGTATCCTTCACTCCTTCTATTAAGCAAAACTGGCACGTGGGACCAACTTTTGGATTGACGGTGCGAATCATGAGTGAGCGTTATTTCAAAACTTATTGCGCCTTACAATTTGAACTGAATTATGCACAATTAGGTTGGAATGAAAACATATTGAACTCCAATATAGAACCCTTACCCGACACATATCAGCGGCATCTCAACTATTTTGAAATACCTTTCTTGGCACGATTGGGATGGGGAAAAGAATCGGAGGGATTGATGGGCTTCTTTGCTGTGGGCCCCCAGATCGGATATTTATTTAGAGAGAAGAGTAAGCAAAGTTCCACTTGGACATTTGATAGCGCAGGTCATCCTGACCGACCTAATGGCATGTTTGCACAATATTCAATGAGTGTTAGTAAGAAATTTGATTACGGGATAGCAGCAGGAGCAGGTATAGAGCTAAACACGAAAGCAGGTCATTTTATCTTAGAGGGGCGCTACTATTACGGTTTGAGTGATTTATTTGGTAATTCCAAAAAAGACGTCTTCTCTCGTTCAAATAATGGAACAATCCAAGCTAAAATAACATATCTTTTTGACATTCGTAAAGAATCTCCAAAAGATCTATGATTTTCATAGACCTTTTTCTTTTGTCCTATTGCAAAAGAATGTTGTGATTAGAGCAGATGCTTCTATATCGCAGAGTTAGCTCTGTAGTAACTTCTTTCTTTGTTCCTTCGAATAAATATCCTTATTGTTTTCTCGGCTACAATAAGGATGTCTGCCGACAGGCTTATTATGTCAGCTGATACAATAAGGATTTTTATGCTCAAGTTGTATAACCGAGAAGAAAATTCTAGTGATGGAGTCCTTTTTATTGAAATAGGCTGAAGCTCAAGATTAAGCTTCTGCCTATTTTTTTGAGATAAACTGCAGAATGAGTTCTTCCTATGCTGTTATTTAGTTCTTTGTAGCCCCATTTCAGCAGCTTTCTTTAATATGTATTCTAGAGCAGCGTCATGTTCGTTAGGGATTACTCCATCAAGGATAGCATCTTTGAGTGAGCTTTTCAACCTTCCAATTTCTTGGCACGGGCCAAGATTGAAGAGTTCCATAATTTCGTTGCCAGTAACAGGTGGTTGGAAATTTCTAATGCGATCCTTTTCTTCTATGTCGATTAGTTTTTGACGTACCAATTGGAAATTTTGCAGAAAGTTGCGTTTTCGTTGCTCGTTTTTGCTAGTAATGTCAGCTTCGCATAAAAGCATCAAATCATCAATATCTTTGCCTGCTTCAAAGAGAAGGCGTCGAACTGCACTGTCTGTTACTATGTCATCAGACATAACAATTGGGCGCATATGAAGCCCAACGAGTTTGCTAACATACTTCAATCTCTCATCAAGCGGTAGTTTTAGCCTGCGAAACAATGGACGTAGCATTTTTTCTCCCAAGAAATTGTGGTTATGAAAAGTCCACCCGATTGAAGGGTCCCATTGCTTGCTTTTAGGTTTGCCTATATCGTGGAGTAGGGCGGCCCAACGTAGCCATAGATTGTTTGTTTTTTTTGAGGCGTTATCAAGTACTTCGAGCGAATGATAAAAATTGTTTTTATGACTTTTACCATTTCGTGTTTCAACAATGTCGAGTTTAGCAACTTCTGGAAGAATGATTTCGAGTAGTCCACACCTGTGAAGTTCAACAAATCCAATGGAGGGGCGTGGAGAGAGCATTATCTTGTTTAATTCATCAATGATTCTTTCTGAGCTGATAATTTTGATTCGCTCTTTGTTTTGAGTGAGCGCTTCAAAGGTTTTGTCATAAATGCGAAAATTAAGCTGTGTAGCAAAGCGTATGCAACGTAACATGCGTAAAGGATCATCGCTAAATGTGATGTTCGGATCCAAAGGTGTGCGAATGATGCCATCTTGCAAGTCTTTTATTCCGTCAAAAGGGTCGATAAGTTTTCCAAAATTCAAAGGGTTCAGACATACAGCAAGAGCGTTGATCGTGAAATCGCGCCTATTCTGATCGTCTTCAAGTGTGCCGTCTTCCACAATTGGCTTTCTGCTATCATGTGAGTAGCTTTCTTTACGTGCTCCCACAAATTCTATTTCGTAGTGATGCCACTTGACTTGCGCTGTTCCAAAGTTGCGAAATATAGAAAGATGGGCTCCTTTTCCTAATGTGTCAGTAAAACTTTTTGCAAACTCAATTCCTGATCCGACAACAACCACATCAATATCATTAGTCGGACGGTTGAGGAAGAGATCGCGCACATACCCTCCGACAAGATAAGTTTCGATTTGTAGCTTGTCGGCAGTTTGTGAAAGTTTCTCGAATATATGATCTTTATGTAGAATATCTATAATATCTACCTGTTGGAGATTCCTCATTTATTTTATTTTTTAGATGCGAAATTACTAATTTTATTGTTATTTTTGCAATTAAAAGATTCAAAATGCGGTACTTCTCCTTTATCTTATTTTTAAGTTTCTTCTTGTTGTATTCTTGTAAGCCGAGCAATAGGTGGTCTAGCGTTAGACAATCAGACGAGGCGCAAGGTCAAACATTGTTGAATAAATCTCGAGCACAACTCACGGCTAAAAAGTATGATGAAGCAGAAAAAATGATTGAGAAATTACGCAAGAACTATCCGCTGGCCTTGACAGCGCGAGAAGAAGCTATTCTTTTGCTTGATAGTATTCATTTGGCTCGCTCTAGTTCTGAACTTATGCTGATGGATGTTGAAAGTAAGAAAGTAGCGAATGTAGACTCTTTGCGTAGGGAGTTGGAAGATGTCGTTATGCAAAAGAAATTTTATATGCGTAAGTTAGAGTACGACAAAACTCGAACCAAAAGACATTGATTCTTTATGGAAGAAACTTTTTCAAAATCATTGAATAGTAGACAATTAGAAGCTGTAACGTATAGTGATGGTCCATCTCTCGTTATAGCTGGAGCAGGTTCGGGGAAAACTCGTGTGCTGACATACAAGGTAGCCTATTTGTTGGAGCATGGGTATGCCCCTTATGAGATTTTAGCTCTGACTTTTACAAACAAAGCAGCAAAGGAATTGACAAATCGTGTGAGAGATTTGTTACCTAATAATTCAGATCGTTTGATGTGGTGTGGCACATTTCATAGTGTGTTTTCTCGTATTTTGCGAATCGAGCATGCAGCTCTGGGTTTTACTTCTACTTTCACTATTTACGATCAAGAAGACTCTCGTAAATTGATAAAATCCATTATTAAGGAATTTGGTTTAGATGATAAAGCGTACAATCTTGCTACTGTGAATAGTAGAATTTCCTTTGCAAAAAATAAGATTATCTTACCTTCAGATTACGCGCAGAGTCAAGATCTTCTGAAGCGCGATGCCCGTGATAATATGCCTGAACTTCACCGAATTTATTCTGCATATTATCAGCGCTGTCGTAATACAAATGCTTTGGATTTCGACGATCTGCTGCTTTTTACATACCTTTTGTTGCGTGATCACGAAGATATTTGTGCGAAGTATCAGCGTCTTTTCAGATATATTCTTGTTGATGAGTTTCAAGACACTAATTATCTTCAGTCGCGTATCTTGTTATTACTGGCTCCTTCTGAAAATTCTCGTTTATGTGTAGTTGGTGATGACGCTCAAAGTATTTATGCTTTTCGAGGGGCTGATATTGGAAATATATTAAGTTTTCAAAAGCATTATTCTAAGGCTCGTCTCATTAAGCTGGAGCAAAACTATCGTTCGACTCAGACTATTGTTAATGCTGCAAATTCAATTATATCTCACAATAAAGACCGTATACAGAAGAATGTCTTTAGTAACCTGTCAGAGGGAGAGCGTATTCGTGTGATGTCTTCGTATAGTGACCAAGATGAAAGTATGAAGGTGTTAAAAGAGATTCTTCGCCTACGTTCCCTCTATGATATAGAGTATTCAGATATAGCGATTCTGTATAGAACCAACGCTCAAAGTAGATCTTTCGAAAGTGCTCTGAATCAGATGAATATTCCTTATAAAATATATGGAGGCATGTCTTTCTATCAGCATAAGGAAATAAAAGATGTCTTGGCTTATTTTCGTGTGATTTGTAACTCGCAGGATGAGGAAGCTTTGGCACGTATTATCAACTATCCCACGAGAGGAATAGGGGCAACGACCTTAGCTAAATTACGTTATGCTGCAGCTCAGTTCCAAGTCGGTTTATGGCAGGTTCTCAAAACCCCTCAAGATTATGAGGTGAAGATTTCAACCTCAACACAGAACAAAATTCTAGCCTTTGTATCTCTCATTGAAGATTTGCAGGAATCCTTATCCACAATAGGAGCTTACGATTTAGCTTCAGAAGTTATAAAGCGTTCAGGAATTGCTGAAGAATTACACTCTGAGAAAACTCCAGAAGCATTGAGTAGGGTGGAAAATGTGGATGGCCTGCTGAATGCTATAAAAGAGTTCTCGCAAGAGCAATTGGAAACCTTTGGTAATGAGCACGTAGGTCTTGGTGATTATTTGATGCAAGCCTCTTTAAGTTCTTCTCAAGATACTGTAGCTGATGGAGGTCCTGCAGTAGCACTCATGACAGTTCATGCTGCCAAAGGCTTAGAGTTTGATACAGTTTTTGTTACGGGAATGGAAGACAATCTTTTTCCAAACCCGAATGCTCGCTTCTATCCGAAAGAAATGGAAGAAGAGCGCAGGCTTTTCTATGTGGCAGTGACGCGTGCTAAAACTCGTTGTTTTCTTTCTTATGCTAAATCTCGCTATCGATATGGGGCGGCGGAAATTTGTAATCCATCTCCTTTTTTGTGCGATATTGATTCTCAGTATTTATTGTATGATGGTGAAGACATTACCTGTGTTCCTCGCGTGAATAGCAGGCCTCAAGTAGCAAGTATTCCTTCTCCTACGATAAATCCTGCGTCAAGATATTCTCGCATCGAAAATGCTTCATCCCATAACTATTCAGAATCATCAATTTTTAATGTAAAGGTTGGTTCCTGTATAGAACATGAGCGTTTTGGTCGAGGTGAGATCATTGAAATATCTGGAGAAGGTAGTAATGCTCGCGCAAAAGTTAAATTTGAAAATGTCGGAGAGAAAAATCTTCTATTAAAATTTGCAAAGTTCACGCAAGTAAATGGTTAAGCATGGGCATCAAAAGCCTGCGAATCTTTTGTTTTTTGCAATGCAAGAGCTATCTTTGCCGAATAAACTAAATCTACAAAATTTAAAAGAATGGAATTAGCGCCTAAGTATACTCCAGCAGACGTGGAGGATAAGTGGTATCAATATTGGACAGACCATAAACTATTTAGTTCTAAGCCTGATGGACGAGAACCATATACTGTTGTTATTCCTCCTCCCAATGTGACAGGTGTGCTGCATATGGGACATATGCTGAATGAAACAATTCAGGATATTCTTGTGCGTCGTGCTCGAATGGAAGGCAAGAATGCTTGTTGGGTCCCAGGTACAGATCATGCTTCTATCGCTACAGAAGCAAAAGTCGTTAATAGACTGGCTGAGCAAGGCATTAACAAGGCAGACTTAACTCGTGAAGAGTTTTTAAAGCATGCTTGGGCATGGACCGATGAACATGGTGGTATCATTCTTCGGCAGTTGCGCCGTGTTGGTGCTAGTTGCGATTGGGATCGCACTGCATTCACAATGGATGAAGAACGTTCTAAGAGTGTAATCCATGTTTTTGTAGAGCTTTATCGTAAGGGGCTTATTTATCGTGGTGTTCGCATGGTTAATTGGGATCCTAAAGCTTTAACAGCTCTTTCTGATGAGGAGGTAGTCTACAAAGAAGAGAAATCAAAACTTTATTACCTCCGCTACTATGTAGTAGATGATGATATGTCTACGCCAGTTCCTGAAGGTTGTGTGGTTCATACAGATGAAGGAGGACATAGGTATGCAGTTGTAGCAACAACGCGTCCAGAAACGATTATGGGTGATACAGCAATGTGTATTAATCCTAAGGATCCAAAGAATCGTTGGTTGAGTGGAAAGAAAGTTCGTGTGCCTTTAGTGAATCGTGTGATTCCTGTTATTGAGGACGAATATGTAGATGTGGAATTCGGAACAGGATGTTTGAAAGTAACTCCTGCTCATGACATTAATGACCATGCGCTCGGTTTAAAGCACCACTTAGATACTATCGATATTTTCAATGATAATGGTAGTATCTCTGAGGCTGCAGGTCTTTATGTGGGAGAAGATCGCTTTGAGGTTCGTAAAAAAATAGAAAAAGATCTTGAAGTAGCTAACTTGATGGAAAAAGTTGAGGACTATACTAACAATGTAGGCTTCTCTGAACGTACGAATGTTCCTATAGAACCAAAACTTTCTACGCAGTGGTTCTTGAAGATGCAACATTTTGCTGATTTGGCTTTACCGCCAGTTATGAGTGATGAAATTAAATTTTATCCCACAAAATATAAAAATACCTATCGTCATTGGTTGGAGAATATAAAAGATTGGTGTATCAGTCGCCAACTATGGTGGGGACATCGTATTCCTGCTTATTATTTGCCAGATAATACTTTTGTCGTAGCTGAAACTATTGAAGAAGCTTTGTCGTTAGCTCGCCAGCAAAGTAATAACCCGAATCTTTCGGAAACAGATTTGCGCCAAGATGAAGACGCTCTTGATACTTGGTTCTCAAGTTGGCTGTGGCCGATTTCTTTATTCAAGGGTATTTCTCACCCAGATAATGAAGAATTTAACTATTACTATCCTACAAGTGATTTGGTTACAGGTCCCGATATCATCTTCTTTTGGGTTGCCCGCATGATTATGGCTGGCTATGAATTCACGGGTAAGATGCCGTTTAAACACGTTTACTTCACGGGTATTGTTCGTGATAAGTTAGGACGCAAGATGTCTAAGTCGCTGGGAAATAGTCCAGATCCTCTTGATTTGATAGATAAGTTTGGTGCCGATGGCGTTCGTATGGGGCTTATGTTGGCTGCGCCTGCGGGCAACGACATTCTTTACGATGATGCTTTGTGTGAACAAGGTCGCAATTTCTGTAATAAGATTTGGAACTGCTATCGTTTGATCGAAGGATGGAAAGTGGCTGATACAGAACAGTCTCAGACCAATACCCAAGCTCTAGAATGGTTTGGGGCACAGCTTCGAAGTAGCGCAGAAACTATTAAAGATCTTTTTTCAAAGTATCGTTTGAGTGAAGCTCTAATGGAGGTTTATCGTTTGTTGACAGATGAGTTCTCTGGTTGGCTTTTGGAAATGATTAAGCCTGCTTATGGAGCACCGATTGATGCTTCTACGCTGTGCCAAGTTAAGAGTTATTTCAACGATTTGCTTCACTTGTTGCATCCTTTTATGCCTTTCATCACGGAAGAGCTTTGGCAGCATCTTGCACAGCGTAAGGCTGGAGAAAGCTTGATGATAGATCCCCAAACTATACCAGCTCCGCAAGCAGATGATGCAGAAATCCTTCATGGGATTTCTATAGTGAAAGGTATTGTTCAGGGTGTACGTGCTGTTCGCAATGCACGCAATATTGCCAAAAAAGAAGTGTTGCCGCTTGAGGTGCTCAAGGCTAATCCTGTTCCCGAACTAGATGGAATTGTAATGAAGATGGCAAATCTTTCTGCTATTGCTGTTGTTGAAGAGAAGGGTGAGGGTGCTTCTAGCTTTATGGTTGGAACTTCTGAATATGACGTACTTCTTGGTGATCTTGTGGACAAGGATGCAGAGATTGCGAAAGCTGAAGCTGATTTGGAACATCTCCGTGGCTTCTTAGCTTCTGTTGAAAAGAAACTATCTAATGATCGATTTGTAGCTCATGCACCTGCTGCAGTTGTGGCGCTTGAGCAGAAGAAAAAGTCAGATTCTGAAGCAAAGATAAAAGCTCTTGAGGAGACTCTTCAAGCTCTTCGTAAATAAATGTTTTAATAGCGTGAATCAGACTACCACTGTGTAGTGCTGATTCATGTTTTGTGTTATAGCAAACAAACCTAAACCATCAAAATATGAAACTTAAATCATTATTCGTTGCTGCCATGCTTGCAAGTAGCTGCTTTGTCTATGCAGATGGCAGATATACGATTTATCCAATTCCGCAGAAGGAAGTTAGTGGAACAGGAACAACATCCTTCACATCGACCGTAGACATTATTGCAGAAAGTGGTATTGATGAGGCTACACGTAATCGAGTGAAAGAAGTACTCCAAGAGCATGGCTTGATAGCAAACTTTACAAATCAATCAAGGACAGGCGTAGCTGCAATATGGTTAGGAGTAAATCATTCTGGTCAAGCTGCTGATAACCGCGTGTCTACGTTAGGGTTAGATCGTAGTCTCTTCACGAATGGTCGTTATGATCGTCATGTTGTAAGCCTTACGAATGACGGCGGAGTAGCACGTCTCGTTATTTTAGGTGAGAATACAGATGCGACCTTCTATGGTTTGGCGTCGTTGGAGCAGATGTTGGATGGTGGTCATACATCTATGCCCTGTATTACTATTTATGATTATGCTGATATCAAAAATCGTGGTATCGTAGAAGGATATTATGGCTATCCCTATTCAGTAAGTGTAAAAAAGGACTTAATGCGCTTTATGATGCGCTATAAGATGAATACATACCTTTATGGTGCCAAGAGTGATCCTTATCATTCTGAGAAATGGATGGATGCATATCCAACCTCTGTTACTGCACAGCAAGAAACAAATGGCTGGTTATCACAGGCTATGCTTCGTGAAGTGACTGCAGAATCCCATGCAACAAAAGTCAACTTTATTTGGGCAATTCATCCCGGTAATAAATTTTTGGGCAGTAATACTGTAATCAATGACATTATGGGAAAATTTGCCAAAATGTATGATTTGGGTGTCCGTCAGTTTGGCGTTTTTGTTGACGATGTAGGTATACCTTCAGATGATGCCGGATACAAACTAAATGCTGATCGCTTGACGCAATTGCAGAAAGCAATGGATTCAAAATACAATGTTGCAGGTGCAGCAGCTGCTGATACTGTTAAGCCGCTTCATTTTGTTCCTCAAATCTATTGCCGCAATTTTGCAAGTAGCGAAGAGCAGTTTACAAAATTCTTCAATGCTTTAGGTAACACTCCTTCGAAGATCACCATTTATACAACAGGATGGGGGGTTTGGAGTGTTCCTAATAGTAGAGACTTGAATGTTACTGCGACTCCACTAGGCCGTAATGTCGGCTGGTGGTGGAATTATCCTTGCAACGATAATGCAGATAGCCAGATTTTCGCTAGTGATATGTATTCCAATTTTGTAGATATGCCTGCTGTTGGTAATAATTCCACACTGCCTGCAAGTTTAAATGGTGGAATATCTATTGTTAGCAATCCGATGCAGCAAGGTGAAATTGCTAAAATCCCAGTCTTTAGTGTAGCTGACTATGCTTGGCACACAGCTTCTTTTAACAATCAGAACAGTTGGCAAGCTGCTGTTAATTCTGTGTTAGGAAGCAAGGCAGCAGCCTTCCGCAGTATTGCTCCTTATCTGCGGTGGAATGATGCGGCAACTTTGAACAATAAGATTACGGCGTATAAAGCTAGCCATAATCCTACAGAACTTCGTGCAGAAATGCAGAGAATTGCGGATTCATGCAAGGTGTTGGAGACTTTAGCTTCTTCAACTTCTGAATCTGATCGACTTTTCTATCGAGATATCCATCCCTGGATTTTTAAGCTTCGTGATATGGCCACAGCTACGGCACAGTTCCTTGACGTTGCGGCTTTAGAAAATACGGATGAGGCTAAGTGGCAACGTTATGTAGAAACACTTTCAGCAGCAGATACTCTTAATTCTGCAAATTCCTATAAAGTTTATGCTTTAGAAGGAATGGGAAGTGGTATTAGTGTGTCAACTTCAATAGCTAAACTTTCTGAGCAATATCTGAAACCCTTCATTGAATACCTCAAAGCTCATGCTCTTGACGGCTTCTTCAAGAAGACAGAGCAATTGTCAAAGCCTTCTCCCATTTCAAACAAAGAAGGAGCTTTTGTTCGTGTCGTTTGGTCAGAAGCAACACAGAGTGGATATATTAATACGCCTCAGCCCATTACTTTAGAAAAGGGACAATATGTTGGTGTTGAGTTCCCTAATGCTACACGCTTGGCATCTTTGGTGGCGGCAGATACTCTGCTCAACAACTTTTGGGTACAATACAGTGCTGATGGTAAGAAATGGACTCGTTTAAAGTCATCTACTGCTCCTGAAAGTTTTATGCGTTACTTGATCATTCAGAATAATAATGCTGCTACTCGGTCTGTGCGCTTACAAAAAGCACGTCTGAATTTCCAATTTCCTACTCTGACAAAGGTGAAAGGGAGTACGATTCCAGCAGCAGATATTTATGACAATCATACTGCTAATCTTTTTATAGACGGTAATCCTGCCACTTTTACGTGTATTAGACGTAATCAGCAGACTGGGGATATTTATCAAATGGAACTTACAGAAACAACTCCGATTGATGATATTCGCCTCTATATGGGAACAACAAATGGCGACTATCCTAATGGAGCTTTGGTGCAGATTTCAGAAAATGGTACTTCTTGGACTTCTTTGAAGGTAAAGGGTACGAATCAGACTACCTTCCGTATCAATTTACCGCAAGTAACGAAGCTGAATAATGATGTTTCCTATTGCGATTTTGAAGGCGGCCATCAAAAGGCACGTTTCGTTCGTTTGAATGTTACTAATCCTAACACCTCAAAATGGTTACGTCTCTACGATATAGTAGTGAATCGTCAGTCCTACCTCGAGAAATTCTTGCCTCGTGTGACAGCCGACGGATCTGAGGTTTTACAACTTACTGATGGTGAAGGTGCAACAAAGGCTACTGCAGCTCAAGAAATCGTTATTCGTCTCGATGCCTTGCGTACTCCAAAGTCTTTGACAGTTTATCAGAAAGCAACGGGTGCAAATGTAGATGTTGAAGTAACCAAAGACTTTCAGTCTTGGCAATCTTTAGGAACTCTTTCTTCATCCTATGTTAGCGTTGTTGATTTGACAGCTGTTCCTGAAGCTACTGGTGTTCGTTTCCGCTGGACAGGCGTTGCTCCTCAAATTTATGAGATTACAACACAGTTGAGTGAAATAGATAAACTGACAGCGGTACAAACCCCTCAGGTTCAGGGTAATCTTCAACTTCGTGTAGGTGTAGAGGGATTAACCCTTTCTCCTGCAGAGAACGTAAGAAGCCTTGAAGTTCACGATTTGAGTGGTCGTCTTGTTTATACACAAAATCTGACGGGAGAGTCTTGTGTTACCGTCCCTTTTGTTTATAGCGGACATCCGGCCATGATTATTACGGCTGTCCGCAAGGATGGAAGCACTGCGTCTTTTAAGGTGCTGACTCGTTAAGCGAAGTTCCTAGTGTTCTACTCATCTTTTAGACTTATCTGAATTTTTTGAACAGAAACATTGGTTATCTCTTTGCCAATGTTTCTGTTTTTTTGTTGTTCTAGGCAAGTAATAGCGCACACGCAATTAATAGTAATCATAAATATCCTTATTGTGTCTGAAAATGCAATAAGAACGCAGGCTGACGAAATAAGGCTATCAGCTGACGCCCTTATTGTATTTGTGAATGACAATAAAAGTCTGGATAAGACTAATGGGACCTTTTATTCTGACACATATAGAGTTGATATAACTATTTCAAATTCTAAGTTTCCAAATCTCATAGTAGCAGATTACACAGTTGTCCAACTTTTTATGACGATGGAATAAGGTTGTTGTTGTATTAGTCCTATTGTTTATTTTGTCTAATTCTTGGCTCATAAGTAGGAACTTTTTATAAAGTGGTTTGTTCTTTTGTGTCTTTTGATGTAACTTCGCTTTATAAATATTACTATATATATGGAAATCCAAGGATACTTTGATCATTTCAACTTTAATGTGACAGATTTGTCACGTTCTTTGATGTTTTATCGAGAGGCTTTAGGCTTTGTTCCAGTAGGAGAAATCGATGGTCCAGAAGGACAATTCAAAATTGTGTATTTGGGAGATGGTCACTCTTCTTTTCGTTTGGAATTAACTTGGCTGCGCGATCACCCTCAAGAGTATAATTTGGGCGAATGTGAATTTCATCTCTGTGTGAGAGTCGAAGGAGACTATGCTGCTGTTAGAGAACAGCATAGAGAGATGGGATGTCTCTGTTATGAGAATTTAGAGATGGGACTATATTTTATTCAAGATCCCGATGGTTATTGGATCGAGATACTTCCAGCTGAAAATCAAGTAAACAAATAAAACAAATAAAATATTCAGATTATGGAAAATCAACAATTGATTGACGACTGCATTGCAAAAGCACGGGAATGGATGTCTTCAAACCTTTATGACAAAGAAACTCGTCGTGCTGTAAGCGAAATGGTGGCAAATCCAGATAAGACAGAACTCATCGAGTCATTCTATAAGAATCTTGAATTTGGTACAGGTGGTTTGCGTGGTATCATGGGAGCTGGCACCAATCGTATGAATGTTTATACGGTAGGAGCTGCGACTCAAGGTTTATCTAACTATCTGAAACGTAGCTTTGCTGACAGAAAAACTATCAGCGTTGTTGTTGGGCACGATTGTCGTAATAATAGCCGTCTTTTTGCAGAGACTTGTGCAGCAGTTTTCTCTGCTAATGGTATCCAGGTCTACTTATTTGAGGATATGCGACCAACGCCAGAGATGTCGTATGCCATTCGTCGCTTGGGATGTCAGAGTGGTGTTGTTGTAACAGCTTCTCACAATCCGAAAGAATATAATGGTTACAAAGCATATTGGGAAGATGGTGCACAAGTTCTTTCTCCGCACGATACAGGTATCATTGATGAGGTAACACGTGTTACGGTGGCTGATGTGCGTTTCGAGGCTAATCCAGCACTTATCAAAACGCTGGGTAAAGAAATGGATGAAGAATTTTTGCAAAAAGTGCACACGTTGAGCATTGATCCTGATGTGATTCGTCGTCAGTCAGACTTGAAGATTGTTTACACTCCGTTGCATGGCACTGGTATGATGCTTATTCCACAGAGTCTCAAGATGTGGGGCTTTAACAATGTTCATACTGTTGCAGAACAGATGGTGCGCGATGGCAATTTCCCAACCGTAAAGAGTCCTAACCCCGAAAATGGAGAGGCCTTGACTTTGGCTCTGAAGTTGGCAAAGAGTATTGATGCAGACATTGTGATGGCTTCTGATCCAGATGCTGACCGTGTAGGTATGGCTTGCAAAAATGATAGAGGAGAATGGGTCCTTATAAATGGTAATCAGACTTGTATGCTCTTCCTTTACTACATTATAAAAAATCGTATTGCACGTGGTTTAATGAAGGGTAATGAATTCATCGTTAAGACAATTGTTACTAATGAAACCATTCACGATATGGCTGTAAAGAACGGATTGGGCTTCTTCGACTGTTATACCGGTTTTAAATGGATTGCTCGTGAGGTCCGGTTGCACCAAGATGAAGGTGATATGCAATATATCGGTGGTGGCGAAGAGAGTTATGGCTTCATGGCTGAGGACTTCTGTCGTGACAAGGATGCAGTAAGTGCTTGTTCTTTGTTAGCAGAAATCTGTGCTTGGGCAAAGGATCAAGGTAAAACGCTTTATGATGTTTTGATGGATCTTTATGCAGAGTATGGTTTTTCTTATAACAAAACAATCAATGTTGTACGTCCAGGAAAGAGTGGAGCTGATGAAATCCAGGCTATGATGGTAGATTTCCGCAATAATCGTCCTAGTGTTCTTGCTGGGTCTAAGGTCCTTGTGACTAAAGATTATCAAGAATTGAAGGTTTATGGTGCTGATGGTCAAGTTACTCCGCTCGACATGCCAGAGGCTAGCAATGTACTGCAATGGTTCACTGAAGATGGTACAAAAATTAGTGTTCGCCCCAGTGGTACTGAACCTAAGATTAAATTCTATATTGAAGTTAAAGGTGATCTTGCTTCTGCTGCTGAATATGACCAAGCATGCCAACAGGCTGATGTCAAAGTGGCTGCTATTGTGAAAGATTTGAATATTAACGAATAACTTAGAAAGGAGGGGAAGGAGATCTTCTTTTCCCTCCTCTTTATTATTCAATGATACTAGCTGGACTGTCCGAAATCTCATTGCCTGGGCAGTTTTATGGTTGGGACTATAACAGGTAAGACGTATTTGTCAGTTAGAGCTCTGTGGCTTCTATATGATGACTGCGACCTACTTGTTTCTGTGTTTTTATGGTTGTGAAGGGGTAAGAAGACTCTTTCTAAAAACTTGTTTCTGTTCAGAGTGATAGTATATGAAATACTTCATTTTTTGTAGAGATCAATTATTATTGACTGATAAAGGGACTTTACCCATTGGAAATACTCCTCCTATACTCCTTGAAGATTGGCAAAAAACTCATCCTCTCCCAAAGATGGACGGTATTCCTTGCTGTTGGGTGTCTATAGATGTGCCTATATCAGAGAGTGGTTTTCAGATGGTTGGATTGCGCCAATCCTATTCAATTCTTTCACTTTCGGATTATCTCATGGCAGGGAAAGCCTATGAATTGCAATACTGGGATACAAATACAAAGTTTTGTGGAGTTTGTGGAGCACCAATGAAGTTTCATACAGATATATCTAAGCGTTGCACTTGTTGTGGCAAAGAAGTTTGGCCTTCTTTAGCTGTGGCCATCATAGTGGCTGTGCAGCGTAACGATGAGATTCTTTTAGTACAGAGTAATAAATTCCGTGCTGATTATATGGGATTGGTTGCAGGCTTTGTTGAAACAGGAGAAACTTTGGAAGATTGTGTGCGCAGAGAAGTGAGAGAGGAAACACATATAGAAATAAACAATATCCGCTATTTTGGTAATCAACCTTGGCCTTATCCATCAGGATTGATGATCGGTTTTAAGGCAGACTATGTTAGTGGAGAAATACAAATACAGCGTTCTGAATTGACAAAAGGTGGATGGTTTAAGTCGGATAATTTACCAAATATTCCATCCAAACTTTCAATAGCACGGATGTTGATAGACAGTTTTGTGAAGGAACAAAGTGGACATGATTTAGATGTCGATGGATTCTAAGATATTTTATATACTTTTTGAGTTGCTCTTAACGTTAAGTGTATTATAAGAACCTCTTTACGCTCTATTACATAAAAGTTTATAGCAGATATGCAAAGATTGGATAATCATATATGCGGGATTCGAAAAGGTGGTCATTCGCTAGAAGCTCATCGCGCAATTTGGGCCTTGGCTCATATGAGACATTTAGGACTTTCCTTCAAAGATGCTGAAAAAATCCGGACTTTTTTGAAAAAAAGAATGGCTGAAGGGGCTGTTACTGAAGATGTCTTTGGGCTGAATCGAGTTGTACTAAGTTTGCAAGCTTGCCTTCTTGCTTCTTCTGAAATAGGATTGCGGGGCCATGCCCTTGTGGCTTGTATCCTTCGTTCATTAGTCTTTGAAACTACCAAGTTAGATGAGGTGGAGAAAGTTTTTGGTAGCGATGTTAGAATTGCACTACATGCTTTTCTGCGTATCGAGAATTTGTTGGATACAAAGATTGAAACCATGGAAACAGATAGTTTTCGCAATCTCTTTGTGGCCCAATGTGGAGATATGCGTGTGATTCTTCTGCTTATAGCTGATTGCGTGAATAAAATGCGCTTGGTTCGGGATGTACAAAATGAGGAATCTAAGCGGATTTTGTCAATTGAAGCTGCTTACATTTATGCACCTTTGGCTCATAAGTTAGGTCTTTATACGCTGAAAAGTGAATTAGAAGATCTGAGTCTAAAGTATATGGAGTCTGAGGCATACTATCATATAAAAGAAAAACTCAATGCTACAAAGCGTGCACGTGACTCTTATATCGAACGATTCATAGCTCCATTGCGTGAACGTTTGAAAGAAGAGGGAATCTCTTGTCATATAAAAGGGCGCACAAAAAGTATTCACTCTATTTGGCAAAAGATGAAGAAGCAACATTGTTCTTTTGAGGGCGTCTATGATTTGTTTGCAATTCGAGTAATTATAGATGCTCCTTTTGAAAAAGAAAAAGAACTTTGTTGGAAGGTCTTTTCACTTATAACCTATAAGTATGAGTCGAATTTACGTCGTCTACGAGATTGGCTTACTGTCCCTAAGAGCAATGGGTATGAAAGTCTTCATATAACAGTGCGTGGTCCAGAAGATAAATGGGTGGAGGTACAAATCCGCACGTCTCGTATGGACGAAATAGCAGAACATGGTTTGGCTGCACATTGGCGTTACAAAGGTATCAAGGCTTCGGATAGAGGGGTTGATACTTGGTTAGCCAATATTCGAGAAGCTCTAGAGCAAGGTGATGAATCGCAGTTGTCGAAGAGTTTAGGTTCTGATCTTCATGAAGGCTCTGTCTATGTATTTTCTCCCAAGGGAGATTTGTACAAACTTCCAGAGGGAGCTATCGTTCTAGATTTTGCCTATTTGATACACACCAATGTGGGTGATCATTGCGTAGGAGCTCGTATAGGTGGGCGTAATGTGTCAATACGTCAGCCCTTAGAAAGTGGCCAGAAGGTAGAGATTATAACATCTACGACTCAAACTCCGAAGTTGGAGTGGGTTAATTGGGTAGTATCCTCACGTGCAAAGGCAAAGATACGTTCTAGTGTGAATGACTTGCAGGCTACTGATGGGAATTTTGCTCGAGAGGTGTTGGAGCGTAAGTTGAAGAACCGGAAGATTACTTGGGACGAATCAGCTTGGAATATAACGATAAAGAAATTAGGTTTCAAAGAAGCTAATGAGTTTTACAAATCTATTGCAGATAATCGCTTAGATCTGAATGCTGTAATAGAACAATATCTTGAGATTCTTAACCGTAATCAAAATTCATCAGATCATCTTGTGCAACGCAGTGCCGAAGAGTTCAATCTTGAAAAAAAATTGGCTGCAAATATAACAATACCAGATGATGTCTTGGTTATTGACAATGAGCTCAAAGGTTTGCATTTTCAAATGGCTCATTGCTGTAACCCTGTCTATGGAGACGAAGTCTTCGGCTTTGTTACAGTGAGTGGAGGTATCAAGATACACCGAAATAATTGTCCTAATGCTCCAGCTCTCCGTATGCGTTTTCCCTACAGGATTGTACGTGCTCGTTGGGCAGGAAAGGGGAAGGGACAATATCCTATTGTGCTTAATGTGATAGGCCAAGACGATTTAGGTATTGTCAATAATATAACATCTGTTATTTCAAAGGAGGAACATATTATGCTTCGCAGTATCAATATAGATTCTCACGAAGGGTTGTTTAGTGGTATGCTTACAATTTTAGTAGATGACACACAAGTGCTCAATGCCTTAATTCGTAAGTTGAGGGCAGTAAGAGGAGTTAAAGCTGTTTCCCGTTCTTAAGTATGAAATAGAAGAATTACATAAATATGTCTGACGGAAATTTTAATAGAAATCTGTTACCTTCTCATAGTTTTCAAAGTGGAGTTAGAACAGGTCGAGCCGTAATGAAAACTAAGGCTCTTGCAGCTTTTAGCAAATGGCTTGTTAATCAGTCTTACTCTCTCACTGACGAACAAATTCGTGAAGCTAAATCGGAATTTAGAAGATATCTTGAAGATTGAAAATAGAGAGTAACAAAATAGTGCTAAGAACGATAATGTTAAAGGTTCACTTCTTTAGTGAGGTGAGGCTAGGATACATTTGCTTTCTTTTTATCTGTTTTTCTTTTTGCTTTCAAATATTGCAGGCTAGGGCGGTATCGATGGATTCTCTTTGTCGACTAACTTATACATTCCCCTCTAGATATTCACTCTCTGCCAAGGAATACGCTGCTTCTATTGAGGCTCGTTGTCATCTGCAGACTCATCGGAGTAATGTTGTTACACGTTGGATTCGTGGACTTTTTACTTTTGAAAGAGGAGATAATGAATATGAAACTCAAAGTCGGATGTTCTTTCAGCATCATGCAAATGGAGCGGTAGATATTAAAGAGATTGAATTTTATTCTAATCTTCCTCGACTCCGTAATACTTCGGATATAATTCGTCAGCGTTTTAGTTTATCTCTTTATTCTTCTCAGATTTTTACAGATAATATCCTTTCACCTTTTAACGGACAAAATAGAAGGTATTATACCTATGAATTATGCTATCGTTTTACAGAGGGAGGACGAGAATGTGCTCATGTAGAAGTGCGACCACGATTTAGAAATACACAACTAGTTGAAGGAATATATGATGTGGACATAGGGACAGGAGCTGTTACTAATTTTGACTTGTCTTTCTATTATGATGCTATGAACATCCGAGTTGTTGGGAGGGTTCCTCGTACAGGTCTCGCTTGTCTATTTCCCTACCAACTGCAAATCTATTTAAACCTAAACTTGCTAGGGAATCGCTTAAAAGCTAAGTATGACGTTAGTATTAAGTATGACTTCTCTGTAAATAAACAAATTTCTATTGCCAGTAATAAGACATTCGACTTAACTCATCTTTATTATCTACGAGTTGATACGAACTGCGTTAATAGACTAAAAACTCCTTTGTGGAGAGAGTCTTCTTCGGTTTCCCTTCTGACGGATACCACGAAGATAGATTCTAATATCACGGTCAAGAAAAAACGTTTTTCTTGGAGTGATATGGAGGATCTCTTTCTTGATCGGCATCATATAAGTTTTGGCTCAAATTCTTTGCGACTTCCAGCAATTATTACTCCAGAAATGTTTGCATGGAGTCATCGAAAAGGTTTGCAGGTACAAACTCGTTTGAAAATTTCTTTCAATCTTAGAACTAAGCAGCAAATTGTTTGGTTTCCAAAGCTAAGTTATAGTTTCAAAGAGAGGAAACTCTATTGGCGTTTGCCACTTGATTATAGTTTCTTACCTGTTTGGGAGGCCCATTTACGCTTTGAAGTTGGTTCGGGAAATTATACTTATTCAAAGCAGCAAGCTGATTATTTTCGTCGGCAGCTTGAACAAAACCATGCGGGAAGTGAACTAATAAATCTTTCGAGGAATGATATTTTTACAAATTATCGAGATATCTACTCTAAGTTATATTTCTCTTTTCAACCGAAAATTGGCTTGAAAATAACAACAGGTCTGAATTTCCATCGTCGTTGTTTAGTTCTTAATGATGTTCAACTGCCATGGATGAAAGAACGGTTGCTTAGCTATTTTTCAAAATCCCTCTATTCTTTTGCTCCACACCTTCGTTTGGAGTGGACACCAGCTTTGTATTATTATCGCAAAGAAGAAAGAAAAATACCTCTTTATAGTAAATGGCCAACTTTTAGGCTGGACTATGAGCGAGGGCTACATACGAAGAGTTTTCAATGTAGCTACGAACGTTATGAAGTAGATGTTCAATATGCCCACAGATTGTATGCTCTAAGAACATTGTTCTTCCGTATAGGTTCAGGATTCTTCTTGAATAAGAGTCGGCAGGCTTTTATAGATTATGATCTCTTTCGCGATGAGAATATTTTGAGTGATTGGGCTGATGAAATGTCTGGTCGTTTTTATCTGTTAGGGAATCATTGGTATAATGATAGTCCTTATTATGTTAAGACTTCCATTGCTTATGAAAGCCCAATGTTACTTTTCTCACGTTTGCCTGGATTGACTCGATATATAGAAAAGGAGCGCATATACCTAAATTTTGTAACCTTACGTTCTTTATCTGCCTATTGTGAATTAGGTTATGGCATAGCAACTCCCATACTGGACCTAAGTGGCTTTGTATCTTTAGGAAATCACTTAAAAACGGGGATAGGAGGGCGTGCAGTCCTCCACTGGTGAAAAGCTGAACAAATAGTGTCAAAAGAATATTATAAATAAAAAGAAAAGACACTTAGTTAAAGCTAAGTGTCTTTTGAGCCTCTTGTCGGATTCGAACCAACGACCCCGAGATTACAAATCACGTGCTCTGGCCAACTGAGCTAAAGAGGCGGGGGTGGGAAAGCTCTCCGTATCGCACCGCTACAACCAACTACCCTTGCTGCGATCAAGCCCTGGGGGGTTTGTAGGGAGCTGGCCGCACGGCACTTTCCCGTTTGCGATTGCAAAGGTACTACTTTCTTTTTAACTACCAAATCTTTTATTCTTTTTTTTCTTACTAAATGGGAGAGGATATTGGTTTGTAGAGGTTAAAATGTTGATTTTTAGCATATAGAGTGATAAAATAAAAAGAGAATTTATTGGAAAAATCTTGGGAAAATCTCTTTGCAACTAAAGAAAAAGAGTTTGTGTGGAATATTTGAGAATTTCTGGGCGATGTGTTACAAAGATAATTGTCCGATTTTGGTATTTCTGAATAATTCTTTTAATAACACGACTTTCGGTTTCTGCGTCAAGCGCACTCGTTGCCTCATCTAACAAAAGAACTGGAGCTGGATTTAGCAAAGCTCTCGCGATGGCTATGCGTTGAGCCTGACCTTCAGATAATCCATGTCCCATTTCTCCGCAAATAGTGTCGAGCCCCTCTGGAAGGGAGAGGACGAATTCTGCTGCAGCATCTTCAAGTGCTTGTTTCATCTCTTCTTCTGAAGCTAAAGGTGAACCTAGTAGTAAGTTTTCTCGTATGCTTCCGCTAAGAAGAGTATTACCCTGTGGCACATAGGCAAAGTTACAACGTGTTTCTGGGCTAATTGGAAATTTCTTACTCTTGTCTTGTAAAGTAATATATCCTTCTTTTGGCGCAATGAGAGATAATAATAATCTGATAAGTGTCGTTTTCCCACTGCCTGTTTCTCCTAAAATTGCAGTAATGCTACTTGCTGGAAAGTTAAAACTAAAATTATCGAAAATCTTACGTGACGTTTTCGAGTAGCAAAATGTTAGGTTATCTATGCTTATTCCTGCTGATGACTCCACTCGTAAATCATTCTCATTTCGTTCCAGAGGGATATTATCTAATTCGATGAGGCGCTCTGTGGCAGTAAAGGAACTTATAAATACCGGAATGAAGCGAGTGAGTTGTTTTACTGGGCCTTGTATTTGAGATACTAGTTGTACAAATGCAATCAATGCTCCATAGGTAATAAGACCTCTATGCAAACTCACAGCTCCCCATGTGAAGGTAAGGAGATAGCCAGTAGCGAATCCTGCATTCATTAAACTGGAAGAAATTGTGGCATATTTTGTTTTACTCACAATTTCTTTCCGGAGTTGTCTTTGAGTTGTAGAGAGTTTTTCTAGTATTGTTTGTGTACGTCCCAAGGTCTTAATGACCATTGTGTGTTGTAGGCTCTCTTGTATGATACTTTGGATCTTGCTTTCTGTTTCGCGAACAGTTCGTGTTAATGTCCGCATCTTGCGTACATATAGTTTGCTGCTGATAAGAAAGAACGGAACGACCAAGACAATCACGCAGGCCAGCGTTTTATCCATATAGAATAAAAAAAGGAAAGCACCAATAAATTGGAAGATAGTTGTGAAAAGTGAAGGGATGCTTTCTGTGATAAATCCAATAATATTATTGACGTCTGTTTCTATACGGTTGATTAAGTTTCCTGTATGAAACTGTTGCATACTTTTCCAATCGCTTCGTAGCAAGTGAGAAAAAGCATCGTGCTGCATCTTGTTTTGCGCTTTTACCCCAAGAATGGCTCTAATCCATCGTGAGGTTATTCCCAATAGTATTTGTATGATAATGATACAGCCCAAGAAAAGTATAGCAGGCTTTAGAGATTTGTTGTTGCTATTTGTTGCAATATCAACAGCCCATTTAGTTCCCCAAACAAAGGCAAGATCTGTTAGAACTAAGATTATACCGATTATGGTATTGATGGTAGCTTGCAGTCTATATCCCGCACTTGTTCGCCATAACCATTGGGATAGGACACGATAAGAAAGAAGTTTTTTTCCTTCTGCCGAAAATCGTTTTTTATGAAAGAAAGGTATTTGCATGAATTTTATCTCTGATCTGCTCCCCAACCCATTTTGTCGCGCAACGTATCAAAGAAGTGTTGGTGTTTTATTTTCATAACTCTAATAGTGTATGGGGCTTTTTTAAGAACGATTGTTGCAGTCTCGTCCATCACTTGACTACGACCATCTATGGCCATAAGAAACTTTTGTGTGCGCGATGTAACTTTTAATGTTATAACAGAACTATCATCCACAATAACTGGGCGAATATTCAGACTATGGGGAGCAATCGGAGCTATGCAAAAAGTTTTGGAATAAGGAGAAATAATAGGACCATTCACACTCAGTGAATATCCAGTAGAACCTGTTGGTGTGCAGATAATAAGTCCGTCTGCTAGATAAGATGTGAGTAAATTTCCATCAACTTCTGCTGTTACTTGGATTAAGGCTGAATTGTCGAATTTTAATATGGCAACTTCGTTGAGAGCGTAGGGATAAACAGATAGATTCTGTGTCGATTCTACGGATAGAAGGCTACGCTCTTCTATCGTGTAGTATCCATTCAGAAACGCCTCGATAGTTGTATCAATATTTGCGGGACTTACATCTGCAAGAAACCCTAAATGCCCCGTATTTATACCTAAAATTGGTGTTATGCTATTGCCAATAGCTGCAGCAGTACGTAACAACGTTCCGTCACCTCCTACTGAGATGACAAGATTTGCTTGTGTTTCTTGATAAGAAATAAATTGTTGAAAATCATTAATACTTAATTGTAAAGTTTTTGAGATGAATTGGGCAAACTGATGCTCTATGCAGACAATTATTCCTTTATCAGTTAATTTCTGTAAGAGTTCTTTTATATAATTTCCTTTCTTTACTTGATTAGCATTACCAAAAAGGGCTATTTTAATTTGTTTTTCCTCCATTTACTTACCTGATGTTAACTATAAACATTTCAGCGATATCCGGAAATTCAAATAAATTTTCTACTTTCGCATTTTGAAACGGAGCGAAGATACGCATTATTTTTCAATATAAAAGTAGATTGCTATGACAAAGTTGAGTGTGAACATAAATAAAGTGGCTACTCTACGCAATGCTCGAGGAGGAGATAATCCAGATCTCTTGAAAGTTGCAAAAGATTGTGAGAGATTTGGTGCTCAAGGTATTACAGTACATCCTCGTCCTGATGAGCGGCATATTCGTTATAATGATGTCTACGAATTGAGACCTCTTCTGACAACCGAATTTAATATTGAAGGCTATCCTTCCGAGGAATTTGTCAAACTAGTATGTGAGGTAAAGCCAAATCAAGTTACCCTAGTGCCAGACAAACCAGACCAATTAACGTCTAATGCGGGATGGGATACTGAGAAGTATTTAGATTTTCTCATGGATATAGCAGCTCATTTTCATGAAAAAAAAATTCGTGTAAGTTTCTTTGTATCCGCAGATAAGAGAATGGTAGAATTCTCAAAACGTGCAGGCGCAGATCGGGTAGAACTATATACAGAGCCTTATGCCGCCACTTATGTGCAAAACCCTGAAGTTGCTATAACAGATTTTCTTGAAGCTGCAACCTATGCTAAGGAAATAGGGCTAGGATTGAATGCGGGACACGATTTAAGCTTGCATAACTTACGATATTTTCATCAACAGATTCCTTGGCTAGATGAAGTAAGTATTGGGCACGCTCTTATTTGCGATGCTTTATATTTAGGATTAAAAGAAACCATTCATCAGTATCTAGCTTGTCTTCAAGATTAAGCTAGTAATGTCTTAATAAAAAGAGGAAATAATATGATTCATATTTTCTTAGCAAATGGTTTTGAAGATATAGAAGCTTTAACACCGTTAGATGTGTTGCGACGTGCAGGACTAGATGTACAGCTTGTTAGCATAAGTAGTGGACTTGAAGTGAGAAGTTCCCATGGTGTTAGAGTTGTGGCAGATGCAACATTAGACTCCATTGATCTATCGGATTCCGAAGCTATGATTATTCCTGGAGGAATGCCTGGAGCATCAAACTTACGTGGCAACTTGGCGTTACGCAAAGCTCTTCAAACCCAAAATGCTGCAGAACGTTTGGTTTGTGCTATTTGTGCTGGCCCTATAGTTTTGTCTGCAGCCGGTATTCTTAAAGAGCGTAAAGCAACATGCTATCCTGGTTTTGAAGGGCAACTACCAGGAGCTATTCATTCTACGGCTCTTGTAGAGGAAGATGGCAATATTATTACAGGACGCGGTCCTGGTGCCGCAATGGATTTTGCTTTTGCCATTTTGAAACGTTTTATTTCTCGCGATGTAGTGAAGAAGATGCGCCAAGGAATGATACTGGAATAAAGAGTGATAAAGAAAATACAGCAGGTGCAGATTCTTTCTCAAGACATTAAATATCTAAAAGGGGTTGGGCCTGGACGAGCTAAAATTCTTAAGGATAGTCTGGGTATTGAAACCGTTGGGGATTTACTTTATACATTTCCCTATCGGTATATAGACCGTAGTAGAATCTATACTATACGTGAGATGGCTTCGGTTATTCCTGAGGAAGCTCTGCAGGTGGAAAGTGCTATTCCGTATATCCAGTTAAAAGGTCAAATCGTAGATTTTTCAGATGAGGGAAAGGGGAGGAAGCGTCGTCTGAAAGCTGTATTTACAGATGGGACGGGATATGTGGAACTTGTATGGTTTGGCGGATTGAACTTTGTGACAGAGAATTATAAAATAGGCTACACTTATCTTTTATTAGGTAAGCCTAATCTTTATCGTCAGACGTACTCTTTTGCTCATCCAGAGCTCGACGAGATTGAGCCTAGCACATCTAATCCAAATTTAGGATTACAACCTATCTATTCTATTCCCGAAAAGATGAAGAAAGCCAATTTCACTTCAAAGATCTTGGCAAAACTCATTCATAATGCCTTTGATTTGATACCGAAAGGGCAGTTACAAGAAACATTGCCCGATTATCTAATACATCGAAATCAGTTAGTAGGTTTATACTCAGCCTTACGCGCAGCACATTTTCCTACTTCTTCAGAAGAGTTGCCTTTAGCGCTTCATCGCTTGAAGTTTGAGGAGTTGTTCTATCTTCAACTTGATATTCTCCATTATCGTAAAGGTCGGAAAAATAAAGTTGTTGGATTTAATTTTGCGCATATCGGAAAGAATTTTCTTTCTTTCTATAATGATTTCTTGCCTTTTTCTCTGACAGGAGCCCAAAAGCGAGTCATAAAAGAAATACGAAGCGATCTGAACAGTGGAGCACAAATGAATCGTTTGCTTCAGGGAGATGTGGGCAGTGGTAAGACCATTGTTGCATTGATGTGTTGCTTAATAGCGATTGATAATGATTTCCAAACTTGCATCATGGCCCCTACAGAGATACTTGCAGAGCAACATTGTGCAACAATTAAGTCACTCGTGAAAGGTATGCCTCTTCGTGTTGAACTTCTTACAGGAAGCGTTAAGGGAAAAACACGGAAAAAAATTCTAGAAGAAGTTTCAACAGGAAGCGTAAAAATTCTTATTGGTACACACGCTTTGATAGAACCTACAGTTCATTTCCAAAATTTAGGTCTTGCTGTAATCGATGAACAACATCGTTTTGGCGTGAAGCAGAGGGCAGCCCTTTGGCAAAAGAATCATCGTGCACCACATATCTTAGTGATGACAGCAACGCCCATTCCTCGTACTTTGGCGATGACTGTTTATGGTGATTTGGATGTCTCTATTTTAGATGAACTACCACCTGGGAGAAAACCCATTTCTACGGTCCATTACTACACAAATAGTTTGGAGAAATTGATAGATGGTATTCGTTATCAATTACAATTGGAACGTCAAGTATATGTGGTATATCCTCTTGTAAAAGAAAGTCAGAAACTAGATCTTCAAGATGCAGAAAAGGGGGCGCAACAGTTTCAAGCGTGGTTTCCAGACTTCAAGGTGGGACTTGTTCACGGACAGATGAAGAGCGACACAAAAGATGCTGCAATGCAGGCTTTTATCCATAATGAAACGCAAATACTAATATCAACGACGGTAATAGAGGTGGGCGTGAATGTTCCTAATGCTAGTGTTATGGTTATTATGAATGCAGAGCGTTTTGGCTTATCTCAGTTGCATCAGTTAAGGGGACGAGTAGGACGAGGAGCAGAGCAAAGTTATTGCGTCCTAGTTTCGAGACCTCAACTTTCAGAGGATACGCGTCGTCGTTTGCAAATTATGTGCGACACCAATGACGGTTTTGAAATTGCAGAAGAAGATATGAAGCTTAGAGGGCCAGGTGATTTAGAAGGAACAGCACAAAGTGGAATGCCCTTCGACTTGAAAATTGCAAATATTCTTCGTGATAACGATCTCATGGAAGAAGCACGCCATGTGGCTGAGAAAATTCTCGAAGAAGATCCAAAGGAAAATCTCCCACAAAATACTGTTATTTGGCAGCAGCTGCAGCTCTTGAAAAAAAATAAAGCTAATTTTTCAGAAATTAGTTAGGCTTGCTTCTTTTGTAGAACGGGCATCTACCTTATAAAGGATAGATAAAAATACAATAAGGAGGCTTGTAAATATCCTTATAGCATACGCCAACGCTATAAGGATATTTACAAATGCTATAAGGATATTTTTCCTATTTCTATTTTATGTCCTTGTATGGCATAAGTAAGGACAAAATCTTGCAGAAAAAAATAATGAACAATACTTTCTTTCTTGAAACGGGGAAGATATATATGCAGAGTGTCGGCAGTGTAGTTTGTGATAAGAATATCTTTAGAGAAATCTAATCCTTGTATGTCTGCGAATTTATAGACAGCCTCTTTTGCACTCCACAACATAGTGGCCATTTGTTCTGAATCTTCTTTAGCTAAGAGTTTAACTTCTGATTCATTTAAGAAAGCTTTATGGAGTTTCAAAGCTCTAGAACCATAAACTTCAATGTCAATTCCGTGGCGAAATTTTGCCGTTGAGAAAGCAATATAGCTATGTGAATGGCTAATGCTAATTTCTTTTTTAGGAAAGGTGAGGACTGGACGGCGAGAGGGAAGATAGTCGATGTTAGCTTCTACTCCTAATGCTCTGTGTAGGAGTACTCGAGTTGCCAGTCTTTCCTTTTTTCGTAATAGTGCTCCAAATTGTTCTATTTCCTCTTTGTATTGTTTCTTTGCAGGGAGCAAAGAAACAAGTTCCTCTACTGTTTCGGTGGCATGCCAAAAAGAGATCTCTGGCGCATCAGAAAGGAAGTGAAGATTTGTCAGAAGTTGTGGCATTCTCTTCTTGCTTATCTGTTTCGGTATTGCCTGTAGGAGCTGATTCAACTATGGGTTTAGATGAAAGCATCTGCATTTCTTTCCCCCAAATTTCTGTGATATATCGTGTTGTGCCTTTTTTGTCTTGATAACTTCTTGTCCTTATTTCTCCTTCAATGTAGAGTTTGTCTCCTTTGTGTACATATTTTTCTGCCACTTCAGCCAATTTTCGCCAAAGCATAATGTTGTGCCATTCCGTGCGTTCTGGTACTTGTGTTCCATTGGGAAGAGTATAACCAGGAGTAGTTGTGGCTAAAGGGAATGCGGCAGTACAAACACCGTTGTCTATATATCGGATATTGGGTTCTTTTCCAACATTGCCGATGAGCATAGCTTTGTTGAGACTCATGGCTCTTTGTTTTATCGGGGTATAGGAGAACTAAAGTAGGTTTGAACTATTGGTGCCAAGCCTACTTTAGCATTGTTTTATTTTATCTAATTCTGTCGGCTGCTCTAACGAGTGCTTCATCACGTTTGACTGCCATTTTTGCTAAGATAACAAAGATGAGAGAGAGAGCAGGGGCACCAGCACAGAGAGCTGGTGTGAATTCTGTTGCAGTGTTTTGACTAAAGATGATGCAATAAGCAACATAAGCCACATAGAACAAAACAATACATAAAACCGTCCAGTTGCAGAGTTTTATTTGCAGTGATCTGTTTTTGTATTTGAAGATGTTGAGCAACGAAAGAATGATGGTCAGCACTGCAAAGGTGCCGATTCCCCAAGGGATTTGAGAGCTACCAGAGTATGGCGCTATTTCAGCTGCCATAAAGCCTGTTGCCATCATTATATATGAGCCATTTCCTTTGGTGAAAAATGCTAAAGGTGCGAATAAGGCTATGGCCGGAATCAATCCGGCCAATAGAAGATATACGCTTTGAATGCGTTGTAACATACTTGAATACGGTTTAGTCTAACATGTCTTTTTCCTTCGCCGGATTACGATAATAGATTTTATCGTGGAGGAAGTCGTCGATAGCAATTAACGTCGGTTTAGGAAGTTTTTCGTAGTAACGAGAAATCTCAATTTGCTCGCGGTTTTCAAAGGTCTCTTCTAAATTGTCATTAGTTTGAGCAAACTCTTTCAACTTTTTGCTCAAATCTTCCTTCATCTGGGCTGCAATCTGATTAGCGCGCTTCGACATAATGACAACGCTTTCGTAGACATTTCCTGTACCACGGGCAAAGTCCATAATGTTGTGCGTGACTGTGTTTGTGGGGGCTTTGCTGTTTTTGTAATCCATATTCGTATTCTTTATTATATTCTTTTTTTGAAGTGTCTAGTGGGAGCAAAACGAAAGAAGAAAGGCTTCGTCTTAATTATTTGTAGAACGTTTATATTTTACAGGAGTTTTGTCGTAATAAGCCTTTGCATCCTTAAGATATTTAGACTCAGGATATTCATTCAAGAATCCATAATATTCATCTATTGCATCGTTGAAGCGTTCTTCTTGTTTTTGAGCTATACTATTATGAGCATAATCGAACTTAGCTTTCAGAATAAGATATGCTAAATCCTCGCGACGCTTTGTGTAAGGGAAATCTTTGATTGCATTTTCGGCTGTTATGATACATGCTTCATAGTTACCATTTACGCCATTGCCAATATAAGAACCTAGGTCGTAATACAATTTAGCATTGAGATATTGTTTCTCTACAAGTTTATCTTGTAGTTCGAAAATACATTGTTGCGCATTTTCTCTAAGATGACTAGCTGGATAAGCGTCTAAAAACTGCTGAAACTGATTAACGGCTTGATAGGTAGCTGTTTGATCTAATTTAGGTTCTGGAGTACCTAAATATAGAGCCATACCTGTGTTGAATTTAGCCTCTTCTGCATAAATTCCTTTAGGGTAGGTTTCATTATACTTCTTAAAGTAGGTAGAAGCAGCATCATAGTTTTTGGACTTTAAAGAGGTTAGTCCAAGTAGATAAAGACTTTCTTCTCCTTTGTTAGAGCCTTTCATGGCTGTTAACACGTTTTGCAAGAGATAAGAAGCACTATTGTAATGTCCTTCAGCATAAAGCTGTTTGGCAGCTTCATACTTATAGTCATAGTCAGATGACTTCAAAAGATTGTTTGTTTCGTTACATCCCGTCAAAAAGAGTGAGGAAATGAAAATATAGAGTAGGGCCTTGCGCATATATGTTGAAACACTTTTGGAGAGCAAAAGTACAAATTTATTTCTTATTGCATCTGCTTTTTATAAATTATTAAGTTGCTTAGCTTTCAGGCTATACGCTTGTAAGTATTTATGAAAATTTTAGAAGACCAACAGATTGTCTGATTTGACAACCAAACTTGTTTATCAGTTTTGCTATTGTCTACTTCCTTACTATTTAACGTGAGTTCGACGAATTATAAGTGTCTATAAATTTGGTGATTAGAGAAATTTGTTGTAATTTTAAGGTGTTGAAATACAAATAATTACAAACAAAAATCGCTATGATCACCGAAGACAAAATTACAGAAATCTTTTGTATGGCAGACGACTTCTGCAAGTTATTTGATGCTATAACAGCAAAATATACGCTAAAACCTACTGGAAAAAGAAAATATCATCGAAGTTCTACAATGTCAAAGGCAGAAGTCATGCTGATAATGATTCTTTTCCACACTTCCGGTTATCGCTGCTTTAAACATTTCTATCTTGAAAAAGTATGTAAGCATCTTCGCCATCTGTTTCCCAAAGTTGTTTCTTATAACCGTTTAGTAGAACTGGAAAGGGATGTAGTCATACCCTCAAGCTTGTTTATCAAGAAGGTCCTGTTGGGCAAATGCACGGGCATAAGCTTCGTTGACAGCACACCACTGCGTGTCTGTAAACCCAAATTCGGTTTAAGAAACGCTCCTTCATGAGTTTCTTAAACCGCACACGC
>NZ_DBHHRH010000008.1:9827-153773 GCF_057240785.1 Alloprevotella sp. | reverse complement strand
GGTACTGTCCACAAGACGGGAGAGTAGGTCGCCGCCTTTTTTTAAATAAGAGACTCCTATCAGAGTAATTATCTGATGGGAGTCTCTTTTTTATGTGTTTGAGGCAGAGGCTCGGTTGTGTTTTGAAGGCTAAGAGGCGAAGAAAAGGAACAGTTAGGGCGGATTATAAAAATATCAGGTGAGTCCGTTTGGGAGACTCACCTGATATTTGATTTCCGCTTCTTTTTGAAGAGTAAAAGAAGGGTTTTTATGTTTTGTGCTTATTTAACGCTGAAGGTGGTAATCTTCATGCTGTTCTTCTCATTCAATTTGTCTGGATCTCCTAAGGAAATGCCGTATTCTCCTGGTTCAAGATTTTCTATGACTATGAGGTATGAGCTTGTGCCATATTTCTTGGCTTGGAACTCTATTTGACCTAAGGAATTTGACTTGCTGCCTGAGAATGTGCCAGATTCAGCGAGTTGTGCTCTTCTTTCTTTTCCTTTTACTTCAAATTTGAAGATGCTGATGAAAGAGTTAGGGTCTGTTGCGTTGTTGGCAGCTTTTATGATCAGGCGTACATCTCCGCCTTGTTTTGCTACTACGCTTGATGTTGTGCCTGGTAGAGAGATGCGTGTCTTGACCTTTCCGATACCTGTCAGATATACTGAAGCACCGGCTTTTGTTTTTACTACGCCTGTTTCTCTCGGTAGTTTTACGTATTCGGTATTTGAGGTAAGGAGATACGTTTGATCGGAGAATTCAGGTTCTGGAACTGTTACTTTCTGGGCAAAGGCGAAGCTTATGCTCAAGATTGCGAGGGCTAGGGTTAGAATTTTTTTACTCATAATTCATTTGTTTTTAGTTCTGGGTTGTGTGCAAAAATATGGAATTTATTCTTACAGTGCAACAAATAAATAAATTTTTTATAGCACAAAAAAGTATTTCTCTACTTTTATTCCCACAAAAAATCCTCTCTTTCCCTTGTCGGAGGACAGAGGGAGAGGAGCGTATTTGCTTTGTCGTTACGCTGATTGCGTGTAGCTTTCTTACTTAGCCACCTTTTTCAGAACGTAAGGCAGACCGCTAGCAGCAGGCTGCTTGTCAGCGCCGAGCATAGTGAGGCTGTCCGGAGTCATAGCGTAGAAGTTGCTGTCAGCACCTGCAACAGTTGTCAGAATGTTCTTAGCATCAACGCTGTACTTACCAGTTTCAGTTTGGCTGCCAGAGTGAGTACGAGTGAAAGTGCTGTCAGACTTCAGTGTGATAGTTACAGAGTCAGAACCATCTGCACCAGGAAGAACACCAGCATAAACTGTGCTGTCAGCAGTGCTGTCGGCAATACTATCAGTACCGTTGCTGTTACCATTTGTTTTGTTGCCGCAAGAAGCGAAAGTCATAACTGCAGCAGCAGCTACAAAAAGAATCTTTTTCATTGTCTTTTGTATATTTAAGTTATTATTCGTTTATTCCGTATTTAGGAATTTGCGACAAATGTACTACTAATCTTTGGACATACAACAAGAAGTAAACTTTTTTATGATTTCTGATGTTTTTTTTCTTGTGATATTCTCCATCTGAGTGGTAGAGGTAGCAAAAAAGGCATCTGTAACAATAGCTTAATTCTCCTTTTTCGTATTTTTGCACACAAGCAAGATAAGGATTGTGAGCTTCATTCGTTTGTTCAATCTGATGGATGGGTTCGCGCACACCTCCTCTTGCGGCACTGTTGCGCTTATGCACATTGCTAAAAATCCCAATTAATAGCACACCACGAAATATATGACACAAGGAAGACTACTTTGGGTGGACGATGAGATTGATATGCTCAATGTCCACATCCTTTTTTTGCAGCGCAAAGGCTACGAAGTGACTAGCTGCTCCAACGGGCAGGACGCTATCGACCTCTGCCGCGACAACGCCTATGATCTCATTCTTCTCGACGAGAATATGCCCGGCCTTTCAGGTCTCGAAACGCTGGCCGGCATCAAAGACGTGCAGCCCAATGTGCCCGTGGTGATGGTGACGAAAAACGAGGCCGAGGACCTTATGGACCAGGCCATCGGCTCTAAGATTGCCGACTATCTGCTCAAACCCGTCAATCCGATGCAGATTCTTCTCACGCTGAAGAAGAACATCCACCAGCGTGAGATTGTGGCCGAGGTGACGCAGAGCAGCTACCGCCAGGAGTTTCAGAAAATCTCCGCGCAAATCAGCGACACCTCCACGCCCGAGGAATGGAAGGACCTCTACCGCAAGCTCGTTTATTGGGAGATAGAGCTCTCTGAGACGGGCGGCAGTATGGACGAGATGCTGGCCATGCAAAAGGAGGAAGCCAACCTCACCTTTGCCAAGTTTATCCGCAAGAACTATGAGCACTGGGTCAATACCCCAGACGATCGTCCGCTGATGAGTCCCGATGTGTTCAAGCGTTGCGTCTTTCCACGCCTGCGTGAAGGAAAGAAAGTGTTTCTCCTTGTGCTCGACAATTTCCGTTACGACCAATGGCGCGAGCTGAGCCGCGAACTCACCGACGACTTCGACATCGATGAAGACCTCTACTTTAGCATCCTCCCCACAGCCACGCAGTATGCCCGCAACGCTATCTTCTCCGGCCTCATGCCCTTGCAGATTCGCGAGATGTACCCCGAACTCTGGGTGGAAGAGGACGAAGATGAGGGTAAGAACCTCAACGAAGAACTCCTCATTGGCCACCAGCTCGAGCGCTACCGCAGAAAAGAGAAGTTCACCTACCACAAGCTCAACGACTCGCAGGGTGCCGACCATTTCCTTGGCCAAATCAAGCAACTCACGGAGATGCCGCTCAACGTCCTTGTTATCAACTTCATCGACATCCTCTCCCACGCCCGCACAGAAAGCCGAATGGTGCGCGAGCTGGCTTCCAACGAAGCTGCCTACCGCTCCATCACGCTCAGCTGGTTCAGACACACGGCTATCAAGCAGCTCTTCACCAAGCTGGCGGAGATGGACTACGAAATCCTTATCACCACCGACCACGGCTCTATCCGCGTGGACGCGCCCATCAAGGTGGTGGGCGACAGAAACGTCAACACCAATCTGCGCTACAAGTTGGGCAAGAACTTGGGCTACAACGCCCGCGAAGTGTTTGAGATGAAAGACCCTCGTCGCTTTGGCCTGCCCTCGCCCAACCTCTCCACCGCTTACATCTACGCGCAAGGCTCGCGCTTCTTTGCCTATCCCAACAACTACAACTATTACGCACAATACTATCGCAACACTTTCCAGCACGGCGGTATTTCTATGGAAGAAATGCTCATACCCCTCGTTTGCCTCAGACCGAAGAAGCGCTAAGCCCCTGTTTTGCCGTCTCTCCCTTTTCCATTAACTTTGTGCCACAAATAAAAAGAAAAGACAGAAAAGTATGGATTCCGCAACATTGATTGCCTGGGTTCTGGAGAACCTCAACTATTGGGTGGTGGCTGCCTTTATGGCCATCGAGAGTTCGTTTATCCCCTTCCCCTCCGAGGTGGTGGTGCCGCCTGCGGCGTGGCTCTCGATGAGCGACCCGAGTATGAACATCGTCCTCGTTGTTGTCTTCGCCACGCTGGGAGCTGATGTCGGTGCACTTGTCAACTATTTCCTGGCGCGCTGGTTGGGCCGCCCTGTCATCTATAAGTTTGCCCGCTCCCGTTGGGGGCATTTCTGCCTCGTCACCGAGGAGAGCGTGGCTCGCGCAGAGGAGTATTTCCGTGACCACGGGGCTACGGCCACTTTCTTCGGCCGTCTGGTGCCCGCTGTTCGCCAGCTCATCTCCATTCCGGCAGGTCTGTCGGGCATGAAGCTTGGCCCGTTCCTCCTCTACACCACGTTGGGCGCTGGCGCATGGAACACTGTCTTGGCACTCATTGGCTATTTCATTTCGCGCATCCCAGGTGTTCAAACCAAAGAGCAGGTGGTGAAATTGGCCATGCGTTATAGCCACGAACTCGGTTATGTCCTTTTCGGCCTCGCCGCTCTCTTCTTGGCCTATCTCATTTATAACGGTTTGAAGAAGACTGATATTCGAGAAAAGATCATGAAGAGTGTTGACGAGATGGAGAAGGAGGAAGAGGAGAACTAATTGAGAGCGATTTTTTCTCGGACTAATCGGACATTTTTCAGACTGGTCGGACTGGTCCGACTGATCGGACGAGTCAGATTTTTCTCAGACTGGTCCGACTCATCCGACCAGTCCTGAGATACAATAAGGCTGTCAGCTGACACAATAAGGCTATCAGCTGGCGCAATAAGGATGCCAGCTGACGCAATAAGGAAAATCACGGCGCGCATTATCCTATTCATTTTCTTTTGCCTACAACCTGTTATGAAACACTTTCTATCCCTCATTTTCTTACTTTCCGCCCTGCCTTTGTCGGCACAGCGGGCCGATACGCTGCGAGCCGTTGACCACAGCTGGCTCTTCGGCGTTGGGCGCACCCATGTGCTCGACACTTATCTGAGTCCGCAGGACTATATCGGGGCGGGATTTTTCGTTAGCCATCGCACGGAGCGCACAGCCCACTGGGGGCGCGGCCGCGTGACGGTGGTGGCGCACTACAGGGCCGATGCGGCTCATCTCACCGGGCAGTCGGGCGACGGCCGCGAATGGGATGCCAACCTGCGAATGGGAGTGGGGTGGATGTGGAATAAAAGGTCTGCTCAACGCCCCTTCCGCCTGGCTTTCGGTCCGCTGGTCGAGGTCGGAACAGGCGTTACCTACAACACGCGAAATGGGAACAATCCGGCGCAGGGTAGGCTCTTCATGGATGTGGCAGCAGCAGGGCTGGCGGAATATGACTTCCACGTGGGGCGGCAGCAATGGCAGGCGCGTGCCGAAGTGGCAGTGCCCCTCGCCGGACTGGCTTTCTCGCCCGCCTATGGGCAGTCCTACTATGAGTTGTTCGGTCTTGGTCATCGCGACCATAATTGTGTGGTTTCTCATGTGGGCAATGCGCCCTCGCTCCATTTTCTCGCCACGCTCTCCCTCCCGTTGGGCCGCTCGCGCCTCACGCTGGGCTATGGGGCCGATGTGCGGCAGAGTCGTTTCAACCATATCAAAACCCACCACTGGCAGAACCAATTCGTCATTGGCTACACGCGTCGATTGCGACTACTGAAATAAACTCTTACGATGAGAACACTTTCCCTCTTTTTTCTTTCGCTCCTCGCTGGCTTACTTTCGTCTTGCATCACGGAGGACATGGCTAACAACACGCCCACGGGCAACTTCGAGACGTGCTGGAAACTTATTGACGAACACTATTGTTTTTTCGATTATAAGAATAAGGAATACGGTTTGGACTGGGCAGCTGTGCGCGACCGCTACCGTCAGGGCGTTACGGACAATATGCGGAGCGAACAGCTTTTCGAGGTTCTGCGCCGAATGACGGCAGAGCTTCGCGACGGCCACGTGAATCTCAGTGCCGCCCACGATGTGGCACGCTACGGCGCTTGGTTCGACGATTTTCCGATGAACTTCTCCGACTCGCTCGCGCGTCGTTATCTCGGGCGCAGCGAAGATTTTCGCGTGGGTAGCGGACTTCGCTACCGTGTGCTTTCGGACAATGTGGGCTACATCCGTTGCGCCTCCTTCGCCTCGCCTCTGGGTAGTGGCAACCTGCAAGAAATGATGCGCGCCCTAGCCATGTGCGATGGCCTGATTGTGGATGTGCGGAGCAACGGCGGCGGCCTGCTCACCAGTGCGGAGCAACTGGCCTCGCTCTTCATCAACGAACCCACCACGCGCGCCTATATGCAGCACAAGCGAGGCCCGCGCCACGACGATTTCTCCCCCATGGAGGCCATCCGCATAGAGCCGTTCAAGGGCTTGCGCTGGCAAAAGCCCGTTTGCATCCTCACAAATCGCCGCACCTTTAGTGCCGCCAACAGTTTCGTAATGTTCCTCAAAGGTTTGCCGCGCGTCACCGTCATTGGCGACCGCACGGGCGGCGGCGCAGGCCTGCCGTTCACCAGCGAACTCCCCAACGGCTGGACCCTCCGCTTCTCCGCCAGCCCCATGTACGACAGTGAGATGCGCATGACCGAGATGGGCATCGACCCCGACGTGAAAGTCGACATTTCCTCCGCCGACTACGCCCGCAGCATCGACACCATCATCGAAACAGCCCGCCAGCGCATCCGCGAAGCAAGGAAAGCATCTTACTAAATGTAAAACGTGTTTTAGACAAATTGTCTGTTTTTTTTAGTAATTTGATGTATTTTTGTTGAAAAAAATTTTGTTTGCATATATATGTGTATATATTTGCGGTTGGAATTGATTAAAACTATCCTAAAAACTTGTGAATTGAATCAGAAATAATAGAAAGAAGAGACACAGAACAGCGATTGTGTATCAGACTTGTTGTCATAATAAGTCTGTCTTTTATCCGTGTTTTTTTGTATTTAATTTCACAAAATAGTATTAGATACATAAAGAAGAGGAACGATGGAAAAATGCGAATATATGAAGAAAATGTATGTCAAACCTGTAAGCACAGTCGTGGCTTTTTGTGACGAAACTACGTTCTTGGCTTCTAGTCCTGCCGTAAAGCCTGGTGGCGGAGGCAGCGGAAGTGTAACCATCACGCCTCCTGAAGAGGACGATGAAGACACAGATCTTACGGGAACGCGGAAGTTCTCTGAGAATAATTTGTGGGAATGAAAAACGAAGAGTAATACGACAGTAAAATCAAGCAATATGAATATCAAACAAATCCATAAGCATTTGGTGCATCAGGCGGCGTTTGCTTTTCTCTGTATTATGGGGATGACTCTCGGCTCTTGCTCCGACAACGACCTCGATGATGCAACCAATCAGGGCGACCGTGGCGCAACGGTTTCTTATATTGTCTCTAATGCGCAGAACGGCGCGCACCGATCAGTTGCTGCTCGTGCTCTGCCCGGCAGTCCGTTGAGCCGTGCTGCTTTTGCAGAACAGATTGCGCCCTTGAACCTCACTCCTGAAGATCTCATTTCGCAAAAGCTCGATGTGCAGGGCGGTGACGGCAACACCTGCCTCATAGAAATCACTACGGCCGGTATAGAAAGCATGCCGCGCAAGGCGGGGACGAGCACGGAAGCCGGAACAGCACACCGTTCCCGCATCGCCCCTCGTGCGAATGTTGTTGAGATTTTCTCCGCTGCAGACCATTTTTCCTCCATCGGCTACCGTGGAACGACTTCTACCCTCAGCCCCACACCATGGTTCTACAACAAGGACACAAATCCCGACGGTACGCTCGTCAATGAGATTCTGTGGTCGTGGGAACAGCCCTATGGAAAATTTTATGCTGTTTATCCTTTAGTGACTTCCAGCTATAACAAATTGCAGCTGTCTCCCGAGAGCTATACATCTACACCTTATGTTGATTTCGAAGTAGAGCCGAAGGTGGTCAATCAGAAAGACCTCATGACGGCCTGCTCTGGCGAAGTGCAGTATGCCACTCGCTACGTGGCTCCGACAACGAACCTCGATTTCCATCACGCACTGACGGCAGTGCGCTTCAAAGTGGGGCAGAATCTTTCATGGAACAAGAAAATAACGAAAGTGGAGATCATCAACGCGCAGAGCAAGGGACGCTACACGCTCTCCTCGAAAGCCGACGGCACGGGGGCTGCGTGGAGCAATCTCAGCACTCCCGCCACGTTCACCCTTGGTGGCGACGGTACGCTCAATGTGAGCACTTCGCAAGCCGTTAACCAAATCATCATGGGCAATAATGGCGATAATTTCACTTTCTACATGATTCCGCAATCGCTTGCAGGCGTGAGTGTAAAGATCTACTTTGACAACAGCACTACACCTGCTATCACTGCCAACCTCTCCGGCACATGGAAGCCCGGCACAACGAAGACTTACGCCTTGTCGCAGAAGAAGTCCACGTGGACATACTGGCTTTCCGTGACCAATCCCCCTGTGGTGGACTATACAGCTACAGAGGCAGCCAGCTATACGGTGCAGAGCTGTCGCATAGATTTTAATACTCACACTCAGCAGCCTGTGAAATGGAAGGTAGTAGGGTATGAGGAAAGCACCGACGGCGGTAATACTTGGACATCTCTCGGCACAAGCAAACCTGCCTGGCTCACCCAGTTGAGCAAAGAGGAGGGCGACGGAGGTACATCTGGCGAAAGTGGCGTTGCAACTATCACTACGGCCATCGATAACCGCCTCAATAAATACAACAAGGTGTTGCAAGATGCCACACCAAAGGGCGCTGCCGGCAACTACTACAACCTCTCCAACGCCACGGGTGCAGCCTCCGTTGAGAACACTGCCAACTCTTACCTCATCTCTGCTCCGGGCTACTACCGCATTCCGTTGGTTTATGGTAACGCTATCACGGGCGGTGCTACTAATGAACATTCCTATAAAACCACTGTGTCAGGCTCTGATGTCTTGAAAAACTTCAAGGATCATGCAGGTAAGAATATTACTGATCCTTGGATTACGCAGAGCAATGGAGGCGCGAATGTGCCCGATGGAGCAAAGATTGTTTGGACAGACCAAAGCGGCATTGTAGAAGCAAGTAGTCTTTCTCTTTCTGCCGACAAAAAGTTTGTACAGTTCCATGTGCCGCAGGACAAGATTAAGAACGGTAACGCCGTCATTGCTGTCACGAAAGGCGGAACGGTTGTATGGTCGTGGCACTTGTGGTTCGCCCAGAATGATGCCCTCAACACGATTCCTGTAGTTAATAAAGCGGGCGTTACCTATAACTTCACCAAACTTCCGCTTGGTTTTGCCTATATGAGATGGGATGCGTCTCCCTTCGACCAGCCTCGCATGGCTCGCGTGAAGGTGGAACAGACTGTCGCCAACGATGGTGAGAAACAGTTTGCTTATATCGACATCACGCAGACCCCTGGCGAAATAAAACAAATGTCTTCTACCTTCTATCAGTTTGGACGTAAGGATGCTTTTCCAGGAAAGAAAGCTATCATCGACGGTACATTTGAGCCCAAAGGTGGGCAGAAAATGAGCATTCAAAACGGCATTCAACACCCCGAGATATTCTATGAGTACGTTTGGTTTGATAATTTCTGGAAGGTAAACCTCTGGTCGATGGATAACACTGAGACAGGCTTCCATGACAATGGTGTGGTGAAGACCGTCTACGACCCCTGTCCCGCTGGCTTCAAGATGCCTGCCAGCAATGCCTTTTCTGGTTTTACCACTACAGGGAATAATGTCGAAAGTGATAAGAAAGAGCTTAACGTGGTGGGAAATTACGACCAGGGTTGGCATTTCAAAACGGGAAACGGTTCAACTACTACGATCTATTTCCCTGCTTTGGGTTGGCGTCATCATGACGGCTATCTGAATGGTAGTGTTAATTACGGTTTTTATCGTTCTGCCATTTCGCAAGATTCGAAGGGAACTAACTGCTTGTTCATTAACAATTGGGGCGTGTATCCAAAGTATGAAAAGATCAGAAATGGTTACGGACTTTCTGTCCGTCCTGTCTCGGAATAATACGTTGATTTGATCTTGTAGGTTTAATATTAAACAGACAATTGTCCGAAAGGAACATTCAAGAATAAGGCTGGTTTCTCACATTGGGAAACCAGCCTTTCGTATAAAAGCGAGGGACGAGGTAGCACAGATGTCTAACCTCGTCCCTCGCGGTTCGTTTTGCGCCTTAGCGCCGTTGGCGTGCAGCCTTATTTGCTCAAACTATCGATCAGCGGCAGCACGTTGGAAGTGAAGAGACGCACCGAGATGGCCAGCAGAATCACGCCGAAGAACTTACGCAGGATGTAGATGAATGTCTTGCTAACGTGTTCTTCCACCCAGCTCGCGCCCGCGATGATGATGTAAACCAGCACCATGTTGAGGGCGAGTGCTGACAAGATATTGATTTGTGCGAACTCAGCCTTCAGCGAAATCAGCGTAGTGAATGCGCCCGGGCCGGCAATAAGCGGGAACACCACTGGAATAAGGGTGGCCTCCTTCGTGGGTCCGCCATATTTGAAAATCTCAACGTCGAGGAGCATTTCCAAAGCCATGATGAAGATGATGAGCGCACCCGCCACGGCAAACGACTGGATGTCGACGTGGAAGAGTTGCAGCACGGCATCGCCGGCATAGAAGAAAGCCACGAGCAATACCAAACTAATGGCCGCAGCCTTGAAGGCATTGATAGGACGGCCTTTGGCTTGCAGGTTGAGGAATATGGGCGTAGAACCCAACACGTCAATGATAGCCATCAACACGATGAATGCTCCAGCAGTTTGCTCAATGCTGAATTGTGAAAAGGTCTGAAAAATAATGTCCATCATAAGGGAATCTTTTTCTGTATTATGGTGCGAAAATACGAAAATACCGTGTTTCAACCAAGCAAAATGGTATAATCTTCTGTTTCAGAGGAAAGGAAACGCCTAAAAAGGTTGTAGCATAGAAAGTTTTTAGTATCTTTGAACACCTAATCATCTTGATAACGAAGAAAACAAATATACTTGTGACCCTCATTATTAACCCAAAATACGAACGCTTACGCGATTATTTAGTAAATATTGCTGACCATTTTGAAGATACTGGTCGCACACTCCCAATGGTAAATAATGGCATCCGCCTGCTGGATGTTGACGGACTCACGCTTTGTGTGAAACACTACGACCGAACCTCCTGGCGCAATCGCTTGGCGGTGCGCATCTACAAGGCCTCGAAGGGCCAACACTCCTACAATTGCGCTGCACAGCTCCGAGAGCGCGGTTTCGCCACCCAAGAGCCTGTGGCCTATGTGGCTTATCGTCGTAATTTGATGGACCAGAATATGTATTTTGTAGGCGTTTTTTCCAACTATCGCCATTCTCTGCACGAAGCCTTCGGTATGCCCCTTTCGGAGCGCGCCGAACTGCTCGAAAGTTTTGCCCGCTACGCTGCGCGCCTACATGAGGAAGGTTTCCTCCCCATAGCTTGCCGTGCGGACAACATCCTTTTCGACCGCATCGACGGCCGCTACCGCTTCTCGATACTCGACACTGGCAACATGAAATGTGGTCGCAAAGTGAGCGTAGAAAAAGGCTGCAAGAGTTTGGCTGCCCTCCAAGCCGACGAAGCGTTCAATAGCGCCCTCATCCGTGCCTATGCCGCCGCGCGCGGAGCCGATGAAGCGGAATGTCAGAAATATTTCGAGCGCGCCAAATCATAGAGGTGCGCCACATTTTCCCCCATCCATCAACTCGGACGGGAGGTCCGAGTTTTTTTCTTTTCCCGTCGCTGCACCATGGCTGTTAGGAGAGGATGAAAGGCTCAAGGAGAGCTGGTCTCTTTTCTTTTGAAATTATAGCGTATTTAGCACTTTTCTAAATCGGGCTTAAACAAGCGGATGAATTCGTATAGGGTGCAAAGATATAGGTGTAATTTTGATTCTTCGTAACTATCATTAAAGTGAAAGTTATGGTATGTTTTACGGCTTTATCTTCACTTTATTGAAAGTTATAACCTCTTCTTTTTTTCACTCTTGAGTTGTGCGAAAGTCTCTCTCTCTTCGCTGAAAATCAATAGGTTTTGCAGTGCTGAAAATATCCTTATTGTGTCGGCTGGCTTCCTTATTGCGTCAGCTGAGGCAATAAGGAAAGAAGAGAGGAAAAGCCTCCCTCCAGAAAGCCTCCTCCACCTCCCCCATGAGGGGGGAGTGCTCGGCTGCCACTTATCGCAGGATTCTTTGATGACTTATTGGATTTCTGATTTCTCAGCTTTGGTTCTCCGACAAGTCTGACCAGTCGGACTCGTCCGAGAACCAAAGCTGAGCCCTCCCCCTCATGGGGGAGGTGGAGGGGGCTCTCTGGGGCTCTTCTAGACATAAAAAATCCCCGACGGCTTCTGGGAAGCAGTCGGGGGAGGGTTGTGGTGCGCCTGATAGGACTCGAACCTACACGGCATAAACCACCAGATCCTAAGTCTGGCGCGTCTACCAATTTCGCCACAGGCGCGGAATGTGCGATAGGAGAGAAGGGGAGGACAGATATGGAAACTACAGTGCAACCCAAGCCTTCCTAACCACATTGCGGCGCGAAGATAGGTTTTTTTCGGGAAATGAACGAGAGTAAGGGCGAAAATTTTGTATTTTTGCATAATAATTGGCTTATTGTGACCGAAAACCGCGCAATAGACCGTGAAAACAGATTGATTTTACGTTCATGTCCGACGAAACAAAAGATAAAGACTTACAGCCGGAGGAGCACTCCTCCTATCAGCCAACGAACTTGCAGGACGAAGCAAGGAAACACCAGCTTACGGGAATGTACCAGACCTGGTTTCTTGATTATGCTTCTTACGTGATTCTGGAGCGCGCTGTGCCTCACCTTGCCGATGGTTTGAAGCCCGTTCAGCGGCGCATCCTTCATGCGATGAAGCGTGCCGACGATGGACGCTATAACAAGGTGGCGGGACTTGTGGGCGACACGATGCACTTCCATCCCCACGGAGATCAGTCCATCGGGGGAGCACTCGTACAGCTCGGTCAGAAAGAACTGCTCATCGACACGCAGGGCAACTGGGGAAATATCCTTACGGGCGACTCGGCTGCGGCTCCGCGATACATCGAGGCGCGCCTCTCGAAGCTTGCCCTCGACATCCTTTTCAATCCGAAAACTACGGAGTGGAAACTCTCCTACGACGGACGTGCGAAAGAGCCTGTGGCACTACCTGTGAAGTATCCCCTCCTCTTGGCGCAAGGCGCAGAGGGCATCGCCGTCGGACTGAGTGCTAAGATTCTGCCCCACAACTTTGGCGAGATTTGCCAGGCGGCCATCAAATATCTCCACGGCGAGGACTTCCAGCTCTTCCCCGACTTCCTGACGGGCGGTAGCATTGATGTGAGCAACTACAAGGACGGTCTGCGTGGCGGTTCGGTGAAGGTGCGTGCCACCATCTCGAAGCTCGACAACAAAACGCTGGTTATCAGTGAGATTCCCTTTGGCACGACCACGGGCAGCGTTATCGACTCCATCCTCCGCGCCAACGAAAAGGGAAAAATAAAAATCCGAAAAGTGGACGACAATACGGCAGCGAAGGTCGAGATTCTCGTACACCTCACGCCGGGCACTTCTTCGGACAAAACCATTGATGCGCTCTACGCTTTCACGGACTGCGAGGTGAGCATCTCCCCCAACTGCGTCGTCATCCGCGACAACAAACCGGAGTTCCTTACCGTGAGCGATGTTTTGCGCCACAACGTCGATTCCACCAAAGAGTTGCTGCGCCGCGAACTCGAGATACGCCGCGACGAACTCCTCGAAAGTCTCCACTTCGCCAGTCTGGAGAAGATTTTCATTGAGGAACGAATGTATAAGGACAAGGACTTTGAAAACGCGAAGGACCTCGACGCCGTTACGGCCCATCTGAACAAGCGTTTCGAGCCCTACAAAGCCAGCTTCTACCGCGAAATCACGCGTGAGGACTATCTGCGCCTACTCGAAATCAAGATGGCGCGCATTCTGCGCTTCAACAAGGAGAAAGCCGAGGAGCTGATAGCCCGCATCAAGGCCGAGATAGAGCGCATAGAGCACGACTTGAAGAATATGACGGAGGTGACGGCCAACTGGTTTAAGATCATCTACGACAAATATGCTGCCGAACATCCGCGCCTGACGGAGATTCGCTCCTTCGATACGATTGTGGCCACCAAGGTGGCTGAGGCCAATCAGAAACTGTATGTCAATCGTGCCGAAGGCTTTATGGGGACGAGTTTGAAGAAGGACGAGTTTGTGGAGAACTGCTCCGACCTGGACGACGTCATTATCTTCTATCGCGACGGAACTTATAAGGTGACGCGCGTGGCCGATAAAGTTTTCATCGGCGAGACGGAACGTTCCAAAGCCGAGAAGCGAAAGGCGGAAATCATCCATATTGCGGTGTTCAAAAAGAACGACAAGCGCACGATTTACAACGTGGTCTATCGCGACGGAAAGGCTTCAGCGTTCTATATGAAGCGTTTCAACGTGACCAGCATCATGCACGACCGCGAATACGATGTGACGCAGGGCAAACCCGGTAGTCGCATCGCCTATTTCACGGCCAATCCCAACGGCGAGGCCGAACAAATCAAGGTGACGCTCAAGCCCAACCCGAAATTGCGCCGCCAGTTCATCGAACAGGACTTCTCCGAACTCATGGTGAAAGGACGTGGCAGTCGCGGCAATCTGCTCACGCGCCTCGATGTCCATCGCATCACGCTCAAGGCCCATGGCGTTTCCACCTTGGGCGGACGTAAGGTGTGGTTCGACCACGATGTCAACCGCCTCAACTTCGACGAACGCGGACAGTATCTGGGCGAGTTCCACACAGGAGAGCAAATCCTCGTGATTCTCCGCAATGGCGAGTTCTACACCACCAACTTCGACCTCAACAACCACTACGAAGGCGACATTATGAAGGTCGAAAAATTTGTCGACTCAAAGGCGTGGACCGCCGTGCTCTACGATGCCGACCAGAATGGGTATCTCTATGTGAAACGCTTCCTGTTCGAGTCGCCCAGCGGTGGCCGCCACTGGAGTTTCACCGGCGACAATCCCAAAACGAAGTTGGAAATCCTGACCGATGTGCCTTATCCGCGCATCCGCGTGACGCTCGGCGGCCCCGATGCCTACCGCGACCCCATCGAAATCGATGCGGAAGAATTTGTTGCCGTTAAGGGCTTCAAGGCCAAAGGTAAGCGCGTCACCACCTGCACCATAGAAAGCGTTGAGGAACTCGAACCCACGCGTTTCCCCGAGCCTCCCGCTGAGGCTTCCGAGGCAGAAGGCGAAGCCGCCGAGACAGAGAAAGGCGAAGGCCCCAATCTCTTCAATCCCGACGATGTTCCCTTCGAAATCACCAATAATGACACAGAAGAATAAGTCCGTTGCTGGCAGCATTTTGCCAGACGGACTTGTTCCGTATTATACACTTTGTTAAGAAACAACAAGAAAAGGCGCGGGAAATAATTGTATAAACCGTTTTTATTCTTTACTTTTGCCATTAACAAACCTTTAGTTCTGAAATCTGCGTTAAATCTACGCGATTTTGCACTATAAAGACTATCGAACATGACGTTTTACGAAAGAGACAAGGAGCTTGAAGCCATTCGCAAGATAGAGGCCGACACCAAGAGCAGTGCCAAGATGGCCGTCATCACAGGCCGCCCCGGCGTTGGGAAGACGCAACTCGTCCTGGAAGCTACGCGAGAAGGCAACCCCACTCTCTACTTCCCCGTTTCGCGCAAGGCCGAGCCGCTTCTCTGCCGCGATTTCTTAGATGAAATGCGGAGAGTGCTCAACCTCCGTATCGACGAGGAATTTATCGACTTCCGAAGCCTCTTCAAATTTATTATCGTCAAATCCCAAGAGCTTTACTTCAACATTATCATAGACGAATTTCAGGAGTTCTATGTTATCAACCCGAAAGTCTATGGGGAAGTGCAAACCATTTGGGACCGTAACCGCGAGCGCAGCCACCTCTGTTTGTTGCTCGTGGGTTCCGACTCGGCACTGATCGATAAGGTGTTCCACGCTAAGCAAGCTCCGCTGAAAGATAGGCACGACCTCTGGCTCGACATCAAGCCTTATTCCACGGCCATGATTCGCCAACTCATCACGGCAGCAAAGCCCGACGCCACGCCGGAGGACCTGCTCGCCGCTTACACCTTCACAGGGGGCGTTCCCCGTTATCTCCACGGACTTATCCGTGCTGGAGCGTTCACTTGTGAGGACATCCTCAAGCATATCCTCCGCCTGGGTTCTCCCTACATCACGGAGGGCCGAAACATCCTCTTAGACGGCGTGGGCAAGGAGTACACTTTCTATTTCTCCATCTTGGCCTGCATCGCCAAGGACATTACGGCGCGCTCCGCCATCGAAGCCACGCTCGACAAAGAAATAGGCGGCTATCTTACTCGGATGGAGGGAGACTTCCACCTCATCACGCGACAAACGCCGCTCTTCTCCAAACAGGGCAGCAAGAACGTGCGCTATTCCATCAATGACAACTTCCTCCGCTTCTGGTTCCGTTATATCTACCACAACGACCGCTACATCTATCAGCACGATTATGAAGGGCTTCAGCAACTGGTGCTCAACGACTACGAGGTGCTGAAGCAGCAAAGTATGCGTAAGTATTTCGCACAGAAGCTCCAAGAGGCGGACGAGGCGTGGACTATCGGAGGATGGTGGGACAATGCCGAAGAGAGCCGCATCGATATCATAGCTACGCGCTCCGACACGATGCAATGTATCTTCGCCAATGTGTTGACCGACACCGTTGAGGCCGACCTCGACAAGCTCAAGATACTGGCCGAGCCGCTCCTCGAACAGTTAAAAGGTTATGAGATAACGTATCAGATTTATAGCATAGAAGATATTTAAGAGGCTTTCCTTCTCTCCCATGCCGGAGAGGGGTGAGCAAGCTCTTATGAGGTTCTCGAATTAGTCATACTTGTTGGACTATTTCGAGAACCTTTTTTCTGCCCCAACTTTTGAGTGGATGAGTTTTCTTGCACCTGTCCGAGAACCAACGGGCGGAGAGGAGACACCGCCTTATCTGCCCCTTCGGAGCAAAAAAGAAAGAGAGAAGGCTGTTGAGGCCCTCTCTCTCTTTGCTTATCATTCTCAAGAAAAGGCTGAGCCTTCTCTGGGATTCCCTTATTCCGTCCACGGATTCCCTTATCCTTTTTGGGTGTTTCCTTATCTTGTCCAAGAGCGTCCTTATTGTGTTCACGGATACCCTTATAGTACCCACCGCTTTGCTCGTCATTTCACAGGATACCAGCCACCTTCGGAGTCCTCAACGGGCGTGTCCTGCTTTTTGCGTTCAGGCGTTGTTTGCGTCGTCTTTTCAGTTTGTCGGACGGGTTGCTTTTTCTGCTGCTTCTCCGCTTCTTTTCGTTCCTCATCGGTCATGGGGTACGAATCGTCGGGGAAGTCCTCTTTCTTCTCCTGCTTCTTCGGCACGAGCGGATTCTCCTTCTTCTGCGGCACATCCTGTTTCTTCTGCGGCGTCTCCTGTTTCTTTTCGGGCGCGTTCTGCTTCTTCTCCGGCACAGTGTCGGTCTTCGCCGGCTTCGTCGGTTCTACGGGCACTTCCGTCTCTTGTTTCTTTTCCGTTGTCTTTTGTTTCTTCGGCTCGATGGGCACCTCCGTTCCCTCCGTGTCGGTCTGTCGGCGCGGTTGTGAGGGCTGTTCGGGCAGATAGTATTCGTCCTTGTCGAGCTGCTTGTTCTGCTGTTTGTTCAGCAAGTCCTGCGCTGCTTTGTTCGCCTTGGCAATGCTGTCCGCCTTTGCCTTGTCGATGCTGTCGGTCCGTGTAGGTTTCGTTGCAACGGGGTAGATGGTAGGCCGAACGTCCTCGTACTTCTGCACAACGGGCGCGTTCTCCAAGTCGAGCGGAAGCTCTGGGTTGAGTTTCATAGGCGCATAGTACTTAGTGAAGAACTGTTGATAATCGGAGAAGCTATAAACGGCGGGGATGAGTTCGAGATTTTTCTGTGAAATCAAGAACATCTTTGCGCGCCTCAATTGTGGGCGCAACTGCTTATCGCGGTAAATATCCTGCGCATACTGATGGGCCTCGTCATAGCTGTTGAACCCACTGATGCGGAACTCCACCAGACTGCCTTTCTTCGTGGCCGTTTGCGCCGGTGCGGTCTTGTCCGTCTTCGCTCCAGCAGGTTTTGTGGTCGAGGTGCTGCCGCCCGCTGTGGCCGGAGCCGCACCCACTTCGCCAAACTCCTCCACCTTGCTGATGTCAAAGTTGCGCACGTAGAAACCCGTGAAATTGAAGTGAGCAAGGTCGTAGAGCAGTTGATTATCTTTGATGGAATCTTTCGCGTAAGCAATGAGTACCACGAAAGGCGTGTTGCGTTCGGCCGAGAGCTTCTGTTTTGCTTTCGCACCCAAGGCCAGCGTGTCGGTTTGTGCCGTTCGGCGCTCCCACAGACTACCTAAATTATAAGCCCCACTACCCAGTCGGCGACCCGCTTCGAGGCCGTTGACAATCATTCCCGCCATTTCGCTGACATCACTTTGCGGATAGCGCGTCACCAGTTCGCGCAGCTCTTTTGCCACATCGCGACTGTCGGCCTTTCCGATGCGTGACAGCGCGTGAACCAGAATGAATTTCGGACGATTGATGCCGTCACTGAATTTCTCCGTCGACAGAGCGAAATTCCTTTCCACCTCCGCCGTCTGACGGTTGCGGTAGGCCATGTAAGTAGCCGTGTAGAGCGAATCTTCGATGGCCTTGCCGTCACGTCCCAGGCGCAGATAATCAGGGTCGAGAATGCGGCGCGTTGTCGGGCTTTCTGGATATTTCGCAGCCAGATAGTTGCGATAGGTATTGGCCTCGCTCGGGCGTCCCCAGCGGGAATAGAGCAAGAAAAGTTGGTAGTAGACATCCTCGAGCTTCTCAAACGTGGGGTACTGCCTCACGATGCGCTGCAACGTGCGTGCCGCCAGCGGGAAGTCCTCGAGGTCGTCTTTTTCGATGAGACCTGCGTTGTAGAGCGCGTCCATCAAGATGAGATTCGAAGCCTCTTTCTGTTCCTTTGTAAAAGGAATCTGTTTCATATAGTAGTCCCGCTGATGCGGATCATCGGCCGGCGCAACGATGCTGTCCTTGCCCTCCTCTTCAGATCCTGCGGCTTTCTCCCTTGCCGCCTCGATGCTATCGAGCGCAGCATAGTCCACCCCCGCGTTCGTATTGAGTTGCACCACCGTCTTATTCGAGCGGCGCCAATTGTCCTCGTTCTTACGGTTGCCCCAATGTTTGCGGAAATCCTCCTTACCCTGCTGCACCAGCATCGGGTTGTAGAAGTACCACGCCTGCGTCTGCTGTGCCGTTTGTGGGCGGCGCGGCGTGTTGGGCATACCCCGATTGTCGTCGTCCTCACCGTTTTCATCAGCGCGCGCATCGGCCGCACTGTCGCGGCGGGCGCGTTCGGCCGCTTTCTCCTGCTGTCGGAGCGCTTCTATGACGCGGTCGATGGCAGCATTACGATCCTTCTCGCTCATCAGCGACAAAGCTTGGAGAGAGTCCTGCAACTGAATGGCCGATGTATAGGGCACGAGTTTATCCAACACCCGTGAGCGGCGTGTCACCTCGACGTAGTCCTTCCGTCGGTTGTCTATCATGCCCAGCGCCTCGTTGTAGCACGTCTGTGCCTTGTCGTAGCGCCCACGTTCCCAGTAGAGCTGTCCCAAGCGGAGGAGCAGCACGCCTTTCTCCGCCCCGCTGCGTGTGGCTTTGGTGCGTCCTTGCTCATAAGCCGCAATGGCCGAAGTGGTATCGTTCTGTGTGAGGAAGATATTACCCAAAGCATAGTAAACTTGGTCCAAATACTCCTTATTCTTATCCGAGCGCGCCATACCCCGCAGTTGTGCCGTCATCTTGCGTGCTCCGCCCGCCTCCGGAAACACTTCCGTTTGGAGGATGCGGGCGTTGAATTCGAGTTGGTAGGGAGGTGACAGGCGCACACACTTTCCCAGTGCGCGATAGGCTTCGGCGCGGTGTCCGAGTTGTTGTTCCACCTGTCCGAGCAAGAAGTAGAGCCTTGCGCGGAGCTTGCGGTTGCGTGTTTTTCTTACTGCTGTTGTGAGATAAGGCAAGGCATCGGCGAAACGCTCTTGGCGCAGCAAGAGATCGGCCCGAGTAGCCGCCAGTTCTCCGCCGAGGCGCGCGGGAATAGAGTCGCGGCGCACCTTGTCGAGAGCATCTTCCGCATCGTAGAACCAGCCCAGTTCGGCATACGACCGTGCCATCCACGTGCGTGCCTCTTGCACCACGGGAGGTTCGGCGGCATAGCGACGCGTGATATAGGAAAAGGTGGAAGCCGCGCCTAAGAAATCGCCTTTCTGAAACTGCGCCTGCCCCATCAGGAGCCACGCGTGTTTGAGGAAAGGGTTGAACTCCTTGCGCCGGAGGAACTGCTTCATCTTTTCGCTACGGCTCTTCGTCGGGTTCACTTCCGGTTTCACCTTGATACTATGGAGCTGGATGGCTTTCTCCGATTTGGTGATGGCGCGGTCAAACTGGCTTTTGCCGATATTGCGCGTGGCCTCGTTGCCAACGGGGAAAAACGGCAATATCTCCGTGTAGTTGTCCACGTTGCCCGAAATCTGCGCATCCACCCCTTCTTTGTAAGCCTCGTGGCCGTTGAAGTAAGTATTATACTTTGCTGTGAAGCCCTGCCAGAAGCGCGAGCCCGCCGTGTTCTGCTTCGTGGTGCACGCCACGAGGCAGAAAATCACACATATATATAGGAGTAGTCGTTTCAATATACGAGGATGAGAATGTCTATCTTGTATAAACTCAAAAATTAGCGTATTATTGTCCGAATCATGCGGCAGAAGAAGTAGAGCACCACCGAGATGAGGATGATCGAAGCTCCGCTGGGCACGTTGAGATAGTAACTCACCACCAGTCCGCCCACGATGCCGGCGAAACCAAACAAGGCCGAGAGCCACACCATGCTGCGGAAGCGATGCGTGAAGAGCGCGGCCGACTGCTGGGGAATGGAAAGCAGCGAGATGACTAAGACGATGCCCACCATGCGCAGGCAAACCACGATGGTCAGGGCGATGAGCGCAATCATGACCCGCTCGATGAGGCGCACGGGTAGTCCCTGCGTCACGGCAAACTGGCGGTCGTAGGCCACCGTAATGATAGCCGGCGAGAGCAGCAGGTAGAACGCGTACGTCAGTAGGGTGAGTCCGCCGATGATGTAGAGGTCGAGGCGCGAGATGGAGAGGATGTCGCCGAAGAGGTAGGCCGAGAGATCATTCATAAAGCCCGGCGTGAGATAGGCAAAGAGAATGCCCACCGCCATACCGAAAGTCCAGAGCATGGCAATGGCGCTGTCCTCGCGGATGTTGCGACGGCTCAGGAAGTCGATGGAGAAACCCGAGAAGAGGGTGAAGGCCGCAGCTCCCACCAAGGGACTGATGCCCAACCATGCTCCGAGGCCCACTCCGCCCAAGCCCGCGTGGGCCATGCCACCCCCGGCAATCACCAAGCGGCGCGTGACGACATACGTCCCTATCACGGCGCAGAGCATCGCCGCCAGAAATCCGCCTAAGAGGGCGTGCTGGAAAAATGTGTAGGAGAGAATCATGGTTTTTCGGCTTGTTCGCTCACAATCATATAGGCCTCGTCTTTCAAGGCATCGGGCAGTGCCACACCGCGCAGTTGCAGCGAGCGCAGCCAACCATGAACCTCTTCGGGGCGCATCGTGGTGAGCACTTCTTCAAACTGTTCCACTTCGGCCGCAGTGTAGGCATCGGAGGCCTTACCGCGGTAGTCGTCGAGTTCTTCATCGTCGTAGTAGTCGGGCTCTTCTTTCAAGTCCTCCACTCGGCAATCCAGGTTGCACATTCCGCCCAATCCGCAGATGGGGCGCGGCTGTTCCTCGCGTTCAGACGGCTGCTGCACATCGGCAGCAGGGGCAGGCGCGGCAGTTGTTCCGAATTCCGATACTTTCTCCTCCGTGGTGCGCGGCTTTCGGCGCAGCGCGTTGATGATATTGATGAATACCATCAGGAGCGAAGCGATGGCAAATGCTATGAGAAATTTCATTGTTGTTCAAAATTTTTGAGGTCGTCCCAAAAAGAAGGATAAGATTTGGCCACCACTTCGGGGTGCTCGATGACCAGTCCCTCGCAGCGATAAGCACAAGGCGCAAAGGCCAAAGCCATGCGGTGGTCGTCGTAGGTGGCAATGGGTGCTGAAGCCACGGTTGCCGGTTGTGGCGCATCGCAACGCAGCACGGCGTCGCCCTCCACCACTACCTCACAGCCCAGTTTGCGCAACTCCTGTTGCAACGCCGCGAGGCGGTCGGTTTCCTTGATGCGCAAACTCTCCAAGCCGCTGAAGCAAAACGGCCGTCCCAGCATGGCGCACGTCACCACCAGCGTTTGCGCCAGGTCGGGCTGCGCGCTGAGGTTCAGTTCAAGGCGGCCTGCCGTGGCCTCCCCCTTGGTGAGCACCACGCCCTCGGCCGTAAATGCCGTGTGTACTCCTAAGGGTTCGAAGAACTCACGCGTGCGCGCATCTCCCTGCAAGCTCTCGCGCTGCAATTGTGGTAACACGATGCGCGCTTCGGCATCGGGAGAGAGCGCGAGGAGTTCGTACCAATAGGACGCCGCACTCCAGTCGGCCTCCACGGTGTAGTCCGCCGTACGCTGATAGCCACCGGGGGCTACGAAGATTTCGTTCTCCGTCGTCCAGTGGGCAATGGCACCGAAATCGCGCATCAAGGCCAGCGTCATTTCGATGTAGGGGCGCGAAGCGATGTGGCTGGCGAGCGTGAGGGAGAGCCCTTCGCGCATTACGGGCGCAATCATGAGGAGCGCCGAGATGTATTGCGATGAGATATTGGCCTCCACCGTCAGAGAGCCGCCCGCGAGTTCGCCGCCTTTGATGCGCAGGGGCGGGAAGCCTTCTTCCCCGACATACTCCATCTCCGCCCCCAACTGTCGCAATGCATCGACGAGCACACCGATGGGGCGTTGCAGCATCCGCTCCGACCCCGTGAGCACGCGCTCGCCGGGGCGTGTGGCGAAAAGGGCCGTTAGGAAACGCATGGCTGTACCCGCTCCGTGGATGTCGATGGTGGAGCGAAAGCCCATGAGTCCGCGGCGCATCACAATGGTGTCGTCGGCCTCACTGAGGTTGTGCAGACTGACAGGCTGCGGCAAGCACGCATTGATAGTGAGCAGGCGGTTGGAGAGGCTCTTCGAGGCTGGCAGCACAACCGTCCCGCGCAGCTCTGGCAAGAGCCGTAAAGTTTTCAGTTCCGACATGGTTTGTGGTCTTTGTATGCAAAGATAGGAAGAAATTGGGGAAAATGGCTGATTCCTTTCTTGGTGGGTTCAGACTGGTCCGACTGGTCTGACTGGTCGGAGGTCCTCTTGCGGGGGGTGGGTCTCGGACTGGTCGGACTGGTCGGACTGGTCTGAGGTCCTCTTGCGGGGGGTGGGTCTCGGACTGGTCGGACTGGTCGGACTGGTCTGAGGTCCTCTTGCGGGGGGTGGTTCTCGGACTGGTCTGACTGGTCTGACTGGTCGGAGGTCCTCTTGAGGGAGCTGGTTCTCAGACTGGTCCGACCAGTCCGACCCGTCCGAGATTCTCTTGGACCTTCTTTTTCCTTATTGCCTCAGCCGATACAATAAGGCTATCAGCTGGCTTCCTTATTGCGCCAGCTGACACAATAAGGGAAAACGCTCGTTTTCGGGCATTTTCCCGCGCTTTTGGCCACTCCTTTCTGCCATACAATCCTAATTTTCCAAGAAAAACAGTATCTTTGCGCAAATACTAACAAAGCATTTATATGACTTTCACCGAAAAAGCATGGCCTATCTTTGAACAGGTTGTGCGCGATTATCACAAAACCGATAGTATCGATGCGGCAGTGCCCAACCCCTTTACGCCGCAAACCATCGAGTACGACCTCTATCGCAAATGCTGGATTGATGCCGCTCAATGGCACATGGAGGACCTCATCCGCGATCCGGAAATCGACCCGCAGGAAGGGATGACGCTCAAGCATCGCATCGATAAGAGCAACCAGGAGCGCACCGACCTCGTGGAACTCATCGACAGTTATTTTCTCTCCCTCTTCCATGAGGTGAAGCCGCTGCCCACGGCTACCATCAACACCGAAACGCCGGCATGGGCGGTGGACCGCTTGAGCATCCTGAGCCTCAAAATCTGGCACATGCGCGAACAAGCCGAACGACCCGATGCTTCGGCCGACCACAAGGCGCGTTCCGAAGAGCGACTGAACGTGTTGCTCGAACAGAAGAGTGACCTCTGCGGTGCGCTCGATGCCTTGCTCGACGACCTCGCTGCTGGTCGCAAGGTGATGAAGCTCTACAAGCAGATGAAGCTCTACAACGATCCCGAAACCAACCCCGTACTGTATAAAAAATAAGACCTCTGTGCGCCATATAGCCATCCTCCGATTCTCCGCCTTGGGCGACATCGCCATGACCGTCCCAGTTGTCGACTGTCTGGCGAGGCAGTACCCCGACCTCCGCATTACCGTGGTGTCGCGCCCCTTTGTAGGGCCTCTCTTCGAGAGCCTACCCCAGAATGTGGACTTCTTTCCCGTGGATTTGCGGCAGGACTACGTTGGGCTGCGCGGACTGTGGCGACTGGCGCGGCAACTGAAGCGTCACGGCGTGGATGCTGTGGCGGATTTCCACAACGTGTTGCGAACCATCGTGATTCGCCGCATATTGCAATTCCACGGCCTCCGCGTGGCGCACATCGACAAGGGACGGGCGGAGAAACGCCGTCTCGTGGCGCATACCTCCCACAAGCGGTTGCCGTCCTCCTTCGAGCGTTACAACAAAGTGCTGGCGCATTTGGGCCTGGACGTGACGCTCAACTTCCAGCGGCTCGCGCTGCCTGCTTCGCCCCTCATCGATGAGCTTTTAGGGCCGCGAGGAAAGACCGAATACCTCCTCGGCGTGGCTCCCTTTGCGGCGCATCGTGGGAAGATTTACCCTACCGGAAAACTCGCTGAGGCGTTGGCGCTCATCTTGGAGCAACGCCCCAGCACGCGCTTGTTTGTCTTTGGCACGCCGCGCGAGATGGACACCATCCGCAAGGAATGGGACGACCGCTTCCCCCGCATCGTCTTCGTCTCCGACACGCTGCGCGGCTTGGGGCAGGAGTTGCAGCTCATGGGCCGCCTCGATGCGATGATCTCGATGGATTCGGCCAATATGCACCTGGCCTCACTCGTGGGCTGCCCCGTGGTGTCGATTTGGGGACAGACGCACCCCGACGCGGGCTTTATGGGCTGGGGACAAATGGGCGCAAACCTCGTGCAGCAGGAGCTGTCGTGCCGCCCCTGCTCCATCTTTGGCAATAAGCCTTGCCGCTTCGGCGACTACCGTTGCATGCAGAAAATTTCGCCCAATATCATTGCGGCGAAAATAGATGAAATCTTTGCTGGAAAAAAGCCGAAAGAGATTGTTTAGGGGCCTAGGAACCCTAGGGCCCCTAGGGCTGCTAGGAATCCTAGGCCTCCTAGCCCAATAGCTCCATCTCGAAGGGCGCACCATGGCGGCGTATGTAGCGCTTCCAGAACTTTCGGCGGGCAGAAAGCATGAGCTGGCGGCATTCTGCAGGGCAGGCGTGGCGCGCTTCAGCATAGGCATCGGCCATCGCCTCGAAGAAAGCGGGCTGTCCCCAGAGTCGGGCGAAATTGCGGCAACCCTCGGCCACAGAAACGCTTCCGAAGCGCATACGATTGGTATCGACAAGAGAGAAATGCGGCTCGCCATCGATAACCTCAAAAAGAATGTTGCCCGGCGAATAGTCGAGATGAAGAATTCCCGCCTCGTGAAGGCGCGCCGTGAGGCGGGCAAAACTGCGAGCCACCAACAGCACCTCAGGAGTGAGCGGCGCGGTGGCAAACTCATAGAAACGACGCGTGTAAGGACACTGCACGCTGACGAAAAAACTCTCCGCTATCAATCCCCCTTTTCTTCGTTCGAGATAGGCCACCGGTTCGGGACTATCTACTCCGGCCGCGTGCATACGAAACGGATTCTCATAGGCGCGTAAGCCTTTGGGACGGCGCAAGAAGGTGTAGACCAGGCGCTGAAAAAAACTGGGCTGGCGAAACCGCTTCACGTTGAGCTCCAAATCCTCCCACTGACACACGCGCAGGGAGTTGCGACTCTCGCGCAGGCTTCGGCCCTCGGCAAAGTAGGCGTCGATGTGTTCGAGGAAGGGACGTACCCGTTCGTATTTCGGATTGATGAGTAGTTTCATTGAGCAGAGTTGAAGATGAAAAAAAGGTGCGCCAAGTCCCGACAAAGAGCGAAGACGGGTGGCAGCCACGGGCGAAAATCGGTGGGTACGTTGTCGTGCACACGCAGGTTGAGCTTCGCCGCTGCGCTTTTCCCTTTCTGGCAAAAATAAAGAAGAGCGTGAAAAGAACCAAAATAATTTGGGAGAAATCATAATCTGATTTAATTTTGCAGTGAAGAAAGGTAACTCGTCTTTACTCTTTTTGGGTTATGCATGCCTTTTGTTGATACAGCGAGGCTGCGAGTTTTTCCCTTTCTTTTTTACACTCACAACTATGCAGATTGCTTACGACGCTAAACGCCTTTTTAATAACTTTACAGGCCTGGGCAACTACAGTAGGACACTGATAGATATGCTCACGGCTCGTTTTCCGGATAACACATACCTGCTCTACACCCCTAAGATTTCGGATGCCAACGTGGTGAAGCCTTATCGCCACAAAGAACATTGCCGCATACGCATGCCCGAGGGACTTGTGCGCGGTTCGCTTTGGCGCGGCTATGGTTTGGCCAAAGAGCTGAAGAAAGACCAGGCTGATCTTTACCACGGCCTTAGTCATGAGCTACCAATGGGTTTGGGGGCTGCTCGAATTCCGGCAGTGGTGACGATGCACGACGTGGCTTGGCGCACCTTTCCTGCGATGTACCACCGCTGGGACCGCGCCATCTACGACTTCAAGGCGCGCTATGCTTGCCGCGAGGCACAACGCATCGTGGCCATTTCGGAAGCTACGAAACGCGATGTATGCAAATTCTACAACGTGAAGGAAGAGAAAGTGGAGGTCATTTATCAGCCTGCACAACAACTCTTCTATGCGGAACTCAATAAAGAACTGGCGCATCGGAAACTGAAACAGTACCTCCCGCAGCTGCCTACGGACTACCTCCTCTATGTGGGTTCGGTGAACCGTAGGAAAAACCTCATGGGCATCGTTCGCGCTCTCGAAGCCATCCCTGCTGGCGAGCAACTGCCACTGGTGGTCGTGGGCAACGGACGAGAATACCTCGAAGAGGTCCATTCCTATGTGTGCCGCTATAAGCTGAGCCGTAAGTTCTTCCTTTTCACCGATATTTACGACAATCGCCTGCTGCGCTACCTCTATGAGTGCGCCACGGCGTTTGTCTTCCCTTCCTTCAACGAAGGCTTCGGACTGCCCGTGGTGGAGGCGCAACTCTGTGGTACGCCTGTGGTGACCTCCAACGTGTCGTGCCTGCCCGAAGCTGGAGGCCCTCACTCGCTGCTGGTAAACCCGAACGACCCAGAGAGCATTGCTCACGCCATCCGCACCCTCCTTGCCGACGACGAGGCGCGCCAACAGCGAGGCCGCGACAGTAGGCAGTGGGCCCTCGAGACCTTTGCGCCAACCCGCCTTGCCGAGCAGATGATGCAGATGTATCGAGGCGTGGTGGGGGAGGAATGACCTGTCCCCGTAGGGCCTTAGCGAGCGAAACAGTCCCGCCGAAGTGCTGACGAAGACCTGCCCCGTAGCTGTTCAGCGTCTTGCAGCGCGGAGGAAAGAACGAAAGAAGAATATTTTTACATTAATAATAAGTTCTGTTATGAAAACATGGATTCTGGCAAGCTTTATGGCTTGCGCGGCCTTGTCTCTCCAAGCGAAAGACGCGGCAATGGTAGCCCCCGATACCTCCCACACGGAGGTTGCGGCAACGGACCTGAAAGTCCTACAACCCTCTTTGGAATTGGAACCCGTGAAGAACGTGACGGGTACGATACTTGGCCCATTCGGTTGGGTGAGTGCCCATTTCGACACGCGCCTCAAAGGCAACCGCGGTTGGGGTTTTGGCGGCGGATTGGGCTGGGCTTATTCCGGCTCCAATGATTGGTTTGGCGAAAAGGAGTCGTTCCACCTGCTTTCGCTCTCTCCTGAGTTCAACTACCTCTTCGGCAAGAAAAAAAGTAAATTTGAGTTGGGCGGCGGTATGACCGTGGCGCTCATCTTTGGAAAAGTTGAATATCTCGAAGACGGTTATATGGGACCTACAGGTCCAGGTTATGTTGTCCCTGGTAATACTCATGAAACTTTCTTGGCCTATTATTTCTTCGGCACGATAGGCTATCGCTTGCAGCCCATCCGTGGTTTCTCCATGCGCGTGGGAATTTCTCCCACCTTCGGTTTTGGTGGCGACCACTCCGTGGATGGCTTCCTCATCCTTCCCTATTTAGGTTTTGGATATTCGTTCTAAGAAATAGCTTCTTCCATCTCCTCAACCTCCGACCAGTCCCGACTGGTCGGAGGTTCTCTTTTTGGTGGGCTCGGACTGGTCCGACTGGTCCGACTGGTCGGAGGTCTTTTCAAGAAAGCTGTTTCTCAGACTAGTCCGACTGGTCCGACCCGTCTGAGCCCACCAAGAAAAGCGCAAAAGAATAGCTGCGGCCCATTTCACAACGTGCCGCAGCTTCACAGAACTTATATAGAGATGAAAAAACTATTTCCTAAATCAGAGCAACAGGGGCGGGCTTTGTGGGTGCCTCTCTCCCTTGAATGCATTGCAAAAATACTAAGCGTTTTTGATTTAAACAAACAAATAATAGAAAAAAAAGCGAAAAAATTTTTCTGTCTTTTATTTTGCTAATTGTCAGTTAGCATTTTCTGGTTGTTTCATCTGATATAGGATTTTTCTGAGCAATATATGTCACTTTTTTGTTAGGCGAATGCTCTCGGGCAGCAATTCGATACGGCGGGAGCGGTAGAGCGTACCCACAGCGCGTTTGAAGGTCTTTTTGGATACGCCAAACTCGCGCATAATGTCCTCTGATGCAGACTGGTCTGTAAAGGGAATCTCCCCTCCGGCCTCCTCGAGGCGTTCCTCCAGAATCTCTGCAAAATCGCGGAAGCGACCTTTACCGATTCTTTGCAGTGAGAGGTCAAGTTTTCCGTCGGGTCGGAAAGTGACGATGCTGGCGCGGAGACGTTCGCCGGTGCGGTGGTCTTCGTAGATCTGATTGTCGTAGATGAGGCCCGGCCAGGCATTGTCCACGATGACCTTGAAGCCGAGCGGCGTTTTCTGTTGGATGAGGATGTCGACCTCCTCACCGCGGTGGTAGCGGCCGTAGGGGGTGGGTTGGATGAAGCGGTCCACCTTTGCGGAGGCCACGATGCGGCTCGTTTCTTCATCGATGTAGATATAGACGATGTAGGAACGGTCCTTTTCCATGCGGCGTTTCTGCTCGCGGAAAGGCACGAAGAGGTCCTTCATGAGTCCCCAATCGAGGAAGGCACCGTACTCGTTGACCCACGCCACGCGCAGGTAGGCAAATTCGCCCACGCGTGCCAGTGGCGTTTCCGTGGTGCCCACGAGGCGTTCCTCCTGGTCGAGATACACGAAGACGCGGACTTCATCGCCGGGCTTCATCTCGGGCAGCACATAGGTTTTGGGCATGAGAATCTCGCCCACTTCGCCGCCGTCGAGGTAGGCCCCGTGGTCGGTGAAGCGCGTGATGCGTAGCGTGTTGTAGTTACCCAGTTGGAGGGTGGAGGTGCGCTCAGTGGCAGTGGCTGTGGGGCGCTCAGATTGTGGATGCTTCATTTTCGGGGAGGTTGGAGGGCGGCACGCTGATATGGCCGTCGATGATGTGGATAGTGCGGTCGGTGAGTTGGGCCAGTTCCTCATCGTGCGTCACGATAACGAACGTTTGTCCCAGTTTGTCGCGGAGTTCGAAGAAGAGCTGGTGCAGTTCAGCCTTGTTGTGGGAGTCGAGCGAACCCGAAGGCTCGTCGGCGAGAATCACGTCGGGCTGATTCATCAACGCCCGCGCCACGGCCACGCGCTGCTGCTCGCCACCGCTCAGTTCGTTGGGCTTGTGTTCCGCACGATTCTGAAGTCCCATAAACTGTAGGAGTTCGAGGGCGCGCTGACGGAGTTCACCATGGGAGCGGCGGGCAATCATTCCCGGAATCATGATGTTTTCGAGCGCCGTGAATTCGGGGAGGAGTTGGTGGAACTGAAAGACGAATCCGATGTGCCGGTTGCGGAAGTCGGCCAATTTGCGACTGTTGAGCGCCAGCACGTCGGTGCCGTTGATAAGGAGGCTGCCCGCATCGGGCTTGTAGAGTGTGCCGATGATTTGGAGTAGCGTGGTTTTGCCCGCGCCGCTTGGGCCTACGATACTGACAACTTCGCCTTTCTTGATGTTGAGGTCGATGCCCTTGAGCACCTCGAGTGGACCGAAGGATTTCCTGATTCCGTGGAGTTCTATCATAATGGCGTCAAAGTTAATGGAAAGCGGAGGAAAAAGCAAGAGGGAAAGCCTCTCCAGCTTTCGCGAGAGGGTCTCGGAGTTCTCGGACCAGTCCGACCAGTCCGACCAGCCTGAGGAGCAGCTTTCTCGAGAGGACCTCGGACCAGTCCGACCAGTCCGACTAGTCTGAGGACCAGCTTTCTCGAGAGGACCTCGGACCAGTCCGACCAGTCCGACCAGTCTGAGCCCACCAAAAGAGGCCCTCAGGCCTCTGAAAACTGTAGCTTCAAGGGAGAAGCTTTTTGGAGGTGAGCTTCGAGTTCTTTTTCCTCAATCTCGTAGGCCGAGAGAGTGGAAGAAGTGGGGTATTTGTTAAAAAACGGATCGTCGGAGATATAAAGGCTGATGGCTTCCACTTTGGGGTGTGTGAGCATTCGCTTGTAGTAGGCCTCGATGCGTGGGCGGCTGCGAGGGAGCACTTTGACGCCCGCGCCGCCTGTTGCGAGGCGGAGAGCTGCGATGACGTGTACCGTTTGGCGCAACTGCTTCACTGCGGAAACTTTTTCGGGAGAGAGTTTGTGGGAGATACTGATGTTGCGACCAAAGGTTTGGTTGATGTCGTTCATCAACTTGCAGAAGATGAGGCCGTGAGGCGCTGTGTCGTGGAGTCGGTGGTAGGCGATGTGGTAGTGAATCATTTCGTGGATAATCACATCGTCGAGTTCTTCGGGCGTGAGGTCGAAAAGCACGCTGAAACGCAAGTAGAAGTCGTAAGGCTCAATGCGCCCCAGCGGTGTGCGGCGCGTGCGGTGTTGGTACTTCCCCACGAAAGTCGTTGCGCGGGAGAGGCGGATGGGGATGTCGGGGAGGTGGTTGCCGAAGATGAGTTGGTTGTATTCTTTGAATTTCTGTTCTATATAAGGAATGGAGGCACGCATATTTATATCTATGAGTCTGATGCAGAAGTGCTACTTCGGGCTTACGAGGATGAGGGCATCCTGCACGCTCACAACGCGGATGGGGGTGCCTTCATCGATGAAACCTCCGGCACTCTTCACTTCAACGTTCTTGCCGTCTATCTCAGCGTTGCCGATGAGAGCCAGGCGAGTGAGAGCGCGTCCCTCGTCGCCGGGGCGCACGGAGAGCTGTGCCGCGGTGGCATTGGTAGAGTCGATGTTGGTGTGGAGTTCGGCACGCTTGATGATGGGCGAGCGACTCACGAGCCAGAACAAGAAGAGCACGAAGGCCACGGAGGCGAAGAGGGCACAAGTGGCGATGAATGCGCCATAATGGTAGAAAGTGATGGCATCGGCCACGAGGATGAGGGCAGAGGCCGTGATGCCAGGCACGCCAAAGCCAGGCGTGACGAAAGCCTCGATGGCGAAGAGCAAGAGGGCCACGAGGACGATGGTGCCGATGAGGAGGAGTGGTGACATAATGCTATTGTTTTTCGGACAAGTCGGACTGTTCAGTGGAGTCCGGTGCGTCGGAATGTTTTTAGGAGCGAACGAGAGAGAAGTGTTCGTGTGTTTTTTTCAATACGCCTCGCGATACTTCGATTCATCTTTATCGTCGAGCATGGAAAGGTAGCTCTGATAGCGCGAAGGCGCAAGGCGGTGTTCTTCGAGGGCCTGAAGCACCGCGCAACCAGGTTCGTTGGTGTGGGTGCAGTTGCCGAAGCGGCATTCGGCGGAGATGCTGAAGAGGTCGCGGAAGAAATGGGACACTTCCTCCCTTTCAAACTCGAACGTGCCAAAGCCTTTGATGCCGGGGATGTCGATGAGTGCGCCTCCCTGGGGCAGGTCGTAGCGTTCGGAGAAGGTGGTGGTGTGCATGCCCGTTTCATGGGCATCGCTGATAGAGGCGGTGCGCGCGTGAGCCTCGGGAATGAGCGCGTTGAGGAGGGTAGACTTCCCCACACCGGAGTTGCCCGCTAAGAGCGTGAGGCGGTTGGTGAGCAGTGGGGTGAGCGCATCGAGTCCCTCATGGGTGACGGCCGACACATGTAGCACATCGTAGCCTATGTCGCGATAGATGAGCGTGAGGTAGTCGAGCATTTCGCGCTCTTCGCTGGAGAGGTCGTCGGTTTTGTTGAAACAGATGGCCGCAGGAACGCGGTAGGCCTCCGCACTGGCCAGAAAGCGGTCGATGAACGTCGTGGACGTTTCGGGGCGCGCAATGGTCACGACGAGGAGCGCCAGGTCGAGATTGGCCGCCAGGATGTGGCTCTGCTTGGAGAGGTTGGAGGCTTTGCGAACGATATAGTTTCGGCGCTCGTCTATTTCGCGGATGAACGCCGTTCCACTGCCGTCCTCGATGATGCTAACGCCATCGCCCACGGCCACGGGGTTGGTGGAGCGGATGCCTCGCAGGCGGAAGTTGCCCTTGACTTTGCATTCCACTTCGCGCCCGTCGTCGGTGCGCACGGTGTACCAGCTACCAGTGCTGCGTACTACCTGCCCGTGAGTGTGTGTGGTGAGGGTTGGCATAGTTAGGTGGAGGGGACTTTTTTTGGTGGGCTCGGACTGGTCGGACTGGTCGGACTGGTCGGAGGTCCTCTTGAGGGGGACTGGTTCTCGGACTGGTCGGACTGGTCGGACCCGTCTGAGCCCACCAAGGAGAGCTGCTTAGACAGTCATGATTTCTTTGTTCTTGACTTCGAGGAGCTGCTCGATCTGCTTCACCATCTTGTCGTGAATCTTTTGCAGGTCGTTTTCAGCGTCCTTGCGGAGGTCTTCGCTCAAGCCTTCTTTTTCGGCTTTTTTGAGCTTGTCGATACCGTCTCGGCGAATGTTGCGGATGGCCATCTTAGCTTCTTCAGCCTCCTTGTTGCACTGCTTCGTCAGCGCGCGGCGGCGTTCCTCGGTCAGTGCGGGGATGGCCAGGCGGATCACCTCGCCGTTGTTCTCCGGCATGATGCCCACCTCGGAGTCGATAATGGCCTTCTCGATGGCGTGGAACATGCTCTTGTCCCAAGGCTTGATGGCGATGGTGCGCGAGTCGGGAGTGGAGATGGCCGATACGTTGTTGAGCGGCACTTGGCTACCGTAGGAGTTTACACGGATGCCGTCTAAGATGTGAACATTGGCCTTTCCGGCGCGGATTTGAGCCAGCGTCTCTTCGAGGTGCATCACGCTCATTTCCATTTTTTCCTCACATTCTGCGAGGCATTGTTTTACGTCGAACATATCTTTTTTACCTTATTTATTTGTTATAATTCACTATTATTGGGCGAAGATAAGTATTTTCTCGGATTTTGTCAAAATACGCCTTATATTTTTATTGCCGCAGGAGCACATTTCCTACTTAGCACATTTAATTATTACCTTTGCACGGAAGATGAACCAGTTTGCCGATATCATATTGCCCTTGGCCGTGAGCCAGCCCTACACCTACCGCCTGCCGCAGGAGCTGGCAGGGCGGGTTGTCGTGGGTAGCAGAGTTGTGGTGCCGCTCGGTCGCCGCAAGTACTACACCGGCATCGTTTTCCGCCTCCGCGCCACGCTGCCTGCCACCGTCGACGCGTCCGCCTTGAAGGACGTGGCCGAACTGGTGGACGAGCAACCCCTGCTGCTGCCCGCGCAGTTGCAGTTTTGGGAGTGGATGGCGCAGTATTATATGTGCACGCTGGGCGAGGTCATGAAAGCCGCCCTGCCTTCGGGCCTCAAACTCGAGAGCGAGAGCGCGGTGCGGAAGCATCCCGATTTCTCCGATTTCGATGTTCTCACGGAGCGCGAGAGTCGTGTTCTCGACGCTCTTTCGGCTGAAAAAGGAGAGAGCTTGGCGAGTTTGCAGCGTGAACTAAATATTGACAATATCCTACCGCTTGTGCGCCGTTTGCTGGAGCGTGACGCTGTCGTGATGGAAGAAAAGATGACGCGGCAGTATCGGCCCAAAACGGAGAAACATGTGCGCCTTGCCGCCGACTTTCAGGATGAGAATCGCCTCAATGAAGTTTTTGAAAATCTCAAGCGCACTCCTAAGCAGAGCGAACTCCTCCTTAAGTATCTCGAGTTTTCCAAGGCCTCCACGGCTTTTGCCCTCTCCAATATGGGCTTGCTCGAAGAAGTGGCGCGGCGCGATCTCCTTCGCCTCCCAGGTGCATCCGAGTTTGCCCTTTCTGCCCTCGTCGGCAAAGGCATTTTGGAGGTCTACGACTATGAAGTGGGCCGACTCAAGACGCAGAAAGCACTGCCCGAACTTTTGACAAAAGAACTCAACCCAGCGCAGCAGCAGGCCTATGAGGAAATCATGCAATCCGCCTCTACTCCCGTCTTGCTGCATGGCGTTACCTCCAGTGGCAAAACGGAGATTTATATCCGCCTCATAGAGGAAGCTTTGCAGCGCGGAGAACAGGTGCTGTATCTCCTGCCCGAAATCGCCCTTACCACGCAGATCATGACGCGGTTGAGTCGGGTTTTTGGCGACAAACTCGGCGTGTATCATTCTAAGTTTCCCGATGCCGAGCGTGTGGAACTCTGGCAGCGGCAACTCTCGGAGCGGCCTTTTCCGCTCATTCTCGGCGTGCGTTCCAGTCTGTTCCTGCCCTTCCGCAACTTGGGGCTAATCATCGTTGATGAAGAACACGAAACGAGCTACAAACAGCAAGATCCTGCACCGCGTTATAACGCTCGCGATGCAGCCCTCGTGCTGGCACGTTCCACCGGTGCTCGCGTGCTTCTCGGAACGGCCACGCCAGCCGTGGAGACCTACCACAACGCGCTTTCTGGGAAGTATCGCCTCGTGGAACTCACCACGCGCTACGGCGATCGGCAACTGCCCGAAATCGTCGTGGAAGATGTCAAAGAATTACGCCGTAAGAAACTCATGAAAAGCCCGTTCTCGCCGCGCCTGACCGAAGAGATTCGCGAGGCGCTGGCTCATCACGAACAGGTCATCCTCTTTCAGAACCGCCGCGGCTATAGTCCCGTGCTGGAATGCCACACCTGTGGTTGGACACCTCATTGTGAGCATTGCGACGTACCGCTCACCTACCATCAGCAGCAGGGCCGCCTCGTTTGCCACTACTGCGGAACGCCCTATCCGCTGCCCCAGCAGTGTCCCAACTGCGGTAGCACCGAATTGCGCGACTTAGGCTATGGCACGGAGAAGATAGAAGCTGCCGTGCGCGCCTTTTTCCCCGAAGCCCGCACGGCGCGCATGGACCTCGACACCACGCGCAGCCGTTCCAGTTATGAACGCATCCTCGAGGCTTTCGGGCGGGGCGAAACGGACATCTTGATCGGTACGCAGATGGTCACGAAAGGACTCGATTTCGAGCGGGTCCACGTGGTGGGCATCCTCAATGCCGACCAGAGTCTCAATGTGCCCGACTTCCGCGCCTTTGAGCGTTCGTTTCAGATGCTCAGCCAGGTGGCGGGGCGCGCTGGGCGCAAGGGCCGTCGCGGCCTCGTGGTGTTTCAGACCCGCCAACCGCAGTTGCCCGTGGTGCAGCAAATCGTGACGAACGACTACCGCGCCATGTACGCCAGTCAGCTCGTTGAGCGGCGCGAGTTCCTCTATCCGCCTTTCTGCCGCATCATCAACATTTTTGTGCGCCACCGCGATGAGCGCATTTGCGAAGACGCCGCACAAAAGTTTGCGCAGAGCATCCGCCCTTATTTCCAGTCTGACCTCCTCGGTCCCGACCGTCCCGCCGTGGCGCGCATCCAAGCGCTCTACATTCGGAAGATGATGCTCAAGGTGCGCCCCGCGTTCTCCGCGGCCAGCATCCGCCGTACCCTCCTTTCTGCTCGCGATGTCCTTTTAGCGCGTCCCGAACTCAAAGGCGTGCAACTCTATTTTGATGTAGATCCGCTTTGATTCGCTCCTTTATGGCCTCTCCTGCGGGAGGGAAACGACTGTCTTTTTGTATACAATTGGAGCGGCTCTATTGTTAAATTTTGGAATTTCTTTATTCTTTTCTTGTTTGCGAAAGAGAAATTCACTTACATTTGCACATCTCTAAACAATTCATTAAAACAATTAAAACTATGAAAAGATTTTTCGTAATGCTGGCGATGCTCGTAGTGGCATTTGTTTGCTCAACGACGGCTTCTGCCCGTGGCGTCATTATCTATGGTAATGGTGATGCTCTCAAAACGCTCCACGAATTGCCCGACAGTTTTGCCAACGACGAGGGCGACCATTTCAATCTTGGTGTTCACTACAAGAGTTTTAGCCTTTTCTGGTGTCCTGTGTGGAACTATGGCGACTATACCTATGCTCTTGTTGACAACAAAGAGGAGAAATATGTTGACCTCACCGTGGAAGAAGCCAAAGAGATTGCTAAGGAATGTAAGTTTGAGATTGCCGATAAGCCCTCTCTGCCTCTGGGCACTCAGATTGGTCTGAAGCCCGTTGTTCTTCTTGTCATAGGTCTCGCTATCTACGGTCAGATTCCCAGCAAGAAGAAAAAGAAAGAAGAGGAAGAAAACGAAGTGCCTGAAGCACCGAAAGAGTAGTATTTCTCTTTTTCCTAAGATAAATAAAGCAGCCACATGCTCTTTTGAGCGCGTGGCTGCTTTTTTAGGTAAGAAATCTTTTTCCTCTTTACACCTTCTGCACTCTCACCTTGCCTTTCTCGAGGTCGAAGGCAGCGCGGAAGCGCGTGGGGCGCACCCAGCGAATCATGATGTTGCGCAGGAGCTTGGGCTCAAAGTCCTTGGCCGTGGCAGCACCTTTCGACTTGATGGTGGTGTGGAGGCTACCCAGGTCGCCGAGGCTCACACTCTTGCCATCGAGCAAGGCTTCGAGGGCGTGGACACAGGCCTCTTTGATGACGGCCGAAGCATCGGCAGCAGTGGCTGTACTGGAGTGTGAAATCTTGTCGCAGAGGGTGGCGAAACTCATCTGAGTTTGCTCAACTTCTTGGGCGTAGTACTTCACACTTTTGTCAATAGGATTCTTTCGCTGGATTACTTTGTACTTTAACATGGTTTTGATGATTTTAAGCACCATCCACTCAACGTGGGTTTTGTGGTGCAGGTTAGTGATAATGATTTGGTTAGTGTCTCGTTGAAGCTTCTCTTTTAAGACATTACAAAGATAGGAATTTAGAGTGGATTGTGCAAGAGAAAAGGAAAGAAAATTCAAGCCTTTCTTGGTGGGCTCAGACGGGTCGGACTGGTCGGAGGTCCTCTTGCGGGGGGGTGGTTCTCAGACTGGTCGGACGGGTCGGAGGTCCTCTTGAGGGGTGGGTTCTCGGACTGGTCGGACTGGTCGGACTGGTCGGACTGGTCCGAGGTCCTCTTGAGAGGCTTTCGCTTTATCTAATCCTCCTCCAGCCTCTTGATTTCGCTCTGAACATCGTAGCTGGGGCAGGCTTTGTTGGGGTTCACCTCGCGGTGGCCGCGGATGCGGGCGGTGGGGTAGTGCCAGTGGAGGAGGCGGAGGAGAGCTTCGAGCGTGGTGCGTTGGGCGCAGGTGCGCGTGTCCTTCGGTCGACCCTCGGGGTCAATACCACCGATGTAGGCCACATGGATGGCGTGTTGGTTGTAGCCCTGCACGCCGTTGGCCACGTGCTCTTCCGCCCAGAGGCGGCGCAGTGTGCCGTCGGCCTCAATCACGTAGTGATAGCCGGGGGCGTGCCAACCGCGGGCGCGGAAGCCGTTGCGGAGCGCCTCGATGTTGGCGGAAGGTTGCGTAGCGGTGCAATGCACGAAGATGTTATTGATAGTTCTCATGGTTGTTGGTTTTTAGAGGTTAGTGACGAGTTTTGAGTTGGTGGTCGATGTAGACCTTCACGCCGAAGATACTACCGGCGTAGATGAGCGTCTGGGCTGTAAACCACAGTACGCTGTCGGAGATTTCACCCAGTGGCGGGACGATGAAGCCCGCGATGGTGAGGCCGACACCTGCCATCAGCATACCGATGGCGGAGAGTTTTGAGAGATTGTCTTGCATGGTTTTTGGTTTTTTTTGGGGTGGAAGCCCCCTCCATCTCCCCCATAAAGGGGGAGTGCTCGGCTACCACTTGTTTTTTTGAAGAATTGTCAGAGTCTAATAGTCATCCTGTTCTGAGCACTCCCCCTCATGGGGGAGGTGGAGGGGGCTCTAATATCGAATCTTTCCCAGCTTCTCGGCAGCGGGCGAGGTAGCTCTTGAGGGCAGCGATGCCCACGAGGCCCTCGGGGTGGCGGCGCGCTTCGTTGGCGCGGTCTTGTTCGATGCGCTGCCAGGTCATGTTGCGCTCGGAGAGGAACGAGCGGAGGCTGCGCGTGAGCACCATGGGGTCGGGCGTGCCATAGAAGCGTTCGTAGCGGCCACCTTTGAAGTGCTGGAAAAACCAACTGAGTTCGCACACCGTGAGTTGACCGAATTGCTGGAGGATGATGGCCGTAAGCTCTTGCATCTGGAGCGTGCTCCACCGCGCTGTTTGTCCGCAGAATTCGGCGATGCGCGTGAGCTGTGGCACTATCCACACGCGGCCCGAGTTGGGTCCGTAGAGTTGGTCGAGCTGGCGGAGCGTGGGTGCGCTGCGTTGGATGCAATCCGAGAGCGGAAGTCGACCGTAGAAGCGTTGCACGTCGGGGTTCATAGCCTGGCCAAAAGCCGTGAGGGAGGGGTAGCGCCGTTGGAGTTCAGTAAGGACTGTTGGCAATTTGGCGGATGGCGTCGAGGGCAGTTTCGCGCCCAGCTTGGAGGTCGGCGTCGCGGCGCGTTGCAGAAGTAGATTGTCGGTAGTTTCCATAAGTTTTTTGGTTGCGTTCCCAGGTGATACAGGCCGAATGCCAATTTTTCATTTTTGTGCGCCCCACGAGCCAGCCGTTCGATTCGTAGTGGCTGAAAAAGGCGACGGGGTCGAAGCTGTAGCCCTTCGCTGCCACATGGCGGCAAACTTCGTCGAGGGTGGGAGGGTGGAAGGAGCCCCCTCCACCTCCCCCATGAGGGGGAGTGCTCGGCTGCCTCTTGTTTGGGTCTCGGACTGGTCTGACCTGTCTGACTGGTCTGACTGGTCCGACTTGTCCGATTGGTCTGACTGGTCTGACTGGTCCGATCTGTCCGATTGGTTCTTCGACAACTTCGAGAGCTGTTTCGGCCGTGTCTCGCGCAGCTAATTCTGACGTAGGAAGAATTAGCCTTTCTTCTTCTTTTTCTTCTTCTTTCAAGATAGGGGTGCAGGGGGAAGATGCTTTCTTCTGTTTTTCTTCTTCTTGCGATGAGTGCGAGATGAGTGCAAGATGAGTGCGAGATGAATGCAAGGTTTCTGTGCTCTCTTTGTAGGTCACCAACAGCTGATTAAATGGCGTGTTGATGTTGCGCGAGAAGGCTGGTTTCTCCCCCGTCATGAGGTAGTCGATGAGTGCGGCCAAGGCTTGGTTGCGCAATCGCGGTTTGATGCAGCGATATTCTTCCCAAACGGGTCGGGTGATGATAACTTCGGAGGTCATGATTCTTGGATGGTTTTAGAGATGGTTGTGAGGGCGCATCGCGCGTCCAGAGGGGTGGATTTTGGGGTTAGTGATAGAGCCTCTGTGGGAGGTTTGTTTTGCTTCGGCAAAGGTAGGGTAAGGCTCTCGAAAATGCAAATTTTTAAGCAATTATTTTCTTGCTTTTTCTGTGGGTTGTAAACGATATTCTAAGTGTTAAAAACTTTTTTGTGCGTGTGTCACTCTCTGTCACGATTTATTATTATGGGGCGCATCTTCAGGGAGTTGCTCGTTATGGGCTGTTTCTTGTGGTATATAGATTTTCAGTGTCCGATGGATAGGGCTTTTCTCGCCCGTCTCCTTATTGTACCGGCTGGCTTCCTTATTGTGTCAGTGGATAGCCTTATTGTGTTAGTGGATAGCCTTATTGTGTCGAGTGGGGGAATAAGGGGGCGCGAAAAAGTGATTGTTTTGTCAAAGAAAAATACCGTGTTTTTATTGCTGAGTGGGAAGGGAATGCGAATTTTACGAATTGAGCGAATTTTACGAATTTTTTTTAAGCTTGGTTATGGTCTGCGAATTTGGGGCGAATTTGGCGGAAGGTGGGAAGGGAATGCGAATTTTACGAATTAGGCGAATTTTACGAATTTTTTTAAGCTTGGTTATGGTCTGCGAATTTTGGGCGAATGGGAACGAATAATAAAAAAAGAAAATTCGCTCAATTCGTAAAATTCGCTCAATTCGCATTCCCTGTCCACCTTCCGCCAAATTCGTAAAATTCGCCAAATTCGTAAAATTCGCATTCCCTTCCCACCCCCTCCCCAAAAAAAATCGCTCAATTCGTGTTCCCTTTCCACCTACCTCACCTCAAAAAAGATTAAAAATTTCGTAGTTGCGAAATTTAAGGCTATTTTTGCACGTTGTATAAAATACTCCTTGGCAGACGCGCGCGAGATGCGCATGAGAGCGAAGGCTTGAGGACTACTTAAGAAAATTATGAAGAAATCCCGCATGGCGCTGATGCTTAGCGCACTACTCATGTTGATGGCCAATGTCGGCTGTAATACGAAAAGCGAAGTGGAGGACCTGACGTCGGGGGCTTGCCTGGTGAAGGCGATGACGCTCGGCACACTCAATCGTCATCTCCATACGCTCTCCCGCAGTGGGGCCGACTCGATTTATACCGTCAAGGTGACGGGATCGCTCTATCCTTTGACTATCGACCAGGTGAACCAGCGCATCTTCAACGTGGATTCGCTGCCCGTGGGCACTGATGCTAAGAAAATCGTGTTCTCCGGACTTACGGCCACCGGCACCGTGTCGATACAGTCGAAGGTGACGGGGAAGGATACCCTTCTGAATCAGAAAGACTCCATAGATTTCTCTACGCCGCGCATCATCACGGTGTATGCCACCGATGGCGTTTCCAACCGAAAATATCAGGTGGACATCCGCGTTCATAAGGAATGGGGCGACTCCATGATATGGCAGCGCACGGCCAGCGGACTCTCCGCCTTTAGCTCCGTGCGTCAGCTCCACGCCCTCACCGTAGAGTCCACGCTCTATGCCTTCGGTCTTGAAGGCACCATGCCCGTGGTGCTCACCGCTAACACCGCCAGTCCGCAGCAGTGGACCTGCCACGCCATCACACCCGCCACGCTCGATGCCCATTCCGTGGTGCGCCACGGCAATAGTTTCTTTGCCCTGGCCAGCAACCAACTCATGACGAGCGAGGACGGCATCAACTGGAATCCTGTGAACTCCACTGGTGGGCCTAACAGCTTCACACAACTTGTGGGCAGTGGCACGAAACACCTCTTGGCCCTCTCTGGCGCAAGCCTGGTGAGCAGTACCGATGGCGGAAAGACCTGGACCGCCGATGCCCTCGACTCCTCGGCTCCACTGCCTCTGGACGAGAACGCCGGTATCGTATTCGCCTCCACCGTGAGTAAGAACTACGAGAAAGCCGTTGTGCTGGGACTGCGTGGCAATGAGCCCGTGTTGTGGCAGCGCGACCTCGACCTCTCGGGAACGGACACCTTCGGGTGGGTCAACTTCCCGCTCGATGCCCACCGCCGCGGCCATCTCCCCACACTTCAGAACTACACCCTCGCCCGCTACGATGACGCACTGCTGCTCACCGGCGAGAAGAACGACGGCAGTTTTGGCGGCCTCTATCTGAGTCGCGACAACGGTTACACCTGGTTGCAGAAAGAACTCAAAGTGCCCGCCATCAGTGGGGCCACGAGCGCAACCGTCACGGTGGACGCACAGAACTATATATATATAATATGTGCCGGCAGCGGCGAAGTGTGGCGCGGACGCATCAACCGCCTCGGCTGGAAAAACGAAGACACGCTTTTCAAATAAGTCGCCATAGGCATATATATAAATAACAACATTCATCCCCCTACGATGACAGTCACCACCGCTCACCCTCGCCCCCACGCGCAAGGCCCTCTGGCCCTTGTTCGCAGCTTGGCTCTGCTGCTGTTCCTCCTCGGAGCAGTTTCCGCGCTCCATGCCGCCTCGGGCGATGACGACGACGCTTTTTATCGTCTTGAATTAGGCGTAGGCGGCGGCTTCGGTTTCGGTTTGAACGATGTCAATTCCAAGCTCTACGGCACGCCCACGCCGGCCGCCGCACTGCTGGCCCGCTTCCCACTGAATCCGCGCATGGCCGTGAAAGTGAGTGGCGGCTACATGAAGGTGAGCGGCACTACCGATAAAATTCTGGATTTCTACCCCGCCAATCCCGCCGCAGCGGGTACGGCACGCCTCCACCACGAGGCCAAGGGAAACCTCTACGATCTCAACGCCCTCTTCGAACTCCATTTCCTGCCCTACGGCTGGGTGAAGAGCTATCAGGGCTTCAAGCGCATCGTGCCCTACCTGCAAGGCGGATTAGGACTGACCTATTCCGATGCCGGCAAAGTGGCCACGGTGAATATACCCATAGGGTTCGGCGTGAAATGGAAGATAGCCCCCCGCGTGAATCTCGGGCTCGACTGGACATTTCATTTCACCCCCAACGACAAGTTGGAAGGTCTGGCCAATCCGCGCGGCATCAAGTCGGGCGAATTTCGCAACAAAGACCACTACAACCTAACCCTCGTCACCCTCACCTACGACCTCTCGCCCAAATGTCCCACCTGCAACAAGGACTGAGCGTGCGGCCGCACAACCCCATCATCACTATGACACTGAAAGAGCAAATCAATACGGAACGCATCCCCGCCCACGTGGCCATCATCATGGACGGCAACGGACGCTGGGCAAAGGCACGCGGACAGCACCGCAGCATGGGCCACCAAGAAGGCGTGGAAGCCGTGCGCGAAATCACAACGACCGCCTCCAACCTCGGTGTGCGCTTCCTGACGCTCTACACCTTTTCCACCGAAAACTGGAACCGCCCCTCCGACGAGGTGGCCGCGCTCATGGGTCTCTTGCTGACGAGTCTCGAGGACGAACTCTTTATGAAGAACAACGTCCGCCTGCGCGTGATCGGGGAAATCACACGCCTGCCCCAGGAAGTGCTCCGCGCACTCGTGGGACTCGAGCAGCGCACGGCCAACAACTCCGGTATGACCATGGTGCTCGCCCTCAGCTACTCCGCCCGCTGGGAGCAAACGGAGACGATGCGCCGCATCGCCCGCCGCGTGAAAGGTGGCGACCTACGCCCCGAGGATATCACCGAGGACGTTATCAGCCAAGAGCTCTCCACCTCTTTCATGCCCGACCCCGACCTGCTCATCCGCACCGGTGGCGAGCAGCGACTCAGCAACTACCTGCTCTGGCAGTCGGCTTACACGGAACTCTACTTCTGCGACACGTTCTGGCCCGACTTCCGCAGCGAAGAATTCTACCGCGCCATCGTCGACTACCAAGGTCGCGAACGCCGCTTCGGTAAGACCTCCGAACAGCTCACGCAGGAATAACCCCCACACCCCAACGCTATCTTGAAGAAAATGAATATATCACTCGCAAAACTATGGCTCTTTGCCGCCCTGCCCCTCGCTGGCATCTCCGCCGCTCAGGCACAGGTGAGCAATGTGCAGCGTCAGCCCGACATCGTTTATAGTGTCACGCCCTCGAAATACATCCTCGGCGGCCTCACCGTGGACGAAATCCCTGGCTACGACCACGACCTTTTGGAGAGCATCTCCGGCCTCGAAGTGGGCAAGATCTACGCCGTTCCCGGCACCGACATCACCGACGCCGTGCGCCGCTACTGGCAGCAGAAGCTCTTCTCCAACGTCAAGATTACGGCCGATAGTATCGTGGACAACCGCATCTACCTCCACGTTCATCTCACCGCCCAACCGCGCATCAGCTCCATCAGCTATAGCGGCGTGAAGAAGTCGGAACGCGAAGACCTCGAGAAGCGCCTCGGTCTGCAAAACGGCAGTCAGATTACGCCCGATATGGTCAATCGCGCCAAGATCATCATCAAGCGCTACTTCGACGAGAAGGGATTCAAGGACGCCGAAGTCGACATCCAACAGAAAGAGGATGCCACAGCCGACAACCGCGTGCTGGTGAATATCGACATCGACAAGCGCAGCAAAATCCATGTCAACCGCATCTATATCTCCGGCGTGACGCCCAAGGAAGCCTCCAAACTCAAGCGCGCCATGAAGAAAACCCATGAGCGCACACTGCTGAACTTCCTCAAATCGAAGAAATTCCTTCCCGAGAAGTATGGCGAGGACAAAGACAATGTGCTGAAGCGACTCAACGCCTGGGGCTACCGCGACGCAGTGCTCAAAAGCGACAGCGTGGCAAAGGTGGACGACGGCCATGTGGACGTATACCTCGACCTGAGCAAGGGACAGAAATATTACATTCGCAACATCAGTTGGGTGGGCAACACGGTCTACAGCACCGACGTGCTCGAGCGCATCCTGCAGATGAAGAAAGGCGATGTCTACAACCAAACTCTGCTCCATAAGCGCCTCTCCGAGGACGAAGACGCTGTGGGCAATCTCTACTACAACAACGGCTACGTTTTCTACAATCTCGACCCCGCTGAAGTCAATGTGGTGGGCGACAGCATCGACCTGGAAATGCGTATCCAAGAAGGCCGCCAAGCACGCTTCAACCGCGTGAACATCACGGGCAACGACCGCGTCTACGAAAACGTGGTGCGGCGCGAACTCTACACCAAACCTGGCGACCTCTTCAGCATGGAGTCCATCAAACGCTCCGTGATGGCCCTGGCACAGATGAACCAGTTCGACGCCGAAGCCCTGCAAAGCGGTATGAACAAAGGCATCAAACCCGACCCCTATAACGGCACCGTGGACATCACGTATCCCCTCGTGTCGAAAGGTGGTGACCAAGTGCAGCTCTCCATCGGTTGGGGCCCCACAGGTATCGTGGGACAAGCCGGCATCAAGTTTACCAACTTCTCCATCGGCAACCTCTTCTCCAAAGGCAATCGCCACATCGGATTCATCCCGCAAGGCGACGGACAGACGTTGGCCTTCAACGTGCAGACCAACGGTACCTACTATCAGGCCTATTCGCTTTCCTTCCTCGACCCATGGTTTGGCGGCAAACGTCCCAACCAGCTCTCCGTGACGCTGTCCTACTCCAAGCAGAGCGACATGAACTCCAGCTACTACAACAATAGCTATTACAACAACTATTACTACAACTACCTCTCGGGCTACGGCAATAATTCCAACTACTACAACTACACGAATTATTACGACCCCGACAAGTACGTAAAGCTCCTCGGCCTCTCCCTTGGTTTCGGTAAGCGTTTGCGCTGGCCCGACGACTATTTCACCTTTACGGCACAGCTCAACTACACGCGCTATATGCTCAAGTCGTGGCAGTACTTCATCATCCACGATGGTAACTGTAACAACTTCAATATCAACCTCTCCCTCAACCGCAACTCAACGGACAACACCTTCTACCCACGCCGCGGTTCGGAACTCGAATTGAGCGTGGCTTTCACGCCGCCTTACTCTCTCTGGGACGGCAAGGACTATAAGAACCTGGCTACCAACTACAAGAGCTCAACGTATCAGAAAGAGATGCAAGAGAAGTTCCGCTGGGTGGAATACAACAAATGGAAATTCAAGCTCCGCACCTTCACCGCGCTCACCGGTGCCATCAAAGCCCCCGTCCTCATGACACGCGTGGAATTCGGTTTGCTCGGAGCCTACAACCGCTATAAGAAATCGCCCTTCGAGGCCTACTATGTGGGCGGTGACGGAATGTCCGGCTATTCCTACGGCTACGCCACCGAGACCATCGGCCTTCGCGGCTACGAGAACGGTTCTATCGCTGGCGACGACGGCAACAACGCCTACGCCTATAGCCGCATGGCCCTCGAGCTACGCTATCCGCTCCTCCTCGAAGGACAGACCAATGTCTTTGTCCTCGGTTTCGTTGAAGGCGGTAACGCATGGACCGACGCCCGCAAGTTCAACCCCTTCAACATGAAGCGCAGTGCCGGTATCGGTGTGCGCCTGATGCTCCCCATGGTGGGTATGCTCGGCATCGACTGGGCTTACGGTTTCCAACGCTACAATGCCAATGGTCAGAAAATCGGTGGCAGCCAGTTCCACTTCATTCTCAACCAAGATTTCTGATGACGGCAGCGTAACATTTCACTCCTGAACCCGTCTCTACCGAAAAGGGTCGGACCAGTTTGAGACCCAATCCCCTCAAGAAAACCTCCGACCAGTCCGACCAGTCTGAACCCACCAAAAAAGGAAAAAAATATGAAAAGAATCATCTCACTCCTGCTTCTGGTTGTAGCCTTCACGCTCAACGCACACGCCCAGAAGTTTGCCCTCATTGATATGGAATATATCATGGGCAATATCCCCGCATACGAGCGCGCCAACGAACAGCTCAACCAAGTGAGCAAAAAATGGCAAGCCGAGGTGGAAGCCATCGACAACGAAAGCAAAACGCTCTATAAAAACTACCAGAACGAGGCCGTGTTCCTCAGCGATGCGCAGAAAAAAGAGCGCGAACAAGCCATCGTCGACAAAGAAAAGCAAGCCAGCGAACTGAAAAAAAAATATTTTGGTCCGGAAGGCGAACTCTATAAGAAACGCCAAAGCCTCGTGGCACCCATTCAGGACGAAATCTACAACGTGGTCAAAGCCATCGCACAACGCCGCGGCTTCCAACTCGTCCTCGACCGCAGCAGCGACACTGCCGGCATCATTTTTGCCAGTCCTTCCATAGATATTTCTAACGAAGTGTTGAGCCAATTAGGCTATTCCAATTAAAGTTGCTAAATTCGCCCGCAAAATCAATAATAAAAAGAAAATAAAGCTATGATCAAAAAACTTTTAATGCTGGTGCTCTTCCTCGCACCGCTCACTATCAGCGCCCAGAAGTTTGCTCACTTCGACCTCGAAGCCACTGCCAGCCAGTTGCCCGCCTACAAGCAGGCCATGACGGAGCTGCAAACCCTCGGTCAGCAGTATCAGAAGAACCTCGACGATATGCAGAAGGAGCTGCAAGCTAAGTACGACAAGTACAGCAAAGAAGTCAACGAGAAGACACCGCAGAACATCAAAGACCGCTACGCGCAGGAACTTCAGCAAATGAGCGACAAACTCGAGCAGGCTCGCCAGGACAATGCTAAGGCATTCCAGGAAGCACAGCAGCAGAAGATGCAGCCCATCACGCAGAAAGTCCTCGACGCCGTTCAGGCCGTTGCAAAAGAGGGCAACTACGTTTACGTCATGGACGTGGCAACAGCTCGCGCCAACAGCATCTTCATCAACACCGCTGTCAGCGAAGATGTAACAGCAAAAGTAAAAGCTAAGCTCGGAATCTAAGCCGAAGCCCAGCGCTAAAAAAATAAGACCATCCCGCACCTCCCCCCCAGAGGCGCGGGATTTTCCTTTTTTCGCAAGGAGGGCCTCTTGAGAGGGCCAGTCCTCCTCAAGAAAATCTCGGATCAGTCCGACCAGTCCGACCCGTCCGAGAACCCACCCTCTTGAGAGGACCTCCGACCCGTCTGACCCGTCCGCCCAGTCCTCTCATAAAAAAACAAGTCCTTGGAGCATTTTATGCTCCAAGGACTTGCCCATTTTCCTACACAAGCTTATATGCTGTTATTTCAGCATATATAGCACCGACACGCCAACACTACGATGACGAGGATCGCCCCATAGACTATTCATTTCGTGCAGGCTATGCTCATAGTACGCCTTTAGTCTAAACATTGAATAATCAATATTGACAGCCACTGTTGCTCCATAATCGTACCTGTTGAACTGGCAGTAAGGTGTCACTTCGGGAGTGTTGAACAGATTCATCCTTTCACGATAGTGTTTTCCCCATCCATCGTTTCCCTCAACATGTCCTTTGCCTCCAACTCCAATTCCGGCATAGACTCCAATTTGTGGCAGAATCGAAAACTTCCCCAATTGCACATTATAGCCAGCAACGAGGGGCACTGTCAGATAATTCATCGGAAACGCTTCAACTTTACGCACATCATTAGCACCTCCTATTTTATTCCCCTCAATAGTGCCTCCTTTCTGTGAGAATCCCAAACCTGACGAAAAAACAAAGCCAGATGAAAGTTTGTAGTCGACAACAGCTTCCACTTTGAAGCCACTGTTTCCTGTCGATTTATAACGCTTCATAGAGAAATGGTTATGCAGATAACCACCACCAAATCCAAAGTTCCAAGTCTGCGCAACAGTCGTGAGGCTTATTATGAAGCAGAGATTGCTTAGAAATAATTTCTTCATATTCTTGTTTATTGATGATAAAAACTTTTCATTTTGTATTTATTGATATTAAAATCGTACAAATGTATATATATGCTATTAGAAATAAAGTTAATAATTTGTATTATTATACAAACAAATAAAATCATCTATTAAAAAACACCTTATAGCTCTTGAAGACTCAAGAGAGTTATATAGAACAATATCTGCTCACCATCATCCGCAGAGGTGAAAAGGCACTTTGTAGGGCATAGCGAGAGCCTCCTCCCGTCCGCCCAGTCCGACCCCACCAAGAGAGGTCTCCCCTTTGCTTTCCCGCGGCTTTGCAGTATCTTTGCAGCCGCAAAATAGAAAAAGAAAGGACTGTGTTGCGGAAACTCCTAACCCTCATATTCTTCCTCCCACTGCTGGCCATGGCGCAGGAGCGGGACACGCTGGCTGTCGACTCTCTTGAGGTGGACACGACAGCGGAAACCCTGCTGACGGGCACCCTGCAAGAACGCTTGCAGCGCCTCCTCGCCGACGAACTCTTGCAGCGCACGCAGGTGGGCATCTATGTCTATGACCTCACGGCCGATTCGGCCCTCTTTCGCTACAACGAACAGCAAACCATGCGCCCCGGCTCTTGTCAGAAACTCCTCACTGCCGTCACCGCACTCTCCCAACTCGGCGTGGACTACAACTATTCCACCTCGCTGCTCATGGACGGCACCATCGCGAGCCGCGTGCTCACTGGCAATCTCTACGTGCGCGCCGGTTTCGACCCGCTCTTCGGCCGCGACGACCTGCTGGCCTTCGTCCAGGCCGTGCGCGAACAAGGCATCGACACCCTGCGCGGCAACATCATCCTCGACCTCTCGATGAAAGACACCCAAAAGTACGGCTGGGGTTGGTGCTGGGACGACGACAACCCCGTGCTCACGCCGCTTCTCTTCAACGGCAAAGACACCTTCGCCGAGCATTTTGCCGAACTCCTCGCCGAGAGTGGCATCGTGGTGGAAGGCAATACCCTCAGCGGGAGCATCGGGGCAAATGTCATCACCCTCGTCACCCGCAAACACACCATCGATCAAATCCTCTTCCGCATGATGAAGGAGAGCAACAACCTCTACGCCGAATCCATGTTCTATCAGATTGGCGCACAGTCCGGCCGCGCCTATGCCGACCGCCGCCGCGCCACCGAACGCCTCCAACGCTTCGTGCGCCTCATAGGTCTCGACCCCGCCCACTATCAGTTTGCCGACGGTAGCGGCCTTTCGCTCTACAACTACGCCTCTCCCGAACTCCTCCTCCGCCTCCTGCGCTATGCCTATCAGCACCAGGACATCTACAACCACCTCCTGCCCTCCCTCCCCATCGCTGGCCAGGACGGCACGCTCCGCCGCCGTATGCGCGGAGGCACGGCCTATGGGAACGTGCGCGCCAAAACCGGCACCGTGGAAGGCGTCAGCACCCTCTGCGGCTACGCCCAAGCTCCCAACGGCCACCACCTCGCCTTTGCCCTCTTCAATCAAGGCACCCTCCGCGGCAGCCAAGCCCGCCGCTTCCAAGACAAGGTGTGCCAAGAGATGACGAAGTAGGAAAAAGAAAAAATAAAGGCGAAAGAAGAAAAGGCTACAGTCCTCTCAAAGCCCCCTCCATCTCCCCCATGAGGGGGAGTGCTCGGCTGCCACTTGCGTTTGGCGGCCTTTTTTGTTTTCAGACCAGTCCGACCAGTCTGAATAGTCTGACAAGTCCGAGGATCAAGGTTGAGCACTCCCACTTATGAGGGAGCTGGAGGGGGCTCTGAATTTGTGCTTCTTCGCCCCTTTCGTGAAAATTCGTGGGCTGAAAAACGGATGCAGATTTCCGTATTGTGTCGGCCAGCGCAATAAGGCTGTCAGCTGGCTTCCTTATTGCGTCAGCCGAGGCAATAAGGGTATTTGTGAGGCATGGAAAGCCTTCTTAAAGCCTTCCTCCCCCTCTACCTCAACTTCTCGCTTGCTTGCAAATTGGAGAAGAGGTATTTTTTTAGGCGTCTGTAGGGGGCGGACATCGGGACGGGGTGGAAACCGGGGCGCGAAGTGTCGTAGCAGAAATCGCGAGAGGCAGAGGGATTGTAGATATAGAGATGGTTGGCATCGCGGGCGCACATCACCTCGTCGGCGCAGTAGAACATCATCTCCCGACGCTCCCGCAGGAGGTCGATACCAAAGTTGCGCTGCACGTAGGGCAGGCGGAGCATACCCAGGAGGGTTGGACCAACATCGATCTGGCCTGCAAAATCCAGGCGCTCCTCCGCAGGTAGGCCGCTGTTGTAGATGATGAGCGGGATGTGGTTGAAACTCTCCTCCACCTCATAGCCGTCGGCGCCGAGTTTTTTGCCGTGGTCGCCCAAGAATACGAAGATGGTGTTCTTGAACCACGGTTCGCGCGCGGCAGCTTTCATAAATTCGCCCACCGCCCAATCGGCGTACTCCACAATGGCGCGCTGCGGGTCTTTGTGGCGCGGGTGGAAATAGGGCTGAATGACGTAGGGCGGATGGTTGGAGATGGTGAGCAGCGTGGCAAAGAAAGGCCGTCCGCTCTCGGCTTTGCGGCGCAGGATGGGCAAGGCGTAGGAGAAGAGATAGTCGTCCGCCACGCCGAAGTGGTTCACAATTTTTTCGCGCGGGTAGTTCTCCTGCGAGTAGATCTCTTCAAAACCATTGGTGCGTAGGAACGCGTTCATGTTGTCGTACTGCGCCTCGTGGGTCATAAAGAACAGTGTGCTGTAGCCCTTATCGCGCAGAACGGTGGGCAGTCCCTCGTAGCGCGGCACCACCGTGCCTTTCATGGCGTTACGTTTCAAGATGCTCGGAAAGCCGTAGAGCGTGGAGAAAATTCCGTTGTTCGTATGATTTCCTGCCGAGTAGAAATTGGCAAAACTGAGCGAATGCTGATAGAGCGAATCGAGGTGCGGCGTCAGATGGTCGGGATTGCCAAAACGCCCCATGAGTTTCGCGCTCATCGACTCCATCAGCACCACCACCACGTTCTTCCGCGTGGGTTCTCCCTCCGGCACGATGCGGCGTGCTATCGGAGACACTCCCGCTATTCCCTCTCGTCCGAGGTAAGCCTGCACATTGCGCACCGCCTCGTTGTCGTCCATGAGGTGGAGGCGTTGATTCTCCGGCCGCGCATCGTCGAGCGTAGAGCGCAGTAGGCAGAACGCTGGGTTGATGCCCAACTGGTTGAGAATGGCGTTGTCGCAATAGTAGGCCGCCGACACCTTGATGGGGTTGTAGCCCATGCGGCCACGGATGCCAAAAACGCACAGTCCGATGAGCGGCAAGAGCAGTGCCACGCCTTTCCATCTGCCCCGCACCGGCACGCGTTCAAGTTGCCGCGCCGTGCGCCTTCCCAGCCACCACAGCAGGAGGGAGAAGAGCGCCACAAGGACGATGTAGAGCAGGATATATTTGCGCCACGACGCCTCGCCAAGCACCATTCCGGCCGTTTGTCCCACATAGCTTTTCCATTCCCAGATGCTCGAATTGAGCGTTCGGGAGAAATAGGCGAAGTAGGGGATATTGGCCGCAGAGCACATCAGCACAAGGCTATAAGCCACGCCGAACCACACGTTCAAGCCCCGCAGCAGCGGCCGACGGAAATAGCCCACCGCCGTAGCCACCAAGGCCACAACGAGTGCCGGCAGCATGACATAGCAAGCCACCACATTGTCGAACCAAACGCCGCGCAGGAACGCTGGCCAAACCGATGCAGCCTCAGGGCCTACCTGCTCACTCATCACAATATATAGCACTAAGCGCAGCGCGCTGAGCAGCACCAGAGCCGCCACATGAACGCTCAGGAGATAAAGAAAAAGACGAAAAGCACGTTTCATATTTAGATTTTGTTTTAGTAAGAGAGAGAGTCGGACGGGTAGGACTTGTCTGACTGGTCGGACTGGTCTGACTGGTCCGAGAACCTCTTATTTTGCTACCAGCACATTGGTGTTGCCATAAGTGCCGCGATAGCGAGCAGGATAGATGAGCATGAGGTTGCGCGAGGAGAAATAACGCTCCAGCTGCGTGGCCAGTTGCTCCATATAATTGTGGCGCGAGATGTTGCCCTGTCGCGCTAAGACGAAGCACACCAAGTGGTCCGTCTTCACGTTGTGCGCCAATGGCAGATAGTCCTTCCAGGAATGGTACACATGATATTGCGCCGCCACGTTGAGGCGATTCTTTTTCCAATACTCCTCCACGGCGTTGAGCGTGATCTCTCCACTGTAAACCTCCACCGTGCAACTGAGTTGTGCCGAGAGGCGTGCAATGCGTTCGGCCCATAGCCCGAAGTAAGGCTCGTATTCCGCCTTTTTCGGCACCACGAGGTGGATGCGCCTCACCGTGTTGATGGGCATGAAAGAGCGATAAACGATGATCTGGCGGTCCACGGAGCTGACGAGGTCGGTGGAGAGCTGTCCGAAGAAGGTCTCGAAGATGCGCGCCCGCTGATGGAGGCCGATGATAAGGTCGCTGGCGTCCAGTTCCTTCATGGCGTGGGTCAATCCCGACACCACATTCACCGACCAACGGCTGTGGGTCAGCATCCTCACGTTGGCCGCCGCCGCGATATGCGCCGCGCGCTCCAGGTCCTTGCGCCCCTGCCGTTGTCGCTCCTCGTTGCCCTCCAACACAATGTTGACGGCCGAGAGAGGCAGAGCCGATTTCGGACGGCGCAGCATCAAGGCGAGATTCACCAGCGGATCCACCGTGTCAGGATTGGAGAGAGCGATGACCAGGCGGTCTTCCGTGTGGGTTTTCTGCCCAACTGTTGGCGAAGAGGCCGCCAGCAATCGGCTGGCACTCTCCGTTGTGAACGAGCTACAAATACACGTCACCAAAATCAGAATCATCGTGCCGTTGAGCACCTCCTCACCGAGGAGTCGCTCCCCATTGGGCATCATGATGCGATAGCCCACCAAGACGATGGCCAGTGTGGCCGCTGCGCGCGCCGTAGTGAGGCCGAACATCAGTCGGCGGTCGAGTTTGGAGAGTCCGTAAAGGCGTTGCGCTGCGAAAGCCGCTGCCCATTTTGTGCCGATACTCACCACAATCATCACCACTGCCACCTCCACGGCGCGGAGGTCCATGAGCGCGCTCACATCAATGAGCATGCCCACGCCAATCAAGAAATAGGGGATAAACAATGCGTTGCCGATAAACTCGATATGGTTCATCAGCGGACTGGTGGCCGGGATTTGTTTGTTGAGTACGAAGCCCACGAGGAAAGCTCCTAAGATGCCTTCCATGCCCACAATCTCCATCAGTCCCGCGCCTAAGAAGACCATGCCCAGAACGAAGATGTATTGCACCACGCCATCATTGACCCGGCGGAAGAACCACCGACTCACGCGCGGAAAGGCATAGATGATAAACGCACCAATGAGAATGATTTTCACCACCAGCCACACCCAGTACATCCCTGTGGTGTGCTCCTTGAAGATACCGCCCACCACGGCCAGCACAAGGAGCGTGAGTGTGTCGGCCACGATAGTGCTCCCCACCGCTAGGTTAACGCTCAGTCGCTGCGCCACGCCGTAGCGCAACACAATGGGGTAGGGCAAGAGCGTATGGGAAGCGTACATCGCACCCATCAAAACCGCCGTGGCTGCCGCTGTGCCCAGTATCCAGAGGTTGGCCGCCGTGCCCACCACTATCGGGATGGCAAATGTCAGCAGGCCGAAGACGAGGGCCTTCCAGCGGATTTTCTCCACATCTTGGAGGTTCATCTCCAAAGAGGCAAGGAACATGATATAATAAAGCCCCACCTTGCCGAAGAGCTCAAACGATGCGTCGCGGTTGAGCACTTCGCCACCGTGAGGACCAATGGCGATGCCTGCCAGAATCATGCCCACAATCGACGGCACGCGCAAGCGTTCCAGCACCATCGGTGCGAGCAGGATGATGCTCAAGACAATGAAAAATATCCACGTCGGGTCGGTAATCGGGAAATATTGGCTCACGGAGATGCTCATTGTTAGGCGTTTCTGGTGTTAAAGTGCACAAAGATACCTAATTTTCTTCCAACACTCCCTGCTTTTCCTCTCGAAATCTCTATTTTTGCGCCCACAGACGACATCTTGTCGGCATCATCCCCCGCAAATGATCGTTTTAGTTATTTCAACCCTTAAAAATCAAAGACTGAACGTATGAAAGTAGCCATCGTTGGTGCCAGCGGCGCCGTGGGTCAGGAGTTTCTCCGCATCTTGGCCGAACGTAATTTCCCCATTGACGACCTGTTGCTCTTCGGCAGCACGCGCAGTGCGGGAACGAAATATCAATTCCGCGGTAAGGAATACGAGGTGAAACTCTTGCAGCATAACGACGACTTCAAGGGCGTGGACTTCGCCTTCACCAGTGCCGGAGCAGGCACATCGAAGGAGTTTGCCGACACCATCACGAAATATGGTGCGATCATGATCGACAATTCCAGTGCCTTCCGCATGGACGAGGACGTGCCTCTCGTAGTGCCAGAATGCAACGCTGAAGATGCGCTCAACCGCCCCCGAGGCATCATTGCCAACCCCAACTGCACCACCATCATGATGGTAGTGGTGCTCAAACCCCTCGAACAACTCAGCCACATCCGCCGCATCCACATCGCCTCCTACCAGAGCGCGAGCGGAGCTGGTGCAGCCGCGATGGCCGAACTCCAGCAGCAGTACAAAGAGCTCTTGGAGACGGGCAAGGTGGAGACCATCAAGAAGTTTCCCCATCAGCTGGCTTACAACGTGATTCCGCAAATCGATGTGTTCACAGAAACCGACTACACGAAGGAGGAAATGAAAATGTACAACGAGACGCGCAAAATCCTGCACAGCGATGTGCAAACCAGCGCCACGTGTGTCCGTATCAGTTCGCTCCGCAGCCACAGCGAAAGCGTATGGCTCGAAACGGAACGCCCCATCACAGTGGAGGAAGCCCGCAAGGTGCTCGCCGCTGCTCCCGGTGTGACGCTCGTCGACGACCCGCAGAACTACGTCTATCCCATGCCGCTCGATAGTGCCGGTAAGGACGACATCTACGTGGGCCGTGTGCGCAAAGATTTGGCCAACGAAAACGGCCTGACGCTTTGGCTCACTGGCGACCAAATCCGCAAAGGCGCAGCCCTCAACGCTGTCCAGATTGCAGAATATTTGGTGGATAAAAAATAAAGAGAGGGGAAAAGGAAGGCTACTCCTGTTCTGGCAGAGAAGGCTACCGCCCGCTCAAAGCCCCCTCCACCTCCCCCATGAGGGGGAGTGCTCGGCTACCACTTGCTTACATCTCCGATTAGTCCGGCTCGTCCGACTATTCGGAGATTTTTTTGATTCCTTTTGTTGTTTTTAGAATCTTACTAAGTCTCATCAATATCTGTTCCTAATAGGAAGTCCATTAGTCCCATAATGAGAACCCCATTATCATCGTGATATGGCGCGATGTCTTCACGCATGATGATAATTTTTTTGAAAGAATCATTGATGCGTTTAAGTGAAGCTAACTCTTGCTCACGCTTCTCTTCATTAGGTAACGCAAAAGCTGATTGTATGTAATAGCGCTTATCTCCTTTGTTGGCCACAAAGTCAACTTCCAGCTGCTTACGTTCTGTTGCGCTACGCACCTCAACCATGCCAACATCGACATTATAGCCACGGCTTCGCAACTCGTTATAGATGATATTCTCCATAATGTGAGTTTCTTCCACTTGGCGGAAATTGAGCAGGGCGTTTCGTAAGCCGATGTCCTGGAAGTAGTATTTTGATAGTGTTCCGATATACTTACGTCCTTTGATATCATATCGAGTGGATTTCTCTATGATAAAGGCGTCTTCCATATATAAAAGGTAATTGGCTATGGTCTTGTTGTCAAGAGTCGATTTCTTTACCGTGTTGAACGTATTCGCTATCTTATTCGGATTACAAGGTGATCCTATCCCAGAGGCCATTACTTTCATCAACTCCGAAAATTCATCGATGTTGGAAATGTGGTTTCGCTCAACAATATCCTTCAAATACAGCGTTTGGTTCAACAAGGAAAGATATTCACCTCTCTTGGCATCGTCATTCAGTGCAGCAAGATAGGGAAGACCTCCATAAGTGTAGTAACGCTTCCACAAAGTCTGCTTGTCGCCGCCCTCTGCTTCATAAAGTTCTGCAAAGGATAAAGGGTAGATATGGATTTCTACGCCTCTGCCTCGGAACTCAGTTGCCACATCCTTGGAGAGAAAGCGCGAATTACTACCCGTGACATATACGTCCACGTTTGGTATGTGCATAAAACTATTGAGAACCTCCACAAAGCGGTCAAGCAATTGAACTTCGTCTATGATTAGGTAGTATTGTTCCTTGTCCTTGATACGCTCCTTTACGTATGCTAACATCTTGAAGGGACTACGCAATTCTTCATTGCTGATATCGTCCAATGCTATTTCAATAATATGGTCTTCATCAGTACCAGTTTCCAAAAGATGTTGATGAAAGAGCGTAAACAATAGGAAAGACTTACCACAGCGTCTGATACCTGTGATAATCTTAATCAGGTCAGTATGTTTCCAACCTATCAGTCCATTTAAGTATTTGTTTCTTTGAATAATCATGTCATTCCCAAAAAATGTCATTAGTGACACTTTTTTGGAATCCAAACTTACGGTATAAATCTCTAACGGCCAAAGATTCATTCCAAAAAAATGTCATTTGTGTCACTTTTTTGGAATGAGGCCATTTCTGATCTCTCAAATCCTCTCTCTGCCTATTCCTTTATGGGAGAGCAGAAAGAGCTTCTGCGCAAAAACAGAATAAGGCTGTCGATTGACAGCCTTATTCTGTGAACTGATAGCCTTATGGCCTCAGCTGATAGCCTTATTGTAGTTTTGGTGGGCTCTGACTGGTCGGATTTGTCTGACTGGTCGGAGGGCCTTTCTTTGGAGAAATCGGACTGGTCGGACCAGTCGGACTAGTCGGAGCAGTCCGAAGAATCAGGACCAGTCTGAGCTTTGCTGGAGTGGGTCTCCTCTCCTTTTATTGCCTTCTCAAATTCATGCGGGCCTGCACCACGTTGATGACATAGTCGCCGAGCTTTTCGCACTCTTGGATGATGTCGAGGTAGGCCGTTCCGAGGTCGTAGGAATATTTATGATCATTGACATCGTCGATGTTCTGGTCGCGGAGACGCTCGCGCAGGTCGTTGATGTTGTTCTCAATCTCGAAAGATTTGTTTACGTCCACCTTCTCGCGGTTGTGCTGGAAGGTGTAGTTCATTTGCGTTAAAGCCTCGTCGGTGAGCTTGAACATTTGCTCCACATTCTGGCGCAGTTCGGGCGTGAGGCGCTCGTTGTTTTCGCGGCCATGGGAGATGGTGCGTGCCAGGTTGTAGCAGCTGTCGCCGATGCTTTCTATCTCACTGATTTCGCGCAACATGTTGCGGATTTTCATCTTCGTGTCGTCACTGAGATGGGCGTTGCCCACATGGTCGAGGTATTTGGCAATCTCAATTTCCATGCTGTCGCTGATAACCTCGTATTTCTTGATGCGCTCCACGAGTTTGGCGGACTTTTCGGGGTTCTGCTCATGAAGCAAGTCCTGCACCATGCCAAACATGCGCTGTATGCGCTCGCCGAAGCTGGAGATTTCCTTCTGTGCCTCAAACACGCTCAACTCGGGCGTTTTCATGATGCCAGCCTGAATGAAGCGCAGGCGGAAGTCCTCCTCATCGCTGTCTTCCTTGGTGGGGAGAACGAAGCACACGAGGCGTTCGAGTTGCGGTATGAAACCGATGAGCAGGGCCGTGTTGGTCACGTTGAAAGCTGTGTGGAAAGCCGCCAGCACGATGGGGAGGATGGCAGCGCGCTGTGCCACACTGATGGTGGTGTCGGCGGGGTTGTAGCCCACAACGGAACAAACCATGTCCACGAAAGGATAGAACAGACACATGACCCATGTGACGCCGATGACGTTGAAAAAGAGATGGGCAAGGGCAGCACGGCGCGCCTGCGTGTTAGCTCCCAGTGCGGCGAGATTGGCTGTGGCCGTCGTACCGATGTTCTCACCCATGACGAGGGCTATACCCAGATAGATGGGCAGGACGCCTGTGGAGCAGAGCAGGATGGTGATGGCCATGACGGCGGCAGAGCTTTGCACGAGGCAGGTGATGATCGTGCCGATGAAGAGGAAGAGGATGATGGTCCAGCGACTATTGGTGTCGAAGGAACTGAAGAAGTTGATGGCGTCGGGGTTGTGCTGAAGGTCGAGGTCGGTGCCAGCAGCGCTCAGCAAGACAAGGGCGAAGAAGAGAAAAGCGATGCCGAAGAGGAAGTCGCCAATGTAGCGGAATCGCTTGGAATAGATGAGGATGATGCCCACGAAGAAAGCCGGGAACACGGCCATGGTGAGGTCCACGTTGTAGCCCAGGGACATGATCCACGCCGTGAGCGTTGTGCCGATGTTAGCACCCATGATAACGGAGATGGCCTGTGCCAGCGTGAGAAGTCCGGCATTGACGAAGGACACAGTCATCACCGTGGTGGCCGAGGAGGACTGCACGGCGCAGGTGATAAACGTACCTGTGAGCATACCCGTCAGGCGGTTTGTTGTCATGGCTCCGAGGATGTGTCGGAGTTGTGAGCCGGCCATTTTCTGAAGGGCCTCGCTCATTACTTTCATACCATAGATGAGCAGCGCCAGTGCTCCCAGGATTTTACTGAAAATAATCAGATAGTCAGCGGTTGTCATTGTTGTTTGAATGAGGAATGATTCTTTGTTGTGTTTGGGGACGTCGCGCGGATTTATATAGGTGTTTTTTCAGCGCAATGTTCTGTTGGTGTCGGCATGGGTCAGGGGATGCGATCGAGGCGTATTCCCACGTTGGCCACTCCCGGCAGGAGGTTGCGGCGCATGAGATGCTGCACGGTGATAGTACCCGTTTGCCCTTTTTCGAGGTGAAGTTCGTCGACAGGAAAGACATATTGATAGAGGCTCACTCCCTGTCCGTTGACGTCGCCGTCCTTATCGGTGAGGCTGCAAAGGGCCGTGTCGCGCTGAGCCTTTTTCCCTTGCAGTCGGGTGGTGATGCTCAAAGCCAGAGTCTGGAAGGGGTAGGGATTGGCGGCCGATGTGCGCACGCCGATGCTGAGGCGGTAGCGGCCCGCTTGCTGGACCGTGTCGATGGGAAAGACGAGCGAATCCGTTGTTTCCCATCCGTCCACAGGCGTGGCGCGGAAGCAGTATGTTTCCACGCGGCGCTGCCCGCAGCCCACAACGATGAGGAACAGCAGGACAAAGAGCGGCACGAGGCCAGCAGTGTGCATCTTAGGCTTGCGGAGCATTGTTGTCGGCAGCTTGGTTGTTTCGGTTCTGTGGTCCGCGCGGCCGGTTGTTGCGGCGGTCGGGGCGCGGTCGGTTGTTGCGGCGTTGCTCGCCACGGCGGTCGGCTTGAGCCGCCTCCGCTGGGCGGTTGGCATTGTCTGCCGGGCGGTTGCCGCCCTCTGCCGCCCGCTTGTTAGGGGCATTATCGGGGCGGTTGTCGGCTGGGCGCGCTTCGCCGCCGTTGTTGGGGCGTTCGCCCGTGGACTTATTGCGGCCGCCGCGGCGTTTGTTGCGACTACGGTCGAAGCGGGTCAGACTTTCCTGCTCCAAGAGATCCACGGAGCGTTTCGGTTCGTTGTCCGTTTCCTCGGAGAGTTGTAGCGGTTTCTCGCCCCGCTTGTTCATTTCCATCACCTCTTTGGCGCGTTCGGCAGATATCACCGTGAGGTTGGCCGCCAAGCGTTTGTCAGACGAATAAGTGACGAGGCCCGCCAGGATGTCGGCTTTGAAGAAATAGAAAGTAGCATCGGCCGTCTCCAGTTCTATGCGGCGATCGGGCAGTTGCTGACTCGCCTCTATATAAGTGTCCACCTCGTAGTTGAGGCAGCATTTCAGTTTGGCGCACTGTCCCGCCAATTTCTGCGGATTTGGGGAGATGTCCTGCACGCGCACCGCAGTGGTGCTCACGCTGTTGAAGTTTTTCATCCACGTGGCGCAGCAGAGTTCGCGGCCACACGGGCCGATGCCGCCGATGCGTCCCGCCTCTTGGCGCGCACCTATTTGTTTCATCTCGATGCGCACATGAAACTCATCGGCCAAGACCCTGATGAGCTTGCGGAAGTCCACGCGCTGGTCAGCGATATAATAGAAGATGGCTTTATTCCCATCGCCCTGATATTCCACATCGCCAATTTTCATGTCCAGGCCTAATTCCTTCGCGATTTGTCGGGAGCGAATCATGGTGTTCTCCTCCAAGGCCTTGGATTCGTTCCATTTATCGATGTCCATCTCGCGCGCTTTGCGATACACGCGCTTGATTTCGGCATCTGGCTTGAGGTTGGCTTTCTTCATCTGCAAGAGCACGAGCTGTCCCGTTAGTGTGACCACGCCGATATCGTGACCCGGCGCAGATTCTACGGCCACGATGTCGCCCTTCGCCAAATCGAGGTGATTGTCGTTGCGGAAGTATCCCTTGCGTGTGTTTTTGAATTGAACCTCCACCATATCGGAGAGTTCAGCATTGCCTGGCACGTCGGCCAGATAGTCGTATGTATTGAGCTGCTTGTCCTGCCGTCCGCACCCTTTGGCGCAGAAGCCTCTCAAGCATTCAGCTGTTTCAAATTCGTGTTGCATCTTTGTCAATGTGCTAATGTGCTAATGTGACGCGCGCAAGCTCGCTAATGTGCCAATGCGTGGGCGCGGTTGCTGTTGCTTTATGCACTTATTTTAGAGCTGAAACGTCAGATAGCTGTGTGCACTATTTTTATTGTTTTCTATTCCTATTATTAAGATGTCTACGACTGGTGCCGATGATAGCGCTCAGTATTCGTTTGATTTCTTCGTTTTGTTGCCAAAGGGATTCATCGAAGGGGTAGCGTTCGTGTCGGCGGCAAATTTTCAGCCAGTAGCTTGTCTCCTCGCATTCCTTAGCGGCAATTTTGAGTTTGTGGATGAAGTCGAGCCGCGTCTCAGCACATTGTGCTTCTTCGATATTTGCACCGATAGATGTTCCCGATCTCCACAATTGGTCGGCCAAGCGATAGATGCGTTGGTCCTCTAACATTTCTGTGAACTTAATGACGTTCAGCGCGAACTCAAAGCTTATGTCCACAATGCGGTTTCCAGTATTCTCCATAAATAGATAAGGTGTGTTTTAGCGTTATATTGTTGTTTACTTGTATTATTGTAGTCTTTAATCCCCTGCTTTCTTGCATTAGCACATTCTCACATTAGCACATTCTCAATTAGCACATTAGCGAGCTTGCTCGCGTCACATTAGCACATTAGCACATTCTCACATTAGCACATTCACTTAACGAGTAATACGATTAGCTTTAAGCAAAAATCGAAGAAGACCATGCGCGGATTAACGTTGGACTCGATGTCGCGTTGTGCCAGAGAAAATTCGTCCATGATACCGATGACGTTGCGCTCATTGATGAAACGCGCGAAGTTGCGACTGAAGTCGGCCTCCTTTTGCGTTTCGTAGTTGAGTTCCGCCTGCCGGAAGTTGTAGATGAAGTTTTCGCGGATGAGTCGCTGGCAGTAGTCGAGGAAATGCTTCTGACGCTCTCGTCCCCAGGTACTCACCGTTTCGCTCCAGCGCGAAAGCTCTTTGATGTCGCGCATATAGCAGCGGCGCATGAGGAGCACAAACATATCAAAATACGTGGCCGCATCGGCGTTCACTCCGAGCTGCTGAAGCGCCAGAGTGTAGTTGCCGTTCGCGCTGCGGGCAATGGTGCGCGCGTCGGCCTCCTGAAGGCCACGCTGGCGGCAGAGAGCCTGCTCTATGTCCTCTTGGCGGAGCGCGGGGAAGTCGATGCGCTGCACCCTACTAAGGATGGTGGGCAGGAGCTTCTCGGGCTGGTCGCTCACGAGGATGAAGGCCGTGCGCCCGATAGGTTCTTCGAGCGTTTTGAGGAGTTTGTTGGAGCAGGAGAGGTTCATCTTGTCGGCTTGCCATACGATGACGACTTTGTAGCCGCCGGCTTTTTGTGCCACAAGACTGAGTTTCTGAATGATTTCTGTGCTTTGACTTTCGTAGATTTCAGGTTGCTGATTTTCGATGCCGAGGCGGTCGTTCCAGGTGTTGCGACTGATCCAGGGCGTTTCGGAGAGCAGTGTGCGCCATTCAGAGATAAAGGTGTCGCTGACGGCTTTGGTGGAGGAGTTCTTTTTGAAAATGGGGAAGATGAAATGGAGATCGGGGTGCGCGAAGTGGGCCGTCATGGCGCAGTCGTTACAATGTCCGCACGGCGTGAGTCCTTGGCGTTGTTGGCAGAGCAGCGCCGTGGCAAAAGCCAATGCCATAGGAAGTTTTCCGCTTCCCGCAGGACCGCAGAAGAGTTGTGCGTGGGGTACGCGCCCTTCCTCCAACTGGCGGAGTAAGAGGCGTTTCACACCCTCCTGACCTATGACCTCGTCCATGTTCATTTTCTTGATAGCTTAATAGATTTGTTTTGCAATTTGAGCCACACTGTCCACGGCACTCATTGTGTAGAAATGGATGCTCGGTACGCCGGCAGCGATGAGTTCTTTACATTGGCTCACGGCCCATTCTATGCCGAGAGCTTTGGCCTCCTCGTCGGTGCGGCATTTGAGAGCCTCGCGCGCCAGCGGTTCAGGGAAGTCGCAGTGGAAAGTCTTTGGCACAGCAGTCAGTTGCGAAAGGCGGGTGAGCGGTTTGATACCTGGAATCACCGGCACATCCATTCCCGCCTCCTTCACGCGCTGACAGAAGCGAAGGTAAGCCGCATTGTCGTAGAAGAGCTGCGTCACGCCGTAGTCTGCTCCGAGTTCCACCTTCTTGCGGAAGTAGGCGAAATCGGTCTCCAGATTGGGCGCTTCTTCATGTTTCTCCGGATAGCAGGCCACGCCATAGCTGAAATTAACATCAGCTTCAATGGGCGACCCATCGAGAAATGTTCCTCGATTGAAAGCATTGACCTGTTCTTGCAGTTCGGTGGTGTGTGCATAGCCGCCCCGCGTGGGCACAAACATCTTTTCGTCGCGAGGCTTGTCGCCGCGCAGCAGCAGGAGGTTCTCGATGCCCAGAAACTGGAGGTCGATGAGCACATACTCCGTCTCCTCCTGTGTGAAGCCCTGACAGAGAATGTGTGGCACAGCCGTAATGCCATATTCGTGTTGTATAGCAGCGGCCACCGCCACCGTGCCTGGGCGGCGACGCAGGGTAGAGCGGCGGAACGAGCCGTCGGGTTGTTCGGAATAGACATACTCCGAATGGTGCGTCGTGATATTGATATATTTCGGGTCAAACTCGCGTAGGCGTTCGATAGTGCGTTGCAGTCCATCGATGCCTCTACCTTTCTTGGGTGGCAAGACCTCGAAGGAAAAGGCCGTATTTGAGTTCTGTCGAATCAGATCAATGACTTTCATCCTAAAACAAATGCTTCTGGCGCATAAAGTGCCAATATTTCACGTTGCAAAGATACAAAAAGAAAAATACAATAAGGCTGTCAGCTGACAGCTTTATTGTGTCAGCCAGCATCCTTATTGTGTCAGCTGACAGCCTTATTGTATTGGAGGTCGGACAAGTAGGAAGGCTCGGACTGGTCGGATCGGTCGGAGATACTCTTGGGGGATTGGGTGTCGGACCAGTCAGACGGGTCGGACCAGTCGGAGAAGTCGGACCAGTCCGAGCCCCAAACCAGTGGCAGCAGAGCACTCCCCCTCATGGGGGAGGTGGAGGGGGCTTTATCCCTCTCTCCCGTCTTTTTATTATCTTTGCAGCCTAAAACAACGGATTATGAGATATGCCGGACTGATAAGTGGCGGAGTGGACAGTGCTGTGGCCGTTCATCTGATGAAAGAACAAGGCATCACGCCCGACCTTTTCTATATCAAAATTGGCTCAGGCCCTGAAGGAGAGTGGGATTGCTCTGCTGAGGAAGACTGGGAAATAGCGTCGACCGTGGCGCGAAAATATGGGTGTCGCCTCGACCTTATCGACTTGCAAAAGGAATACTGGGAATATGTCGTGGGCTACATCGTGGATCGCCTAAAGGCGGGACTAACGCCCAACTCCGATGTGATGTGCAATAAATACATCAAATTCGGGGTCTTCGAACAGCGCGTGGGACATGAGTACGACCGCGTGGCTACGGGGCATTACGCCCAAACGGAACGAGACGCCGACGGCAACGTGTGGCTCACTACCAATCCCGACCCTGTGAAAGATCAGACCGACTTCCTCGCACAGCTCGACAACCTCGGACTGCGCAAAATCATGTTCCCCATCGGCCATCTCCTCAAGGAGGAAGTGCGCGACATTGCCGAACGCGAACACCTCGCGCCGGCACATCGCCACGACAGCCAGGGCATCTGCTTCTTGGGAAAAATACGCTTCTCCGAACTCGCACGGAAATATCTCGGCGAGAAAGAAGGCCTCGTGGTGGAAAAGGAAACCGGCAACATCATCGGTAAGCACTCCGGCTATTGGTTCTTTACCATCGGCCAGCGCAAAGGCCTCGGCTTCGGCGGCGGCCCGTGGTACGTCGTTGGCAAAGACATTCGCCGCAACATCATCTATGTATCTCACGGTTTCCAGACGCAAGCCGCCTACGGGCGCGAGTTCTTCGTGAGTCAGCCCAATTTCCTTACGCTCAACCCCTTTGCGGAGGACGGCGAATACGACATAACTTTCAAGGTGCGCCATACTCCCGAATTCACCCCCGGCCGTCTTCTCGTCAGTCACGGGCGCTATAAAATCATCTCCGCCGAAGATGTTCAGGGCATCGCCCCAGGTCAGTTTGCTTGCCTCTATGATGCCCAGCATCATCGTTGCTACGGCAGTGGGGAGATAGCACAAAGTCGCTAACTCTATTTTACAAAAAGTGCGAAATCTTTATTTCTAAATAGCAGAAATGAAGATTTCGCACTGTTTTGTTTGGCTTGGTGAAGAATAACCCATATATTTGCGCGCTTTTAAGCTGGAAATGGGAGAGTCTCTCCGCTCAAGGCTCGAGCAAAGCGTGCTCCACCTCTTGCAAGAAAAAGACAGAGCTACATTTCCCTTATATCTATCAATAAATAGTGTTATTACAGATGGTAAAAGAAATAATCATGAGAAAGAAAACGTATACCTCACCCGTTATCGCCGTTTTTTCCTTTTGTGAGGAAACCCCACTTATGAATATGTCGCCCGGTATAGGCCAGCACAATCCTGGGAAACGCAAACCTGGTCCTCAAGCCGGGAATACGCGCTCTGAAGGCTGGGGCTCCGACGAAAGCTCCCTGCTCTGGGAAGATTGAGGCGTTTTGACCAACAGTGGGAGATACGCCGGAAAATAGCCAAAAGCAGAATAATAATTCTGCTATAAAAACGGCCACAAACTTTTGCAAAATTCAGCACAAGTTTGTGGCTTTTTTCATGTCCTCCCACTTCTTCTCAAATCTGTGTGTTTTCTCTCATTTCCATCTCTTTTCGGCTGGAAAGTTCATGCTTGAAAGTCGTAAGGCGGTGCCTGAAAGTATTGGGTGCAACTAAAAAACGCGAGATTATGCCCTACTCTTGCGCTTTTTTCGTACTTTCGCGATATGCCAAGTTTTGCTTATTATCGTCTGCCGGGCAAACGCTCGTATGTCCGACTGTTCCGCGAGGGAGCAGTGGGGACACTGCCGTCGGTAGAAGAAGCCGACGGGCGAAAGGGATTCCTCATCGCGCCTTTCACGCCAAACGCCGCAACGCCCATTGTCTTGCTCGAACCAGAAGAGGTGCGGGAAGGCGTTGTGCCCGAGGGAGCTACTTTCGTGCTGCCTGCGGCGCGGCGCAGCGAGAACCGCGAAACTTACGGACAAGCCTTTCGCGCCATGCAGCAAGTGCTGCGGACGGGCCAGTGCGGTAAGGTAGTGCTGGCGCGCACGGCCACAATGCCCATTCCTCCTCTTTCTAACGAAGCGTTAGAACGTTTTTTCTTTGCCGCGTGTGCGGCGCATCCCCATGCTTTTGTATCGCTTTTTCAAACCCCTCAAACGGGTTGTTGGCTAGTGGCCACCCCCGAACGACTGCTTACGCACGAAAACGGCGCGTGGCAGACGATGGCGTTGGCCGGCACTATGGCCTGTGCGGACGGAGCGTGTGTGCCCCTCGATGCGTGGAGCGAGAAGAACTGCCGCGAGCAGCGCCTCGTGGCGCAGTATGTTCGCGATCAGCTCCGCCAGCTGACGATTGAACCAGAGGAGAGTGAGACCTACGTGCGCAAAGTGGGGGCGATTTGTCACCTCGAAACGGATTTCCGCTTCCTGCTTCCCGCTGGTCTGGGCATAGGAACTGTGCTCTCTCACTTACACCCCACGCCGGCCGTATGTGGAGTGCCAACGGAGCGCGCTCGCCGAGCCATTCTTGAATATGAGCCAGAGCCACGCCGCTACTATGCCGGCTTCTGCGGCCCGCTCAATTTGCTCCACGAAACGCGCCTTTACGTCAATCTGCGTTGCCTGGAAGTGATGCCCTCCCTCTTGCGTTTCCACGCCGGTGGCGGACTCCTTCCCGAGAGCAACGAAGAGGACGAATGGCTGGAAACGCAACGCAAAATGGCAGCTCCGCTCGAGCATCTCACAGCGCCTTCCTCCGCAACGCTTTCGGGCGAAGAGTAGTGCGACAGATAGCGCTGTTGGCAAGCAAAATAAGACACCTGATAACCTTCTTTGGGCTAACGAACGATACAAATGAAACAAAAATATAGCAGTGTAGGAAAATTCTCCGCCGAAGCCTCCGCAACTTCGGTCTCTCCTTCATCGGCCTCTCCCTCAGGCGAGGACACGGGACGGAGTGCTGCTTCCATCTTCACCTCCCTTCTTCTTTCTTTTGGCGTTTCAGATGCTGTGGTTTGTCCCGGCTCTCGCAATGGCGCGTTGGTGCACAATCTCTATTGCTGCCAACCGCAGTTGAGCGTGTGGCCCGTAACGGACGAACGCTCGGCCGGCTTTGTGGCGCTCGGTATCGCCCTCCGAACGGGGCGCACCACAGTGGTGTGTGTCACTTCCGGCTCTGCGCTGCTCAATGTGCTACCTGCCGTGGCTGAGGCCTACTATCAGCACGTGCCGCTCCTTGTGGTGTCGGCCGACCGCCCAGAGATGCTCCTCGGTCAGTTGGACGGACAAACGCTGCCGCAGGTCGGCGCGCTTCAGCCCTATACGCCAACAATTCAGTTGCCAGAGTTGCGCAGCGAGGCCGATGCTTGGCATTGCAACCGCCTTATGAACGAGGCGCTGCTCTCAACGCGCCGCCACGGTGGGAGGCCTGTGCACATCAACATCCCGCTCACGCCGCCGCTCTTCCGCTTCGAGGAGGAGCGTTTGCCCGAGGAACGCCTCGTTCTGGAGGACTTCCGTCCCGCTCCCGCCCACTTGGAAGCGGCATTGCAGGAGGTGGCCGCGGCGCGCTGTCCTGCCTTGCTCATTGGGCAAAGCAGAGAGAACGTTTCGGAGGAGGTGCTGCGGCTGGCAAAGAGCGGGCGCGTCGTCGTGTTCCCCGAAATGCTCAGCAACTGCCCCGGAACGGCGCGCATGAACGCTCTGCGCAATGGTCACTTGGACTTGCTCTCCGACATCGACCTACTGATTTCGGCCGGGGGCAATCTGATCAATAAGGACGTGAAGGAACGCCTGCGCCTACAAGCTGACCTGCACGTGATTCGCCTTGAGCCGACGGACGCCATGCCCGATACTTTCTTCCACCTCCACCGCATTTGTCGGACGACACTCGCTGACTTCCTCGCGCAACTCTCCGCTGCGCCGATGGAACAAAAGGAGGCGGTGGTCCGCATCAATGCGCTGCTCGAAAATACCCTTATTGCGTCAGCCGACAGTATAAGGCCGTCAGCTGACACAAAGGTTCTGCGGCGCGACACAATAAAGAAACTGACGGACACAACGGCCCTGCAACTCGTGGCCGAGGCGGTGGCGCACCACGGTATCGGTTCGCTGCATCTGGCCAATAGTAGTGTGGTGCGCAATGCCCAACCTTTCTTCGACGGCGGCCGTTTCCCTGTTCTCTGCAACCGAGGTGTCAACGGCATTGAGGGTTCTATGTCCGCCGCGGCGGGCTATTCGCTCCGCGCCGAGGGAACGGCGCTTCTTTGCATCGGAGATCTGAGTTTCTTCTACGATGTGAATGCTCTCTGGAATGCTCGTCTCGACGGTCGTCTGCGGGTGGTGCTCCTCAACAACGGAGGGGGCGGCATCTTTCGCCATCTGCCGGGACTGTCCGACTCGCCAGCTCACGAAGAATATATTGCGGGGCGCAACTGTGCCACAGCTGAGGGTATCTGCCTAAGCTACAACTGCGGCTATCTCCATGCCGCCACGCCGTCCGAGGCTGCTGCTGCTCTCCAAAGCCTGCTGACAGCTCCCTCCGATAGGCCGCAAATTCTGGAGCTTTTTGTGAGCTGACCAGCAGCGAAGACTGTTCTCGGACGGGTCAGACTCGTCCGACCTGTCCGACTGGTCCGACCTGTCCGAGAATCCCAATAAGAAAATAAAAAACCTATATAATTATGACAAGAGAATGGACCTCCTTGAAAGAGTATAAGGAGATATTGTTTGAAATGTATAATGGCATCGCCAAGATCACTATCAACCGGCCGCGCTGGCGCAATGCGTTCACGCCGCTAACGGTGGGGGAGATGAGCGATGCCTTTCGTATCTGTCGGGAGAATCCCGAAATCAGTGTCGTTGTCCTGACGGGTGCTGGCGATAAGGCTTTCTGCTCGGGCGGCGATATGAACGTCAAAGGTCGCGGCGGTTATGTCGGTGGCGACGGCGTGCCCCGTCTCAATGTCCTCGACGTGCAGAAACAGATACGTTCTTTGCCCAAACCCGTCATTGCGATGGTCAACGGCTATGCCATTGGCGGAGGACACGTTCTCCACCTCATGTGCGACCTCACCATAGCTTCGGACAACGCCATCTTTGGACAAACAGGCCCGAAAGTGGGTTCGTTCGACGCTGGCTTTGGTGCGTCCTATTTGGCACGCATCGTGGGACAGAAGAAAGCCCGCGAAATCTGGTTTATGTGCCGCCAATACTCGGCCATAGAGGCAGAGCGCATGGGCATGGTAAACAAAGTGGTGCCTTTCGAGGAGCTGGAGGACGAGGTGGTACGCTGGGCGGAGAAGATGATGGAGCATTCGCCCTTGGCCTTGCGCATGATTAAGGCGGGCCTGAATGCCGAGCTCGACGGACAAGCAGGTATTCAGGAACTCGCGGGAGATGCCACCATGCTCTATTATATGCTCGATGAGGCGCAGGAAGGTGGTCGCGCTTTCCTCGAAAAGCGCAAACCCGATTTCAAGAAATTCCCGAAACTGCCTTAAGAGGGCGACCAACAAACGGCTGTAGTTCTCGGACAAGTCCGACTGGTCGGAGAAATCGGACTGGTCGGAGAAATCGGACTGGTCGGACTGGTCTGACTGGTCCGACCCGTCAGAGAACTTTTTCTAAAACAAAACTCCCATGAACATCAGAATCATTCCGCGCACCCTTTGTTTTAAGCAACCGGCGGGTACTTCGCGCGGTGTTTACAAAGAGCGGAAGGTGTGGTATCTCGATCTCACCTATGAAGCTGAAGGGCGTATAGCTCGCGGACTGGGAGAGTGTGCCCCGCTCCCCAATTTGAGTTGCGACTACAACGGTGATTACAAAGCAACGTTGCGGCGTATCTGTCGCGAGGTGGTGGAGGCTGGACGGCTCGATACGGAGGCCCTTCGCCCTTACCCGTCCATCCTCTTCGGTCTTGAAATGGCCTTTCGCTCTGCCAAAGCCTCGCTCACGGGGCATTATCTCCAGCTCTACGACACGCCTTTCACGCGTGGCGCGGAGGGAATTCCCATCAACGGCCTCGTTTGGATGGGGACGCACGATGAGATGATGGAGCGAATGAAGGCAAAACTCCGTGAGGGTTTCCATTGTGTGAAACTGAAGATTGGGGCTATCGATTTCGAGAGTGAACTGAACCTCATCCGTCGCCTGCGTGCTCGCTTCTCGCCCGAAACTGTCGAACTGCGCGTTGATGCCAACGGTGGTTTTTCGGTGGACGAAGCGCCACGCCGATTGGAAAAGCTGAGCCGTTACCATATCCACAGCATCGAGCAGCCCATTCGGCAAAACCAATGGGAGGAGATGGCCGCACTTTGTCGCAATACGCCGTTGCCCATCGCCCTCGACGAGGAACTTATCGGTAACAACGATCGCGTTATGCGGCAGCGACTGCTCGACGAGATACGCCCGCAGTACATCGTCCTCAAGCCCTCTCTCCACGGAGGCTTCAGCGGCTGCGAGGAATGGATGATGGAGGCCGACAAACGCGGGGTGGGCTACTGGGTGACGAGTGCGCTGGAGAGCAATGTGGGACTCAACGCCTTGGCACAATGGGTGAGCCAGTTGCCACCTATGCCCGTTCGTCATCAGGGGTTAGGTACGGGACAATTGTTCACCAACAATTTCGAAGCCACTACCTTGCAGATACGTGGCGAAAGGCTCTGGATGGAGGATTTCGGGACAAAAGCGTTTCGGAAACAAGTGGACGAATTTCGAGGCGAATGGGAGAGCAAAACACCTACGTTGACGGTGAAAACATCTGGTTCGACCGGACAGCCAAAGCTCTTGCGTGTGGAGAAAGAGAGGATGCGCCACAGTGCCGACATGACCTGCCGTTTCTTAGGTTTGAAGGAGGGCGACACGGCTTTGCTCTGTATGCCGCTCGACTACATCGCCGGGAAAATGGTCTGCGTGCGCGCTTTCACCCACGGCTTGCGCCTCGTGGTGGTCAAACCCTCCGCCCATCCGTTTGAGACGCTGACCACCGCGCCCACCTTTGCCGCGATGACCCCGATGCAGGTGTTCGAGACGCTGAAAGTGCCGCGCGAGCGCGTCCTGCTTCGCGAGGTGGGCCAACTCATCATTGGCGGCGGCAGCATCAGTGGGGCGTTGGCCGAAGAGCTGCGCGATTTCCCCCATCCCGTTTGGAGCACTTACGGCATGACGGAAACGCTCTCCCATGTGGCGCTGCGCCGCCTGAATGGGCCAGCGGTCGATGAGCGCTACAAACCCTTCGACGGCGTGAAACTCTCCCTCACCGCAGACGGTTGTTTGCGCATCGAAGCCCCCGCCGTTTGTCCCACACCACTTGAGACCAACGACCGTGCCGAACTCTTCCCCGACGGCACGTTCCGCATCCTGGGGCGCAAAGACAATGTGATATGTTCGGGCGGCATCAAGTTGCAAACGGAGGAGATAGAACGCCGCCTCGCCGCCTTGGATGTGCCGTTTCAGATCACCGCTGTACCCGATGAGAAATATGGCGAAGCCGTCACGCTGCTCTATGCGGGCGAAGCCGATGAGGCTGCTCTGGCGCGCTACTGCCGTGAGCACCTCGAGCGCTACGAATGTCCGCGCCACTATGTGCGGGTGGAGCGGTTGCCACTCACCGCCACCGGAAAACCAGCAAGGGCAGAAGCACGCGCGCTGGCTGCCTCCGCCCTTGGGAAATAAGTGTGGTGAGCGATTTTAGGTTTATACTTCTACCTCATACCCTCCTGTCCATGTAGCTCCGCCTTTGGCCTGCTGGATGAAGGCACGTTCCGCGATGGGGCCGCTGAATCCCTGCAAATCGGGTAGGCCGTACCACGGTTCGAAGCAGACAAACGGGCTGTGGACGCCTTGTGGCGACCAGAAAAGCCAGACGGGAGCCGTACTGCGTACGGTGGCTATGGGACGTTGCTCCATGTCGAGCAGCGTGGCAGCCTCCACCTGACGCTCCAAGATAAGGGCTTCGTTGCTGAATGTGTCTACGCACACCGGCACGAGGCCTTCTTCCGTCAGCGGGATGGGGTAGTGGGCCGGTGTTGTTCCGTCCATGATGATGCAACCTTGTTCGCCAGCGCGGAGCAGATGGTCGGCCTTGCCCGTAAGGCGGATGTAGCCACAGACGCCTCCGCCCTCCTTGTAGTCCGGCAGGTTCAGTCCCGGATGTCCTCCCATTTGGAAAAACATAGTTTCTGTTCCCTGATTCTCCACCTTAAAGTCGGCTTTCAGCGTGCGCCCTTCGAGATGGTAGCACACTTCGAGGCGAAACGCATAGGGAAATACCTCTCGCGTGGCCTCCGTAGCTTCGAGGAAGAACGTCACGCTCTCCGCCTTTTGTTCTCCCACCTGCCAGGGCATATTCTTCGCAAAACCATGCTTCGGAATGTTGTAGGCACGGTTGCCAATGCGGCTCTCTCCGTTCCAAAGGCCACCCGTGATGGGGAAAAGGATGGGGCTGTGGCCACTCCAAAAAGCGGGGTCGCCCTGCCAGATGTACTCGCGCCCCGTTTGGGCATCTCTCAAACTTGTTGTCTCTGCACCTTTCTCTGAAAAGGTGGCAATGAGCTGTTTGTTTTCTATCTTGACCATAAGAATAAAGATATGTGCAGGGGCGAAGTTAGGCGAAAAAAGCGATTTTATGGAAAAAAGTTGAGATTTTATTTTGTTCGTACCATTCTTTATGGTACTTTTGCACTCGCTAAAAGGAACTATCCCCTATATAAGTTCCGCAAGCTATTTCTTCGGGGTGTAGCTCAGCCCGGTTAGAGTACGCGTCTGGGGGGCGTGTGGTCGCTGGTTCGAATCCAGTCACCCCGACTGAAGAAAATAGGAAGTCGTCATCGAAAGATGGCGACTTTTTTTGTTCTTCCGCCATTTTGAGTGCTACGGCAGTCATGCAAGTGCATAGAGGCGTAGAAGAAAGTGTTTCTCATCCCTAAAGCCTCATTCGCATTTCGTTTCATTACTTTCCTCTTGGTTATTTGATGCCTTCAACTTTCCTCGTTGATAGAAGGCAGTCAATACCAGGCATGTAGGTATTTCTTATAGGCTCTTTTGCTTGCACATGCAAAACAATAGAATAAGATTCATTTTATTGCGGATAATCTATAAAAACACTCCAGATATTCTTTATATAGAGGATTTAACTATACCTTTGCCAGAAGAAATGATTACTATATGGCAAGTAAAAAATTAAATCGAATAAAAGTTGTTCTTGCGGATAAGCAGCGGACGAATAAATGGTTGGCTGAACAGTTAGGTAAGGACCAAACAACCGTATCTAAATGGTGTACCAATTCAAGTCAGCCCGATTTAGGCAATCTGATGGAGATAGCCAAAATATTAGATGTAGAACTGGCCGAGTTAGTGAGGTTTGAAGAATTCAAGAACGAGGCAAAATGAAAAAAGAAGAAATAGAAAAACGATGAAGAAGAAATATAAGGGTATAGATTTGTTTTGTGGCATAGGTGGGTTTCGTCTTGCCATGAAAAGTAACAATGTCAAATGTGTATTCTCGTCAGATAACGATAAGTTTGCACAACAAACTTACGAGGCGAATTTTCACGAGATTCCGACAGGTGATATAAAGGCCATTGAAGCAAAGGATATACCCCATTTTGACATTCTAACAGCAGGATTCCCATGCCAGCCGTTTAGCTATGCAGGAGAGAAACAAGGTTTCAATGACGAAGTTAGAGGTACTTTGTTTTTTGATGTGTGTCGGATTTTGGAATACCACAAACCTCCTATGGTTTTTCTTGAGAATGTAAAAGGACTGAAATCACACGATAAGGGCAAAACTCTTCAGACTGTTTTAGACAGTCTGAGGAAACTTGGCTATTATCCACATTGGACTATTCTATCATCTTTAGATTATGGACTTCCTCAAAAAAGAGAAAGATGGTACTGTGTCGCATTTAGAAGTGATGTGAATTTTGAATGGCCGAAACCTGTAGGTGGTCATCCGACCTTGCGTGATATAGTAGATATGAATGATCATAATCCTTCACTGGCTATTTCTAAATTTGAACTTGATAGGATTGATTACCATTTTGCGAAGGCAAAGCCTGGTGATAGAATTCAACATGACAACTCCAAGTATAAGCCCAATACAAAGAAGGGTAAATATGGAGTGTTTTCGTTCCAAAAACCTGATGGTTCTTTGAGATTTCATGTAGGAGACCTAGCAAAGACTCAAATACAGGAGGCTTTTTATTCGTGTCTTGACACTTATGCCCCCACTATTATAGCCAACAGGACACCTAAGCTATGGGATATTCGTAGAAAGTTATCTGTTCTTGAATCAAAAAGACTCCAAGGTTTCCCTGATGACTTTGTATTCCCCGTATCAGATGCTCAGACATACAAACAATTAGGAAATTCAATCAGTGTTCCAATTATTGTAAAGATAATGGAAAACATGATTAAAACTTACGAAAAAACTATTGAAAAATGAAATACATAAGTGTTAAGTCCGTCGTTGAAGCCTATAAAGGATTTCAAGACTGCATGACCAATAAGTCATGGGGATACTTGGCTTTGCTAAAAGGATGTAATAATAGCATTGAGCCATCTGTTTCTTATGAGGTAAATCTTGATGGTGTTTCCAATTTTCTTGAAAACATATTCAATTTAAGCCAAACAAAAAAACAATATAATAGTGGGCGTTCTTTGTATGTAGTATTTTCTAACAAATGGGAGAAATACTTTAACGACCAAGGTAAACACATTCCTAATATCTATGACATTGCAGTTTGGGCTTATCGGAGAACGTCTTTCGAGGATAATATTACCATTGAGAGCATACTTCAAAAATTTGCCAGTGAATTCAATATACCATTGGATATTATTTATGGAAGTTTCAATACTCATGCTATAAATATTGAGTTTTCAAACTCTTTGTATTTGGAAAGTTCACTAAAAACGGAGTTGAAGAACATAGGTGTAGATGTGTCAAGAGAAAATATTGATGCAAAGAAAGGTAGCGTTGTCGCATCCCCTGGCGAAATAAGCCGTGGTCCTTTTTTCCAAACTCTATATTCTGGATTGGAAATGACAGATTATGTTTTGATTTTACAATCGAACTATCATTCTCTATACGGAAATGGAATAAAGTCAGAGGACAAAGGACATAAGTCCGAACAAAGGAACTCTTTGCAGCAAATCTTTTATGGTGCACCTGGTACAGGTAAGTCACATACCATCAATGAGGAAACGAAAGATGAAGATGTTATCCGTACGACATTTCATCCAGACACAGATTATTCAACATTTGTGGGCGCTTATAAACCAACAACGGCATTACTACCTATTTGTGATGAACTCGGACAACCAATGAAAATTGGTGCGACAACATTACATAAGGAGCAAATTGTCTATGAGTTTGTGGCTCAATCATTCCTGCAAGCATATATCAATGCTTGGAAGAAATATGATGAGGGAAATAAGCAATACCTTGTAATCGAAGAAATCAACAGAGGCAACTGTGCGCAAATCTTTGGTGACTTATTCCAGCTTCTCGACCGTAATGATTATGGCTTTTCTGATTATCCTATAAAAGCGGATGCAGATATGAAGCGACAACTTCAAAAAGCATTCGCAGGATTATCTATAGTACAAAAAGACAAAGTTAATGCTATGTATGAAGGTAAGGATATTGTATCCCAAGTGTTGAATGGTGATATTTTACTCCTGCCTAACAACCTTTACATATGGGCTACCATGAACACAAGCGACCAGAGTTTGTTCCCAATAGACTCTGCTTTCAAGCGTCGTTGGGATTGGACTTACATGCCTATATCTAATGCAGAAAAGGACTGGATTATAGAAGTTGATGGAAGCAAATATGATTGGTGGCAGTTCCTTGAAAAGATTAACGAGAAAATTGGCTCCACAACCAATTCTGAAGACAAGAAACTTGGTTATTTCTTCTGTAAGGCGCAAGATAGCGTTATATCGGCAAAGACATTTGTCGGTAAGGTTATCTTTTATCTGTGGAACGATGTGTTTAAGGACTATGAGTTTGGTGATGCTATTTTCAATGATGAGGACGGAAGTAAATTGTCTTTCGACAAATTCTATACCTCAGAAGGTAAGAACTCAAAAGTAGTAGAAGAGAAGGTTGCTTTATTCTTGAAAAACCTTGGGCTCATACCAATAGAAATCTCTAAAGAGGAAAGTGAAATAGAAGATGAGGACGGTAATACGCCAGAATCAAACAGTAGAAACTATGACAAGTTTACTGTAAATGATGGCGCAGAATGTGCCAAAAACAAATTGGCTATAGAATGTATAAAAGAATATATTAAGTTAAATCCAAACATTACAGCCCAAGAGGTTTATAAAGAATGGAATTCATTAGGCAGTATAGTACCTCATTTCATAGAGACAAAGGAACAATTTGATTCACGCACAGATAACAGTAAGCGTTCTGATGCTGTAGATTGTTATGGAACAACTATTTATGTTGCTCGTGATGGATACGGCTGCAATGGTCAAGCTGATACTCTCATGAAATTAGTAAATGAGAAAGATTGGGGTATTACTATTAAGAAAATTATAAAGTAATGCGCATACTGATAGAAGAATATCAATACAACGTAGCCAATATAAAGAACATTCTCTATGGCATTGATGCTTTGGAGAATGTTGAGGGTAAGGTGTCCGTTCATTATGTAGGATATTTCTACAATACTCTACTAAAGGATTGTGTGTTTATCCTGCCCAAGGTGTTGCTAAAAGATGTGGGAGGACAAGAACTTGTATTTGGAAAGTATAAGCCAGAAAGCATTGCTAACTTGGATGAAACCAATCCACTTGATGCTGTTGAGAAAAATTTTCTCTACAAGTTTGCTGTTTGGATTTATCGTGCCATAGTGGTTTACAAAAACGATAAACGCAATGATACCGATATTGTATATCATTCGCAAATAGCTCAAGTTGGTAATGGTCAACGCAGATTAAGCAATACTTATCTTGATATTCTTCTGTCGTTGTTACAATTCAACCGTGACAACCAAAGATTCTTCTTTTTCATTGTAAAGAACTTGCATAGTGGCTTGAACAAAATTAATTGGACTCGAACCATTGGTACGCAAACAGCCATTGTGCAAGATGGACAACCAATCTATTTGAAGCCTGTCAACAAAAAACGACAAATCAACTTTGACGAGGAACTGCTTGTTATATTTTTCTCAATTTTAAATTATATCGGTGAGACTTATGGCTTTCCAAAAGAAATCTGCTGCCAGTTTCAGTTGATAACGGGAAAGAAGTTTGAAACGTACTTGAATGGCTTTGGCAAAACTCGTTTACGTCAAATCAAATACAAATATTTCTCTGATAAAGCACTGCAATTGTGGCAGTTATGCTATGCCTTCTTTGATGAAGCAAGGCAAGTGCTCATCACGACAGAGCAGAAAGAATACCTATTGGTCAAGAACTTCTATATTGTATTCGAGGCTATCATAGACGAGTTGGTCGGAGACAATCCTTTGCCTGATGGAATGGAGAAAAAACAAGAGGACGGAAAAATTGTAGACCACCTCTTCACAGCAAAAAGTCTGATTGAAAGTGAAAACAAACAGACTTATTACATTGGTGACAGCAAGTATTATAAGATGGGGCATAAGCTTGGTTCTGAATCCATCTACAAACAATACACATATGCAAGAAATGTCATCCAATGGAATCTTGACATCTTCAATAGTGGCAAAACAACGGAGTCGGGCATTCGGCTTCGTGATGATGTGACGGAAGGATATAACATCATTCCAAACTTCTTTGTGTCTGCCAAGATGGATGAAAATTTTGATTACACTAATGATGGTATCGAAAAAACAGACCGCAAAAAGAATCGACACAAACAAGTACAATTCAACAACCGCTTGTTTGACCGTGATACATTGCTCCTGTTTCACTATGATGTAAACTTTCTTTTTGTCCTATCATTATATGCAAAAAATAACACGGATCAAAAGACACAATGGAAGCAGAGTATTCGTAATCGTTTCCGTACAGAAATACAGGAATGGCTGCAAAAAGATTACGACTTCTATGCAATGAAGGCACATCCAGATGTGAATGGAGAAGAATATATCAAGACACATTTTAAAGAGTTACTTGGCAAAGTGTATACTCCATTTGCGGACGAAAATGTCTATTCTTTAGCGTTAGACACGACAACAGATGCGAACAAGGCGGAGAATGAACTGCTGCTAAGTGAATTAAAGAGATATTTCTTTGTAGCAGATTGCAAACTTGGTGAGCAGCCAAATCAAGTCCTTCAAAAACCTATATCCAAGGGCTATTCACCTATTGCTGATGTAACAAAAGACGGGGTCTTGATGGTAATGATGGAGAACTACGATGTGAAGAAACTGAAGTTCCTTCCAACAGGAAAACTTGCTGTTGGTATCAAATACACAAGGGACGGCATAGAAATTGTTGAGAATTTGCAATCTATTGGATATGTGCTATTTCATACTCGTAAAGATGTTGGCCAGCATCTTTTCCGTGTAAAGAGCGTTCAACTTATAAAGTCAGTGGACGACTTGCCTATGTGCGTATACAGGAACGTCAGCACTACGGAAATGTATGTCGTGGTTGATATTGATACATCTAATGAAATGAATGCCTCCAAGATGCATTCTTCGAAGAAGAAATATACTCCAAATACGAGATATGATGCACAATATTCAGAAAAAAGAGTTATCACAAAATAAAGAAGTCGCAGGTAATGATAGATAGAATTATTATCAATTACTATAAATGTATAGGGCAAGCTGATATTAAATTTAACCGTTTCAAGGATATTATTGTTAGCAATAATGGTGTCGGACCAGTCGGACCGGTCTGATTTGTCCGATCAGTCTGAAAAAAGCAGCAGCCACGCAATGTTTTGAATTTGCGTGGCTGCTGTTGTTATAAGAGTTTTTATGCGCCTCTCCCCTTTTGGGAAAGGACGAGATGGAGACTTTAACGCTTCAGTTGCTTCTGACCGTTTACGATGTAGAGGCCAGGACGGCTCACCTTGTTGAGGCGGCGACCCTGGAGGTCGTAGATGTCCTTCTGCTTGTTGTCCTCAGTGGCAGATGTGATGCCCGTGAGCGTCTGTGGGTCGAGGAGGAAAGCGCGAACGCCAGCGGCAGAAGCGGCAGAGATGTAGGCGCGATAGGGGTTGAGCGGCGCACCAGCAGTGTAGATGTAGAAGCCTAAGCGATCCTGGTCCGGACCAGCGCTAAAGGTGTATTGCGAACCATCGGCCAGTTGCGGCGTGTAAGTACCTGTCAGGACATTGGTCTGCGTGAGTTCCGGAGCTGGAGCAACGATATTGAGCGTGGCCATGGTGACTTCGTCCGACGGACTGATAAGCAGAACGCCCGTTCCGGCGGGGACGGTGGTGATGGCCGTTGTCTTGGCCGTGCTGCCCGCAATGCTGATGATGTTGGCGGTTACGCCGTTGTCCACAGTGTAGGCAAAAGGCATGTACGCCGTACTGTAAGCCGCATTCTCAAAGGGGATGAGCGGGAGGATGAGCGTAGTGGCCGGTTCGAGTTTCCATTTCGAACCACCAGCATCTCCTGTTTGGAAGCTGAGACTTGCTCCGCTTGCACTGCTATTCTGCCAATAGCTGTTGCCCAAGCCGTGGCCGTCCTTGGCATAAAGGGCATAGCTGTTGGCGTTCGAACGAAGCAGGAGGATGGGATAGGCCTGTTCCTGCGCATCTGTGGCCTTGAAAGTGTTGTTGGCCACATAGCGGTTGCCATGCCCCATGCGGATGGTGCCATCCGTGTTCTGTTCGAGCAAGAAAACGTTGGAAGGATTCATCATCGGTCTGTTGCCCGTTACGGAGAAGTTGCCGTCAGCGCCCAGCATGATATATTTGTTGGTCTGAGTGTTCTTCAGACGGAAATAACCGTTGAATTCTTCGGCAGAAGGAGCCGCTTCGACGATTACATTAGAACCCGCATCATCGTTTGCCGATGCTTGCCAGTATTTCAAGTAGCCCTCATTGGCGTACTTGTTGAAATAGCAGTTTTTGTCCTTCACCTTGATGCTAAAGCTTTTGCCCGAAGCGTCGTTCTGGTTGGCGATGATTTCCCAACGGTCTTCGGTGGTGCCCATAACAGGGTTGCCGCCGTTGTAGGTAGTGCCGAAGGTGAGCGACTGCTGCGTACCCGTTGCCGCGTTGAGGATGCGGAAGCCCTCGAAGGGGTTACCGATGAACGCCCATTGACTGTTGTTCGTGGCACTTGGGGCAGGGGTGAGCAGGTAGGGAGCTTTCGCCGTGTAGTTGATGTAGCCATCGCGCACCTTGAGGTAGTAGTAGCGCAAGTTTGTGGTTGTGCTCGGCAGGAAGGGACCTGTGAAATTATACTTCACCGTGACCACTGTGTTACCATTAGCCACCACGTTGGGCGTTGCAGGAATGAAGTTGACAAAGCGTTTTGTGTAAGCCTGCATATCCGCGGGGTAGGTCGTCACAGTAGAGCCTTTCGTGAGGTCGTTAGTGGTGAACGTGTGTAAGACATTGTTCTTGTTGTCCACCACCTTCCAAGTGATGGTGCTGCGGTCTTCGCCCTTCGTCATGAGCACATCTTCGCCGTTGCCCTGGGCAGCCTTGATGGTGTAGGGCTGACCTACGAGGCTCTCCGGCAGCGTGAACTTATTGGTGTTGGCCATGAAGACGAGGTTACCGTCCTTGTCGTAAACCTTAAAGCCTACTGCGCCCGTGCCCACAGCCTGGACAGCTCTGGGATTGGTGACTGATGTGGTGAACTCGTAGGCAGAGCAGGGTTGGTCGAAGCTGGTGTACTGACCCACATCGCCATGCTTGCCGATGAGGTTCTCCTCTTCGTCGCTGAACGCCGTTTTGAGTTCGCCCGGCTGGTGGCCTTCGTAGGTGGCCAAGGGAGCTGTGATACGGTCCTCGATAAAGGCAGCGTTGCCGCCGTTCTTGGTGAGGTGCATCGCCTTTACGCGCGCTTTGGATTCATCAATCATCTGCTGCGTGATCGTGATGTAGTAGTTGGAGTAGTCCCCTACGTGGTAGGCCTTCTGTGTGGTACCATTCAGTGTGTACTCTTGCATCGTCGGAATCTCAAAGAAGCCGTAAGCTTGGAAGAACTCCGTCATGTCGTAGCCGCTGACCTTACATACCGTTTCATAGAAGCGCAGATAGTCCTCCGTAGCCGGCACGAAAGTTTCGGCCCGCTGGTTGAGTTCAGGACCTTTGCGGAAAGCCTTGAAGAGGTTCGGATAGAAGGATGTGTCCTTACCTGTGGCGTGGAAGAAGAGATAGAGCTGATAGTAGAGATGGACACGTTCCCAGAGGCCGCGGTCGTTCCAGAACACGCCATTGGCCATGTTCTTCAGCGTTGTGGCAGTTGATGTGGCGCGACTCGTGTTGTGGCCTTGGCGGAATACGGCAATGTTGGAGAAGAGATTGGTGGAAATTTCCGTTTGGCCAATCATGTTGATGAGCTTCTGATGGATGTGGCCGTTTTCATGGGCCGGGCCCCACAGTGCACCACCGCTGGTGGTCATTTGGTTGGGGTTCATGATGGTGGACAAAGTACCATTATTGTAGTAAGTGCCGTAGTTGGAGGCAAACATATAGCTACGGTCGATACTCGTACAAGTGAGCATACTATTAAAGTAGCCCTTGTATTCCTCCAGTCCCATCATCTCGCGCTCCCAGTCGATGAGCGTGTTCCAGGTAGTAAGGAGTTTCGTCATCTCCGTAGGGCAGGCGCTCGTCACGCGGTCTTTGTTCATGTGGAAGATGAGTTGTTCCGTCTTGAGATCTAAGACGCTGCTGCCTTTGAGCAGATATTGCTGCAAATTGGCCCAATCCGTGTCGTTGTCGCCACGTGTCAGGTCGAAATAGCCGTTTATTGTGCCGCCCTCGATGTGTACATTAACCGGGGCGTAAGTGCTGAGCGGCGTGAAAGTGTTCTGATTGATGATATTGTTCACATCATAGTTGACGAAGACGGTGCCTTCTGCCGGTGAAGAGATCACGTTGTAGCCTTCTTTAAGTCCTATCTGTGTACCCGTAGCAGAGCCTTCGCCTACGATTTCGAGCTTCACTTTCTGTCCGGTCGGTATGCTACCGACATAGACCTGCAAGACGTCGTACTCTTTCACGCTGATACCCGTGGGGTTTGTCAGTTGGCCCAATCTGTAGTCCAGTTTTAGGATTTTCGCCCAGCCATCGTAGCCACCATAGCTATAGGCTTTGTAAGTACCCACACGGAAGGTTTTCTCCGTCTTGTCCCAACCAGCCTTGTAGACCTCCCAACTGTTGTTTCTCACTTTGAGAACCATCTGGCGAATGGTTTCGGGGAAGCCATCGGCCGTCAGCGCTGTTGTCAGATTAGCGGCAGACATGGTGGAGTAGGGATCTTTGAGTTCGGAGCACGAACCATCGGTGAAATACTTCGCCAATTTTGTGGTGTAAGCCGCGGTATTTGTTTGCAGCGTGCTCAGCGACTGGTATTCAGCCTGTGCAGCAGCCAGAGCGGAAGGATCAACGGTAGCCGTTTTGAAGTACCATCCTGTGGCGTCGGCGTTGGTGTGCCAGCCCACAACGGAATAGCCCTGCGATTCTGAACAGTGGAGGCCTCGCGTGGTCCCCTTATCGGCCAGTGTGTAGGTGGCAGTCCATTTATCGTTAAATTTAGCCAGCGTGAAAGTGCCTCCATTGGTGGAGGTGGTATATTCTTGCGACAGACTGCCCACATTATTGATGCGTTTGCCCGTCAAGACATTGACGAGGGCATAGTCATTCCCGCCTTTAGAGACGAGCTGCCAAATCTGCGCGAAGTTGTTGGCCTGCACCGCCTTTGCTGCAACGGTCGACGTACCCACGGCCTCTGTCATCACGCGGTCGCGGTAGCTTTTGTTCACGAGGTAGTAGTAAGTATTCGCCGTCGGCGTTGTCACGTAGCCCTGATTGAGGTTGCCCACGATGGTAGCCTCATTGAGGTCCGTGGCAGGTTGCAAAGTCCAGTCGGACGGCATGTTGTCCTGCGAAGCTCCCGCGTACCATTTCACCACATTGTGTTGCGCATCATCGTGTAGGCAAGACTTGTCGGAGAAGTCGGCTTTAGTGCTGATGGTGACAAAGGTGCTGTTGCCCGTGTTGTTTGCGCTGTACTTGATGTAAAAGAGCGTGCCGTCGTTCGTAAGAGCCTGCGGCGTTGGGTAGTCTTTTTCTTTGAGGTAGTGGCCCGTGGCCGCATTTTGGAGGTAGAAACCATTGCCCGACTTGCGGAGCACCCATGCTTGGGAGTAGTCCGTTGCGGAGAGTGGGGCAGTTCTTGCTGCACCGTTGTACTCCTGCATCACATAGTTGGCCGTGCGATTCCCGACAATGCGGAACACGCCGCCCGATTGCAAGTACTGATTGACCAGTGCTTGCCCCGTCTGCGCATGAGCCGTAGTGCCAACGCTCAGCGCCAGTACTATGGACAGGAGTGTTAGAAAGAAATGTTTCATTGAGTGTGATTGTTATTATAGAAATTATTATTTGTTCATCTGACCCGCCCTGCGCCACTTGCGGAGGGAATTAAGAAAATGTCCTGAATTTGTAGGTCTATTAAAATATGTGGGCGCGAAGATACAATAAAAAGAAGAGATAGCGATAAAAGAAGTCCACTTACTGAAGGATAGCATAGCGAGCGAAACGCTTCTAAAGTGTCTATGAAAGAGCAGTATAGAGATGATAAAAGTGAGCATAAATGTAGGATTCGTTATCACATTTGATTTTTATTTTTGAAAACTCTTGTTGAGATGAAAAATAAGAAAGTTTTCCAAAATAAAAATTAAAATATTGATTATTAGTATATTAAAAATTTAGTACAATAAAAAAGTTGTCCAAAACGATAATTTTCAAAATATGTTTCGTAATTTTGCGTCGCTAAAAAGTTAAGCCATGACGGGTTTGCTTTGAGGCAATAATTAACCTACTAAAACAGCAGAGAGAAATGATACAAACTGTAGTGAAACGCGACGGACGCATCGTCGGTTTCAACGAACAAAAAATCCAGGCAGCCATCAGAAAGGCGATGCTACACACAGACAAGGGGGAGGACGAAAGCCTCATCAACCTCGTTACGGACCATGTAAACTTCCGCGGCAAGAGTCAAATGACCGTAGAAGATATTCAAGACTCCGTTGAGAAGGAGCTGATGAAGAGTAAGCGCAAGGATGTGGCGCAGAAGTATATCGCCTATCGCAACCAGCGCAGCATAGCGCGCAAGGCAAAGACGCGCGACATCTTTATGAGTATCGTCAACGCCAAGAACAACGACATCACGCGCGAAAATGCCAATATGAACGCCGACACACCGGCCGGAATGATGATGAAGTTTGCTTCGGAAACCACCAAACCTTTTGTGGACGACTACCTCCTAAGCGAAGAAAGCCAAGAAGCTGTGCGCAACAACGTGCTCCATATTCATGATAAGGACTACTACCCCACAAAGAGTCTGACCTGTGTGCAACACCCGCTCGACATCATCTTGCAGCACGGCTTCACAGCAGGTCACGGCAGCAGTCGTCCAGCGAAGCGCATCGAGACCGCAGCTGTGTTGGCTTGCATCTCCTTAGAGACTTGCCAAAACGAGATGCACGGCGGTCAGGCTATCCCAGCTTTCGATTTCTATCTGGCTCCCTACGTGCGCTCCACTTATCAGGAGGAACTGAAGAATCTGGAAGCACTGACGGGCGAGTCACTCTCTGCTCTGTATGATGCTCCCGTTGATGATTATGAGCTGCGCCCCCTCGAAGGTTTGCAGGGCGAGGCGCGCCTACGTCAGCACGCAGTGAACAAGACAGTTAACCGTGTTCACCAAGCCATGGAAGCTTTCATTCATAATATGAATACCATCCATTCGCGCGGCGGTAATCAGGTAGTGTTCTCCAGCATCAACTACGGCACAGATACGAGTGCGGAAGGTCGCTGCGTTATGCGCGAAATCCTCAAGAGTACATACGAAGGCGTGGGCAATGGGGAGACGGCCATCTTCCCCATTCAGATTTGGAAGAAGAAACGCGGTGTCAATTATTTGCCCGAAGATCCCAACTACGACCTTTACCAGTTGGCTTGCAAGGTGACGGCGCGCCGTTTCTTCCCTAATTTCCTCAATCTCGATGCCACTTTCAATCAGCACTCCTCTTGGCGTGCCGACGATCCCGAACGCTATCGTTGGGAGGTGGCCACTATGGGCTGCCGCACACGTGTGTTCGAAAATCGTTTCGGACCAAAGACCAGCGTGGCGCGCGGCAATCTGAGTTTCTCCACGATCAATATCGTTCGTATGGCCATCGAATGTATGGGCATCAACAATAAGGAAGAGCGTATCAACGCTTTCTTCTCCAAGCTGGATAAAATGCTCGAGGTGACAGCACGCCAACTCGACGAGCGTTTACAGTTCCAGAAAACAGCCATGGCAAAGCAGTTCCCGCTGCTCATGAAGTATCTCTGGATTGATGCCGACCACCTCAAGCCCGAGGACTCTATCGAAAGTGTCATCAATCAAGGCACGCTCGGCATCGGCTTTATCGGACTGGCGGAATGCCTCAAGGCGCTCATCGGCCAACACCACGGCGAGAGCGAAGAAGCCCAGCAGTTGGGACTTCGCATAGTGACCTATATGCGCGATCGTGCCAACGAATTTAGCGAGCGTTATCAGCACAACTATTCTGTCCTGGCCACGCCGGCAGAGGGCTTGAGCGGCAAATTCACAAAGCGTGACCGCAAAGAATTTGGCCTGATTGAGGGCGTGACGGATCGTGACTACTACACGAACTCTAACCACGTGCCGGTTTACTACAAGTGCTCGGCACTTCACAAAGCCCAGGTGGAAGCTCCTTACCACGACCTGACGCGCGGTGGCCATATCTTCTATGTCGAAATAGACGGCGATGCTACGCACAACCCGCAGGTGATCATGAGCGTAGTGGACATGATGGACCGCTACAATATGGGCTACGGCTCTGTGAACCACAACCGCAATCGCTGCATGGACTGTGGTTACGAGAATGCGGAGGCCAATCTGGAAACGTGTCCTAAGTGTGGCAGCCAACATGTGGACCGCTTGCAGCGCATCACGGGCTACCTCGTGGGCACAACCGACCGCTGGAATTCTGGAAAACTCGCCGAACTGCACGACCGCGTGACCCACGTGGACACGCCTGCCGACGGCAAAAACTAACCCTCACGGCGCAATGATTTCCCTACTTCAGATAGTGCACGACACAATGGTGGACGGTCCGGGCTTCCGCACCTCCATCTATTGTGCTGGTTGCGAGAATCAGTGCCCTGGTTGCCACAATCCGCAATCGTGGGATATTCACCGCGGCACGCCGACGACGACGGAGCAAATCATGGCCGAAATAGAAAGCGATCCTTTTGCCAACGTCACATTCACCGGCGGCGACCCGATGTTTCAGCCCCAAGGCTTCCGCGAGTTGGCCGAAGCCATCCGCAGCCGTACGGATAAAACCATTTGGTGCTACACAGGCTACACCTTCGAGCAGCTCATTCGCAACGAGGCCCAACTCTCCCTCCTGCGCCTTTTGGATGTTCTCGTGGACGGCCGATATGTTGAGGCCCTGCGCGATACCGACCTCCCGTTTCGCGGAAGTAGCAACCAGCGCATTCTGGATGTGAAAAAATCTCTGGAACGAGGCGAAGCCGTGCCTTATTCTCTCGGTCTCTGACTGGTCGGACCAGTCTGACCAGTCTAACCAGTCCGATTTGTCCCATAAGGCTGTCAGCTGATACAATAAGGAAGTCAGCTGACAGCCTTATTGCGTCAGCCAACACAATAAGGCTACCGACGCACCGCTTTTGAGTGGGTCGGGACTTGCTTTTTGCCAGAAAAAACACTTTTTTTGCGAAAAATTTGCAGACTATATTATAAATGTGTAATTTTGCGGTGTCGTAGTGAGGGACTTAACAAAAGTTCCTCACTTCTTTTTAAGGACAACAACCCTATTACATGATAGACAAAAAGTTAGTAAAATCGCTGGTTGACGAATGGTTGGACGGTAAGGACTACTTTCTGACCGACCTCACTGTCAGTACTGACGATCGTATTGTGGTAGAAATTGACCACCAGGACGGCGTATGGATTGAAGACTGTGTAGAGCTGAGCAAATTTATCGAAGCTCATCTCGATCGCGAGGAAGCGGATTTCGAACTGGAAGTGGGCAGTGCCGGCATCGGTCAGCCTTTCAAGGTGCTCCGACAGTATGAAATTCATCAAGGCGACCGCGTGGAAGTGCTGACGCGTGAAGGAAAGAAACTTTCCGGCCTACTCAAAGAAGTGACACCCGAAAGCTGCGTGCTCACGGTTCAGGAGAAAAAGAAACTGGAAGGCGAGAAGCGCCCCAAGATGATGGATGTGGACTATACATTCCCATACTCCGACATCAAGGAGACCCGCCTCCTGATCGATTTCAAGTAGACTAACAGGTCCCCAAGCGGCTTGTTAGTCTCTTGGTATCAAGAGGATCAGTTTTCTTAAGAGCTCCAGTCCTCTCAAGAGGACCTCCGACAAGTCGGACCAGTCGGACAAATCGGACCCGTCGGACCAGTCCGAGAGCCAACCCTCTCAATAGGACCTCCGACCCGTCGGACCCGTCGGACCAGTCTGAGCCCACCAAGAAAAGACTCCCTCTCTCTCAGAAAAAACAAAACAAAACAATATATGGCAACTAAGAAAGTTGAGACAATCAGTCTCATCGACACATTCTCTGAATTCAAGGAGACGAAAAATATCGACCGCACGACACTCGTGAGCGTTCTCGAAGAGAGCTTCCGCAATGTCATCGCCAAGATTTTCGGCTCTGATGAAAACTTCGACGTGATTGTCAACCCCGACAAAGGCGACTGCGAAATCTATCGTAATCGCGAAGTCGTGGCCGACGGCGAAGTGACCGACGACAACAAACAGATTGCGCTCAGCGCAGCCCACGAAATCGACGAAGACTACGAAGTGGGCGAAGAAGTGAGTGAGCCCATCGAGTTTGCTAAGTTTGGCCGCCGCGCCATCCTGACGCTCCGCCAGACGCTGGCGAGCAAAGTGCTCGAACTCGAACACGACGCGCTCTACAACAAATACAAGGATCGCGTGGGCGAGATTATCTCTGCCGAGGTCTATCAGACTTGGAAGAACGAGACGCTCCTCGTTGACGATGAGAACAACGAACTGCTGCTGCCCAAGAGCCAGCAGATTCCCCGCGACTTCTTCCATAAGGGAGACACCGTGCGCGCCGTCATCGACCGCGTGGACAATGCCAACGGAAACCCGAAAATCTTCCTGAGCCGTACCAGTCCTGCATTCTTGCAGCGTCTGCTCGAGGCCGAAATCCCCGAGATTGCCGATGGCCTTATCAGTCTGCGCCGCATTGCCCGCATTCCGGGCGAACGCGCAAAGATTGCCGCTGAGAGCTACGACGACCGCATCGACCCCGTTGGTGCTTGCGTCGGCGTGAAGGGTAGCCGCATCCACGGTATCGTGCGCGAACTTCACAACGAGAACATCGACGTGATCAACTACACCACGAACACCGCCCTCTTTATCCAGCGCGCACTCAGTCCTGCACAAGTCAATCGCATCATCCTGGATGAGATAAACAAGAAAGCAGAGGTCTATCTCAATCCCGAAGAGGTGAGCCTGGCCATCGGTAAGGGCGGTATGAACATCAAGTTGGCTTCCATGCTGACAGAATACACCATTGACGTCTTCCGCGAGTCGGACAGCAACGAACCCGAGGAGGACGATATCTACCTCGACGAGTTCAACGACGAAATAGAGCAGTGGATCATCGACTCTATCAAGGGCATCGGTCTGCGCACAGCTAAGGACGTGCTCAATGCTCCTCGCGAAATGCTCATCGAAAAGGCCGACTTGGAGGAAGAGACCGTCGACGACGTGCTCCGCGTCCTTCGCGCCGAGTTCGAAGAATAACGAGCGTGAGACCGTCAAAAAATGTGCTGATGTAAGGTTCGGCAAACGAACCCAATGTGCTGATGTGGTAAGGGCCTGCGGGCTTGTTCGGAACAAAGGCATAAACACATTACTAAGCATCGGCACAGCACAAAAACAAACCATCAATAGCAGCACATTAGCACATCCCGCGGCAAAGCCGCACCTCATTTTAACAAACAAGCATGGCTATCAGATTAAATAAAGTTATCAAAGAATTCAACGTCGGAATGCAAACCGTCGTCGACTTTCTGGAAAAGAAAGGTCACAAGCTCGAGGAAGTAAACCCCAATACGAAGCTGACGGACGAACAGTACTCCTTGGTGAAAAAGGAGTTTCAAACCGATGAGCACCTCCGCAACGAAGCTGAAAAACTGCGCCAAACTCGACAAGAAGAGAAGCGACAGGAACAGCGCAAAAAGGAGAAAGCCAAGGAAGAACGCAAGAAGGCGGTAGAAATCAAAACCGAAATCCCACAGGTAGGGCCGAAAGTCGTAGGAAAGATTGACCTCGAACCGAAAGCCGCTACACCTGCCGAACAGCCCAAGAAAGAAGCTCCCAAGGCCGAGAAGCCTGCCGAGAAGAAAAAGCCTGAGGCTGCTCCAGCTCCTAAGGCCGAAAAACCACAGCCCAAAGCAGAACAACCCGAGAAGAAACCTGCTGAGGCTCCTGCAACTCCTGCTCCCAAAGCTGAGGCGAAAGCCGAGCCACAGAAGAAGCAGAAAGCCAGCGTGGAAGAACGTGCTCGCGAAATAGGCCAAGTGAAGGACGGCGTATTCGAACTCAAGTCAACGCCTGAACTACAAGGCCCGAAGGTGCTCGGCACTATCGACCTGGCAGCTATCAATGCCTCCACGCGTCCCAAGAAGAAAACGAAAGAAGAACGCCGCAAGGAGCGCGAAAACAAGCAGCAAAACGCTAACGGAGAAAAGAAAAAACGCAACCGCATCGGTGGTGGACAGCGCGTGGATATTAACGCGGCTGCCAATCAGCAAGGTGGCGGTGGAAACCGTAATCGCAACAACAATAACAACGCTAAGAACAACGGCAACAACCAGGGTGGCGGCAAGAAGAACAATCGCCGCGGTAAAGCTCCGGTGAAGCAAGAAGTTAGCGACGAAGATGTAGCAAAGCAGGTACGCGATACGCTTGCACGCCTCACTAATAAGTCCAAGACGAACAAAGGTGCAAAATACCGCAAGGAGAAACGCGAACAAGTGCGTGCCCAGGAAGAAGAGCTACGTCGGGAAGAAAAAGCAGAGAGCAAGGTGCTCAAGCTCACCGAGTTTGTGACAGCCAACGAGCTCGCAACGATGATGGATGTTCCCGTAACGAAAGTCATCGCTACGTGTATGAACATCGGTATGATGGTCAGCATCAACCAGCGTCTCGAAGCAGAGACCATCGATATTGTAGCCGAGGAATTTGGCTACAAGACCGAATACATCAGTGCAGAGGTGCAGGATGCTGTGGCCGAGGTGGAAGATGCTGAAGAAGATCTCAAGCCCCGCGCACCGATTGTCACGGTGATGGGTCACGTAGACCACGGTAAGACATCATTGCTCGACTACATCCGCAACGCCAACGTTATTGCCGGTGAGGCGGGTGGTATCACGCAGCACGTCGGAGCCTACAACGTGACGCTCGATAGCGGCCGAAACATCACCTTCTTGGATACGCCGGGTCACGAAGCCTTCACGGCCATGCGTGCCCGCGGTGCACAGGTCACCGACATTGCTATCATCATCATTGCAGCCGATGACGACATCATGCCGCAAACGAAAGAGGCCATCAACCACGCTATGGCGGCCAATGTGCCTATCGTTTTCGCCATCAACAAAATCGACAAGCCTGCTGCAAACCCCGATAAGATCAAGGAAAGCCTGGCAGCGATGAACTTCCTCGTGGAAGAGTGGGGCGGTAAGTACCAAAGTCAAGACATCAGTGCCAAGAAGGGCATCGGCGTTAAGGAATTGCTCGAGAAAGTACTCCTCGAAGCCGATATGCTTGAACTCAAGGCCAACCCGAACCGCAACGCCATGGGTACGATTATTGAATCCACCCTCGACAAGGGCCGCGGCTACACTGCCACAGTCCTCGTGAGCAACGGAACGCTCCGTCAGGGCGACATCGTACTGGCCGGAACGAGCTTCGGCCGCGTGAAAGCGCTCTTCAATGAGCGCGGAGGGCGCATCCAGGAGGTGGCCCCCGCTATGGCCGCTACGCTCCTCGGTTTCAATGGCGCACCGCAGGCCGGCGACCAGTTCCACGTGATGTCCTCTGAGCAAGAAGCGCGCGAGATTGCATCTAAGCGCGAACAGCTCCAGCGTGAGCAGGACCTCCGTACGCAGAAGATGCTGACGCTCGATGAAATCGGCCGCCGTCTCAAGCAGGGCGACTACCAAGAGCTCAATATCATCGTCAAGGGCGACGTGGACGGTTCTGTCGAAGCACTCTCCGACTCGTTTATCAAGCTCAGCACGCCGACCATTCAGGTCAATGTCATCCACAAGAGCGTGGGACAGATCAGCGAGAACGACGTGACGCTGGCGGCAGCCTCAGAAGCTGTCATCGTAGGCTTCCAGGTTCGTCCGAGTCAGGCAGCCCGCAAGTTGGCCGATAAGGAAGGTGTCGAAATTCGTCAATACTCCGTCATCTACGACGCTATCGACGATGTGCGCCAGGCTATGGAAGGTATGTTGAAGCCGATTGTCAAAGAACAGGTTACTTCTACCATCGACGTGCGCCAGGTTTACCACATCTCCAAGGTGGGTACTGTAGCCGGTGCTTATGTCTCCGACGGTAAGGTGAAGCGCACCGATAAGGCCCGCCTCATTCGCGACGGTATCGTAGTGTTCACCGGCGCTATCAACGCCCTGAAACGCTTTAAGGACGATGTGAAGGAAGTGAGCACGAACTTCGAGTGCGGTATCAGCCTTGCCAACTGCAACGACATCAAGGAGGGCGATATCATCGAGACCTACGAAGAAATCGAAATCAAGCAGAAACTGAAGTAAACAGCACGCGGACTGCTGACTTGCCGCAAACCCTTCTCCGCGAGAAGGGAGCGGCCGGCCAACACTCCAAAGGCACAGTTTTTGATATACTGACGGATGAAAGGTTGGAAAGGATTCTCTCCCAATCCTTTCATCCGTTTTTTCTACACATATAATATATATAGGAACAGCAATGTTGGACATTTTCTTACTTATAGTCCTTTTGTGGGCCATCTACGACGGTTGGCACGACGGCTTTGTGAAGCAGCTCGCCAGTGCCGTCGGATTCTTGCTCGGCCTGTTTGTGGCCGCCACGTTCTACTCCACGTTGGGCGAATACCTCACTGTCGACGGTAGTCAGACCAACATGATGACCAGCGTCGTGGCTTTCTTCATCCTTTGGATCATCGTGCCCATCGCCCTCGGCTTTGTGGCAAAGGTCGTGACAAAGGCACTCAAAGGTATGTGCCTCGGGCTTCCCAACAGTCTTCTCGGCGTGGGCGTCAGCGTAGTGAAATATCTCATTCTCCTTAGCTGCGTCCTCAACGTGATGGGAGGTCTCCGCATTCTCGACGAGAGCAAGACATCAACATCCTACCTCTATGCTCCCTGCAAAGGCTTCCTCGGCTGGGCGTTCGACCATGCTTCTACGGAGGCATCCTCATCGACCGTCGATTCCGATAGTCTGCGCGCTCAGCAAACGGTAGGCGACACCGTTTGGGTGGATGTTAGCCACAAGCAAAAGCCCACTCATCGAAAGAAAACTACCAGCGATAAGCCGAAGAAGCATTAACGCTGGCCGAAAACTCAATCATTATGGCAGAACAAAATGAATTCGTCCGCAGTGTAGCCGAGAAAAAATACGAATACGGCTTCACCACGGACGTTAAGACTGATATCATCGATAGCGGCCTCAATGAAGAGGTCATCCGCGAAATATCCCGCCGAAAGGAGGAACCAGAGTGGATGCTCAACTTCCGCTTGAAGGCCTATCGCTACTGGCTCACACTCAAGCAACCCACTTGGGGACACGTCAATCTCCCTGAGATCGACTACCAAGCCATCTCTTACTACGCCGACCCAACAAAGAAAAAACCGAACGGCAAGACGGAAATCGACCCCGAACTGATGCGCACGTTCGACAAGTTGGGTATCCCCCTCGAAGAACGTATGGCATTGAGCGGCGTGGCCGTAGATGCTGTGATGGACTCCGTTTCCGTCAAAACCACCTTCAAGGAACGCCTCTCAGAGAAAGGGGTCATCTTCAGCAGTATCTCTGAGGCCATTCGTGAAAATCCCGAACTCGTCCGCAAATATCTCGGCTCTGTCGTGCCCTATCGCGACAACTTCTTTGCCGCCCTCAACAGTGCTGTTTTCTCCGATGGTTCTTTCGTCTACATCCCCAAAGGCGTGCGTTGCCCGATGGAACTCTCCACTTATTTCCGCATCAACGCCCGCAACACAGGACAGTTTGAGCGCACGCTCATCGTATGCGATGACGGCGGCTATGTCAGCTATCTGGAGGGATGTACCGCTCCGATGCGCGACGAAAACCAGCTCCATGCTGCCATCGTTGAGATTGTGGTCAATAAAGACGCGGAAGTGAAATATTCCACCGTTCAAAACTGGTATCCGGGCGATGCCGAGGGCAAGGGAGGCGTTTACAACCTCGTCACAAAGCGCGGACAGCTCCGCGGGGAGAACTCAAAACTCTCTTGGACGCAGGTGGAGACCGGTTCGGCCATCACATGGAAATATCCCTCCTGCATCTTGATGGGGGACAACAGCCAAGCCGAATTCTACAGCGTGGCCGTGACCAACAACTACCAGGAAGCTGACACCGGAACAAAGATGGTGCACCTCGGACGCAACACGCGCTCCACCATCGTTTCCAAAGGTATCTCCGCAGGCCACAGCCAGAATTCTTATCGCGGACTTGTGAAATGCGGTCCTCATGCGGAGGGTGCGCGCAACTATAGTTCGTGCGATTCACTCCTGTTGGGCGATAAATGCGGTGCACACACGTTCCCTTACATCGACGTTCACCACAACAACGCCATTGTGGAGCACGAAGCCACGACCTCGAAAATCAGTGAAGACCAGCTCTTCTACTGCAACCAACGCGGCATCCCCACCGAAAACGCCGTCGACCTCATCGTCAATGGCTATGCCAAGGATGTCATCAATAAGCTCCCGATGGAGTTTGCCGTTGAGGCCCAGAAGCTCCTTAGTGTGAGTCTCGAAGGCAGCGTGGGGTAGTGGGGGAGTACTCTGCTCCCTGCTTTCTTCTGTCCACGAAAGGGATTTTTTTAGCCCACGAAAGAACACGAATAAGGCGAAGGGACACGAATTTTTTTCTTATTACTTAGCTTAGGTAGTGGTTTTCGGACTGGTCAGAGTTGTCCGACTTGTCCGAGAGCTTAATGAGCTAAAAGATATAAAATTCGTGTCCTTTCGCCTTCTTCGTGTTCTTTCGTGGGCTAAAAAATCCCTTCGAAAATATCCTTATTGCGTCAGCTGACAGTCTTATTCTGTCAGCTGACGCCTTTATTGTATCCGCTCGCACAATAAGGATATTTTCAGCTGTTTTAGTTGTTTTGAGAAACGATCAACTAAGCTCAGCAATAAGTAAAAATTCGTGCTTCTTCGCCTTATTCGTGTCCATTCGTGGACTAAAAACTTTCCTCAGCAGTACTCCAAGTTCTCTTGGCGTACATAGTCGTCCAGGCGTTTACCGCCATCGATGGAAGCAATACCTTGGGCAAAGACGCGGACAGAGAAAATGCGCTTCACGAGGTTTTTCAGCGTTTCCAGCACACAGAAGTCGCCCGCCACGCCGCAAATGGCCATGGGCCTGTTGGTCGTAATCACCTCGTCGGTCATAGTGGCCAGGCGGTATTTGCCATGGGCGAGTTCCAAGATATATTGAAAAGCCCCATACTCCTCGGTTTCCTTCACCTCCCCCTTGCGTATCACCTGAAAAGGTATGTCGCGCTCCAAGCAGGCTTGCACGAGGCGTGGGTCGATCTGCGCGCCTTGTGAGAAACGTACGCAATGGGGCGGCCACGGCCCGCCTTGCGGAGCAAACGAATCGTCTTTGGCTTGGTGCCAGTCAACGGTGAAAATCACTTCCGCGATGTTGTTCGCCGTTGAGATAAAGTGGAGGATATTTTCCACCGCTGTTTCCGCCCCTTTCACGTAGAGCGTGCCCGCGGGATGGCAGAAATCGTATTGGCAGTCCACGACCACCAGTGTGATAGGTTCTTCCATTTCTTATTATGTAAGGATTTTTTTCGCCTGCAAATATAGTGGGATATATTCACTTAAACGCCCCAAGGGTTCGAAGTAATGCATAAAAAAAGACGACACAAGGTGTCGCCGTATAAAGTAAAGGAAAGGAATCTCTCAAAGTATCTTCCGCGCTATGGCAGCACAGGCTTCAGCATCGGCCAAGGCGTGATGGTGGTTTTGAAGGTCGTAGCCACAGCGAGCTGCGATGAGATCGAGGGTGTGAGAGCCTTCGGGCCACACTTGTCGGGAGCGCGCGAGGGTGCAATAGAAAGGATAATCGGGGTAGTCCATCTGATAGCAGCGGAACACGGCTTTCAGGCAACTTTCGTCGAAGGCTTTGTTGTGCGCCACGAGGGGCAAGCCCTCTATGCGGGGCGCAATCTCGGCCCATACCTCGGGGAAGAGTGGCGCGCTCTGCGTGTCGATGGCTGTGAGACCATGCACCTGTGTGCAGAAGTAGTTATAAACTTCGGGTTCGGGCTTGATGAGCGAATAGAACTGGTCCACCTTAACGCCATTCCTATAGATGACAACGCCCACGCTACACACGCTGGTGCGCTGGTTGTTGGCCGTTTCGAAATCAATAGCTGCGAAGTTTTCCATACGGTCGTTGTCGTTATTCTTCCGTTTTCTGTCCGTCCTCCCAGGCCTGCCATTCGCGCATCGCCTCTTGCCAGTCGGTGGCTTCTCCTGTGTCCACAGCATCCTGCATTTGCTCGGTCTCTCTTTGTGCCTTGTCGCGCGCGCGTTTCGCCTTCATCGCCTCGATGGTAGCATCGTCGAGCACCTGGATTGCCCCGCGGTCCACGGCAGCCTGCAAATCCTCCTCGCCAAACGCCTTGCCCGGCTCGTTGAAATCGGAAATATTAAATTCGTAGTCCACACGCAACTGATGGCGTATGAGCTTCTGCTGATAGCGGTTGCCAGCATTCTTTCTGCGCAACAACTTACTGATAGCCTTTATTTCCTTTGCTGAAAATTTGTTTCTTCCCATAATCGTTGAATTCCATGTTTGGAGCGTTGAGCAGCCCTATCGGAGGGACGAAGGCAAGGCACTTACCGAAAGTTCTGAGCCACCATTCTGCCAACAAATACTAAAAAGTCCCAACCGCCCCACACGAGGTGATTGGGAACTTTCCGTGCCCGAAGCGGGACTCGAACCCGCACAGCCATTACTGACCAAGGGATTTTAAGTCCCTCGTGTCTACCATTCCACCATTCGGGCAGAACTGGGTGCAAAGATAAGCTATGATTCGGAAACTGACAAATTTTCGGGAGGTAAATTGAGATAACCGTATCTTTATATGATAAATAAGAGGAAAAGGAGTTCTCTTTACGCTGCTGTTTGAAAATTATCAGAAAAAAGAAAGTAGCCCACTGTTTCGTTGTGGCTACTTTCCTCTTTTATATCAGCTCAATGAATGAAAAACTACATTCATTGATTGCTCCTTGTCTTTAAGGTTGTTCCATTTTGCAGTTCAATGGTGACTTCTACAGGTGGAAGCACAAGAGCAGGATTTGCTGTATAATAGAAATGTAAGAACGAATCATCCCACATCTTTTCTAACACTTGATTTGCGGATAACTTTAGAATCTGCTCTTGATTCGTACGAAAAAACTTTCTGTCATAATGGTGCTTAAAATAGTCATTGAGTGGAACGCTTTTCACTGTCAGTACATCATTGAGCGAACTACCAGCAGGATGTGCTGCGTCCATATTGTCAAGTGCTACGACATTGATACTGCGAATGGGTGTTCCCAATGCTTCCTGTCGGAAGTGTGTTGTCCCCTTATTGTATGCTGTATCACCATTAACTTTTGCAATCTGAAGAAAGCCGGGATCATACGTACCGGCGAAATGAGTCAGAACAACCCCATTAAAGCGTACTTTCAAACCTTCAGGCGTACCCTTTTCAGTCTCAGCAGGTTCTACAACCATGGTGTTGGGCAGCACGTATGAATTAACATAATGCTTACTCTCAGTGTAATCATTCAAATCGAAAGAGTCTTCCTTGCAACCGCTGAATAATACTATCACTAAAGGAAGTACAATTAAAAAAAATATCTTTTTCATAATGTAAGGATTTAGATAAAGAATTATATATTCATAAACTTCGAGAGTTAAGATGAACTTTCATTATTGAAAACTTATGGACTTATACATAATTCAAAAAACTCTGTATATTGTTAACTTGGTTTTTGCAAAAATAGATATTATATATGTATATTGCAAATATATAATACTTTTTTTTGTTTGTAATTTCAGAAAAAAGAGAATATACAATTAAAAGGCCTTATTTAATAGCAAAATGTATATTCTCTTCTAGGCTTCTATTTAGCTAAAGCTATTGTTTTTTTAAGAAGTATAAGTGATAAAAAGATACCTGCAACAATGTTGTATCCTCTTATCTATAAGGGGGGATGAGCCTTTACTGATTGTTATGCTTTGTCAGTTGGTGATGACCATCGCATTATTGCCGTATTGGATGTGGTATTGATAGAGTTTCTTATCCTTTTCGCTCTGCGCATTTTCCACCACGGCGCCTTCGTTGGCAAGGCTGTAGATGCGTCGGCACCTACTGCAATGGACGAGTGTGGCATCCTGTGTGGAGAATTCCAAAGAGCGTTGGATGAAGGAAGAAGCGTAGCAGTTGGGGCATACCAAGTCGTAGGCCACCAGTCCTTTGCCAGAGAGCGTTGCCGTGGGAAGCTGACCCACGATAAAGCCGGCGATAAACTGCGGCATACCGTAGGATTTGTCAGCTGCCGAGAGATTCTGGCGCGACCGCTCCCCCGCGGTGTTCATATAGTCCACATAACTCATACTTCCCGAGAAACGGATGGTGCAGAACACACCGCTGTTGGGAGCTAAGGCGTGCATCAGAGCCGGAGCTCCTGCCACGTTGGCACAACGATAGAAAGCGCGTACGCGAGCATACTCCGGCGTGGACGAACACGCCGAGAGTAAAAAGAGGATTGCAAGCGTCACCGCCCAACTCCAATGGCGCATCATGGCAGTACGCTCAAGATGTTGGCCAATCCATCGGCAGCCTGCTGGAGAGGTTTTGCCACCATGCCTTTCATAAACATATTGACTTCCGCCCCAACGGTGACGCGGAGTTTGCTGGAGTAAGCATCCGTTGGGAGCATCTGAATCCAGATGGTCAAGGGGATGGGGCTGCCTTCGCTCCCCATCTTGACGAGTTTGGGTTCTTCGCGCTCCACCACGCGGAAGGTGATTTTTCCCACAGGCGTTGTGAGCAAGATGGCGTCCTCTGTAAATTCCACGTTCTGAAACTGCTGGCGAGCCTGCTCCAACTTGTCGGCGGGCAACTCTGCCGCCATGCGCTCTTGTACGGCGGGATCGGAGAGACGCTCTTTGATGCCCTCCAGATTGCGTAGGTTGCTGAAACGTTCGTATAGTTGCTGCTGCGGCTGCGCCACATGTTTCACTTCGCTTTCATATTTGCTTAATCCCATATTCTTATTGTGTTTGTTGGGCGGCAAAGATAATAAAAAGATACGAGGAATAAGGAAACGGACACAATAAGCCCCTTCCGCCACTCCATAAGAGCGCGCGGAAGGGGCTATATGATGATAAAGAATTACTCACTCATCGGGCTGAGCCTACCTCTTGAGAGGGGCGGACACCTCAATGTTTCCCGACGAAAGAATGAGGCTGCCATTTATTTCTTGCCCCAGTTGGCGGGGTCTTTGCGCCAATCGTGGAGCAGGGGAACTTGCTGCTCGCTGATATATCCCGTTTGGAGAGCCGTTTCCACCACTGCTTCGTAGTTGGTCAGCGTGGTGAGTTCGACATTAGCCTCCTCAAACGCCTTGCGAGCCACTTCGAAACCGTAGGTATAGCTGGCCACCATGCCGAGCACCTCGCAACCGTGGTCGCGCAAAGCCTGCACAGCCTTCAAACTACTGCCGCCCGTGGAAATCAAGTCCTCCACCACGACAACTTTAGCACCAGGATCCACTTGTCCCTCAATGAGATTCTGCATCCCATGGTCTTTGGGTTTTGAACGGACATAGCTGAAAGGGAGTCCCAGTTCGTCGGCCACCAGTGCACCTTGCGCGATAGCCCCCGTAGCCACGCCAGCCACAGCCTCAGCTTCAGGATAAGTTTCGAGGATGAGGCGGCACAATTCGAGTTTCACGAATGAGCGCACGTCAGGGAAGGCGAGCACTTTGCGGTTGTCGCAATAGAACGGAGAGAGCCAGCCGCTGGCCCAAGTGAAGGGAGCTTCGGGTTGCAGTTTGATAGCTTCAACTTGAAGCAGTTTTTGAGCAAAAAGATGTGCGAGTTTTTGCATAACGGATAGTGTTATTAGTGATGTTGAGGCAAAGTTACACAATTTTTCTTAGGAGAGCAGAAAATCAGCCAGCGGTGGCGATTCTCTTTTGCGGTCTCTCCACCGAAGAGGATCAGTCGGATGAGTTGGGAGAAACTTTTTCAGCGAAGACAGATGAGGCGGACTATTGGGCGTTTCTCTTTTCTCTCAGCGCCTTGACCATGTCCTGAGCAGCGTGTTCGGGAGCGCCGGGTTGCCCGAGAATCTTGGCCATTCGCTCATAGCCCTGCAACTGCGCTTCGCGGCAGCGGCCGTTGGGGAGGATAGACTCCAGTTGGCAGCGAACATTCCTCACGTTCATTTCATCGGCTATGAGTTCGGGCACAATCTCTTCGCCGCCCACGAGATTGACCAAAGAGACGAAAGGAACTTTCAAAAAAAGGCGACGCAGCAGGCGGAAGAGCGGCCCCAACGTGATGTAGTAGCACACCACTTGTGGAACGCGGAACAGAGCCGTTTCGAGCGTGGCGGTCCCAGAGGTGACGAGAGCCGCCGTTGAGCGCGACAGCAACGCATAAGTCTGATTCTCCACCAGTTTCACCCTGCTGCGCTCCACGCCCGACGCACTGATGATGCGCTCATAGAAATCGAGCGGCAAAGCCGGAGCAACGGCAATCTCAGCCAGCATATCGCGCTCCGCAAGTACGGGAGCAGCCGCCAAGAGCATACGCGAGAGATTGTCCGACACCTCCTGCCGTCTACTGCCAGGCAGTAAAGCGAGGGTGCGTCCGTTGGGAGCAGGCAGTCCGTGCTGACGGACAAAAGCATCCACCTCATCCATGGTGGGATTGCCTACATAAGTGATGGGATAGTTGTGTTTCCGTTTGAAATAGTCTACCTCAAACGGCAGAATAGAATAAAGGCGGTCGACATCGCGACGAATGTTCTTGATGCGCCGCTCCTTCCAAGCCCAGATTTTGGGGGAGATATAATAGAAGACAGGGCAGATTTGCTCCGCGTGAACAAAGCGCGCGATGGAGAGATTAAAGCCCGGATAGTCCACCAAAATAACCACATCCGGCCGATAAGCTCTAATCTGATCCTTGCACTGCCGCATCCCGCACAGGATAGTGCGAGCGTGGAGCAACACAGGAATAAAGCCCATATAAGCCAAGTCTTCGTAGTGGCGCAAGCATCCCGGCGCAACGGCCTGCATATTGTTTCCACCATAATATTGGAACTCGGCTTCGGGATCTTCAGCCTGCAGAGCTTTCATCAAATGGGCCGCGTGTAAATCTCCGCTGGCCTCACCAGCAATAAGGAAGTAGCGCATAAGGGATTGCTTGTTTTCTCGGACAGGTCCGACAAGTCCGACTGGTCCGACCCGTCCGAGGGAAGTTAGAACAGACTTTTCAGCATCGGCATCAAGCGTGTAGCTGTATTGTCGAGGGTTGTCGGCGTAATAGCTACATAGCCGTGGGAGAGCGCCCAGCGGTCAGTATCGGTGGCATTAGGCTCTAATTCTTGGCAGTCGCCTACGAGCCAATACCAGTTGCCACTGCGCCCAGCATTGTCTAAATCTTTGATATCTTTTTCCCAACGACTTCGCGCCATCCTACAGATGCGAATGCCCTCAAATTTAGGACATTTGGGGAAGTTTACATTCAAACAAGTGAATTCTGGCAGACCCGCCATGAGAGCCTTCATCGTGATGTCGATCAGATAAGGGCGCAAAGGCGTGAAATCAGCTTTCGCACTCATATCACAAAGCGAGAAAGCCACAGCAGGGAGGCCCTGCATGGCAGCTTCCTGCACCACGCCCATTGTGCCCGAATAATGAGCGTTTACACTGGAATTGTCACCATGATTTATACCACCTATAACGAGATCTGGGCGGCGTTCGATGTAGCGATTAAGAGCCAGTTTGACACAGTCCGTTGGCGTGCCAGAACAAGCATAAACCGTTAGGCCCGGTTCCTTGCGAATGAGGACGGCATGAATGGGGTGGGCCGATGTGATGGCAGTGCTGAATCCCGACCGCGGGCCGTCGGGAGCTACGACCAATAGATCGGCCACGGACTTGAGCGTGTCGATCAAAAAGTTAATGCCACCAGCTTGGTAGCCATCATCGTTGGAGATAAGAATATAGGGTCTATTTTCTGTCATAAAAAAAGAAACAAATCCCGTAAGCGAACCGACGGGCGAAAGGTTATCGTTCCACAAAAAAACGTTGCAAAAATACTAAAAAAGGCTATTATCCATGAGTGTTCCACGATTATTTGTTATTTTTGCGACCTAAATAACGAATTGGAACCCATGGGAAAAATCATCGCAATAGCGAACCAAAAAGGCGGTGTTGGAAAGACCACCTCTTCGATGAATCTGGCTGCCTCTCTGGCAACGCTCGAAAAGAAAGTTCTCCTCATCGACGCTGACCCGCAAGCCAACGCCTCTTCCGGATTAGGTGTTAACCTCAACGAGATTGACACGTCTATCTACGAGTGTATTGTGAATCGCGGCGACATACGCGAAGCCATTTACACAACCGAAATTGAGGGTTTGGATGTGGTTCCTTCCCATATCAATTTGGTAGGGGCTGAAGTGGAGATGCTCAACTTCAAAAAACGCGAGTACATTATCTCCGAGCTTCTCAAACCCGTCAAAGACCTCTACGATTATATTCTCATCGATTGTAGTCCTTCGTTAGGACTGATCACGGTCAACAGTCTTACGGCTGCGGACTCTGTTATCATTCCCGTGCAGTGCGAATACTTTGCCTTGGAGGGAATCAGCAAATTGCTGAACACAATCCGCATCATCAAGAAGAAGCTCAATCCCAGATTAGAGATAGAGGGCTTCCTGCTAACGATGTACGACAGTCGCCTGCGTTTGGCCAACCAGATCTACGACGAAGTGAAGCGCCACTTCCAGGAACTGGTGTTTAAGACCGTTATTCAGCGCAACGTGAAGCTCTCCGAAGCGCCCAGCCATGGTTTGCCCGCCATTCTCTACGATGCGGAATCCACTGGTTCAAAGAACCATTTGTCGCTGGCCCGCGAACTCATAGAGCGAGAGAAACAAACGAGCGAGAAGTAAAGCATCCTCAGAGAAAGGCTTATCGGAGTGGTTCGCTTCTTTAGGCCCGTCCGAGAATAGAACAAAAGAAAAAAACAATGCCAGTACACAAGAAATTCCCCGCATTGGGTCGAGGCCTCGACGCCTTGATTGATACGGCCGACGAAATACACACCAGCGGCAGTTCGTCTATCAACGAAATCCCCGTTGACAGGATTGTCCCCAACCCCAACCAGCCCCGCCATGAGTTTGACGAAGACGCGCTGGAGGAGTTGGCAGAAAGCATCCGCCAGTTGGGCATCGTCCAGCCCATCACACTGCGACAGATGGACGACGAGAGCTATGAGATTATTGCCGGTGAGCGACGTTGGCGCGCCTCAAAATTGGCAGGTCTCACAACAATTCCCGCCTACGTCCGCACCGCCAACGATGAAAATATGATGCAAATGGCGCTGGTGGAGAACATCCAGCGCGAAGACCTCAACGCCATTGAGGTGGCGTTGGCTTACCAAAAGCTCATCGAGCAGTACCACCTCACGCAGGAGGAACTGAGCGAGAAAGTGGGTAAGAGGCGGGCCACGGTGGCCAACGCCTTGCGTCTCCTCAAACTTCCCGCCCCTGTGCAGCTGGCTCTGCGCAACAAATCCATCGACCAAGGCCATGCCCGCGCCATTCTCGGTGCGCAAGAGCCCAGCGTGATGCTGAAACTTTTCAAAGAAGTGCAGGAACGGGGCTACAGCGTTCGACAAGTGGAAGAAATGGTAAAGGCCCTCAACGCTGGCGAGACTGTGAAGAGCGGTCGGCACCAGTTGAGCAACCGCAAGAACCGCTTGCCTGAAGAATACAACGAACTAAAAGGTCGGCTCAGCGACTTCTTCCAAACCAAGGTGCAGATGACTTGTTCACAGCAAGGCAAAGGCAAAATCACTATCAACTTCGGCAACGAAGAAGAATTGGAGAAAATCATCGCTATGTTCGACAAGATGAGAAGTTAGGCCTTTGGCCACTCCTACAACAATGACGAAAACGCTATCGCAATACATCCTCATTATTTTAGTCGCCGCTTTCCTTGCACCTGCGAAGGGAGCGGCGCAAGCACGTCTTATTGTGGACGACTCCACAAAGGTCTCGTCCGTGAAAACTATCAGCAAAAAAGCCAAGAAGCAGCAGAAAGCCATTGAGGCAGAAATGCTGAAGGGAGAAACCATTGAGATGCTGACCGACACGATCAAGAAGGCACAAGAGGGAAAGCTGCCAGCCGACACGGCACGCCTGCGAAAGATGGCGGAAAGCGTTACGAAGGAGAATCTCAAAAAGGCCGCCAACGCTGCCTTTGTTCCCGATCCTAAGCGCGCCCTCTGGTTGGCACTTGTGTGCCCAGGTGCGGGACAGATCTATAATCGCAAATACTGGAAACTGCCTATCTTCTACGGTGGTTTCTTGGGTTGTACTTATGCCCTCATGTGGAACCAGCAGATGTACCGCGACTATTCGCAAGCCTATCTGGACATTATGGACGACGACCCAAACACAAAGTCGTATCTGAATATGCTTCCTCCCAACTACGATATCACGGGGAAGGAAGAACGCTTCAAAACCATCTTCAAAAACCGCAAAAACCGCTATCGCCGTTATCGCGACATGAGTGCCTTTGCCTTCGTGGGCGTTTATATCTTGAGCGTAATCGACGCCTATGTAGATGCTCAGCTCTCTGTGTTCGACATTTCGCCCGACTTGAGTATGCAGCTCCAGCCAGCCGTTATCCAGCAGTCGACACCTCTGATTCACCAAACTTCCTACGGCATCGGTTGTAGTTTTAATTTCTAACCCCAACGAACATCTTTACGTTGGGTCACAGCCCCCTTAGCATCGTGGGGCACACGCTAAAGAACAGTATGAACAAAATCAACAAGATATTTCTCACATTGGCTCTGACGGTTCTTCCCGCAGGCCTCGCAGCACAAAGCGAAATCACAGTTCACGACTCCATTACCAACCGTGATGAAGTCTTCGACATACCTGAAGGTATGAATAGCAACGAGAGTGTCCAACTTCAGAAATGGTTGGCCAAAAAGTATCTCTACGTTGACACCACCGCAACCACCTCAAACTACAATGTGACATACGCTCCGGAAGTGTATCGCGATCGATTGCAACGCTTGCCCAACAAAATGGAGATGCCCTACAACCAAATCGTGCAGAAGTTCATCGACCGCTACACAGAGGAGTTGCGCAACAAGGTGAGCTATATGCTCGGTGCAGGCAACTATTATATCCCCATCTTCGAGGAAGCACTCGATGCCTACGGACTACCGCTCGAACTGAAATATCTGCCCGTTGTTGAATCAGGTCTCGACCCAACGGCCATCAGCCATGCTGGAGCCGCCGGCCTCTGGCAGTTTATGATCACTACAGCCCGCCGCTACGATCTGAAGATAAACAGTCTCGTTGATGAGCGCATGGACCCCTACAAAGCCAGTTGGGCTGCCGCCAAGTATCTCAAAGACCTCTATAATATTTATGGCGATTGGAACCTTGTCCTCGCGGCCTACAATGCAGGGCCTCAGCAAGTGAGCAAAGCCATTCGCCGAACGGGCGGAGAACGCGACTATTGGAAAATTTATCCCTACCTGCCCAATGAAACACGCGGCTATGTGCCCGCATTCATAGCTGCTAACTACGTGATGAACTACTACTGCGACCACAACATCGCACCGATGAAGAGTCGCTATCCGATACTGACGGACACGGTGCTCGTTGACCGCACGCTCCACATGCAGCAGGTGGCCGAACTTTGCAAAGTAGACATCGAAGTTGTTCGCGCACTCAATCCGCAGTACAAAACAGATATTATTCCGGGACTCTCTGCCCTCTCCTCGCTCACCTTACCTCAGGACGCCACAGAACGGTTTATCGACTTGCGCGATAGTGTCTACAACTACCGCGCGGATGAACTCTTGACGCAGCGTGCCGAAGTGGAAGTGGACGAAACAGAGGCACCGCGCACCACACGCAGTCGCTCCAGCCGTGCAGACCGACAGGAGACAACGTCCTCCAACAGCCGCGAAAGCAGAGCGGAGGCACGCCGCCACACGCGCAATACGCGCCACAGCCAGACTGATGAGAGCGACGACAATCGCAGCAACAGCAAGAGCGACAAGCGTAAAGGACGCCACAGCAAGACGGCAGATACCAAGAGAACAAAGAAAACCGAGAAAAACTCCTCTACAACGGTCAAGAAAGGTGACACACTCTCCGACATCGCTAAGCGCAACAACACCACAGTAGAGAAGCTCAAGAAAAAGAACAAGATCTCTGGTTCGAAAATCAAACCCGGACAAAAACTCAAAGTGAAATAAGCAACGGCACAACCACTTCGAGCCATTTCTCCACCCCCTTAATTTCACAATCATGATGACCGACACGACGAAAAAACTTACACCTCAGGAGTTGAAAGATGAGGAAATGATCAGTGCAGCCTTCCAAAAGTTGCTCGATACCTATCTGGCCACCAACCACCGCAAGAAAGTGGATGTCATCACCAAGGCTTTCAATTTTGCCAAGCAGGCCCACAAAGGTGTGCGCCGACGTTCGGGAGAGCCATACATACTCCATCCCATCGCCGTTGCGCAAATAGCCTGCGAAGAGATAGGCTTAGGCTCCACTTCGATCTGTGCAGCCCTGCTCCACGATGTGGAAGAGGACACCGATTATACTAACGAAGACCTCTCCAACCTCTTTGGTCCGAAAGTGGCCAATATCGTGGAGGGACTCACCAAGATCTCTGGTGGCATCTTCGGCGACCGCGCTTCGCTACAAGCCGAGACTTTCAAGAAGCTCCTGCTCACGATGAGCGACGACATACGCGTAATCCTCATCAAAATCAGTGACCGCCTCCACAATATGCGCACCCTTTCGTCCATGCTGCCCTCAAAGCAGTATAAGATTGCGGGCGAAACGCTCTATATCTACGCCCCGTTGGCCGACCGCTTAGGTCTCAACAAGATCAAGACAGAGCTGGAGGACCTGAGTTTCCGTTATGAACACCCGGAGGAGTATAAAATGATTGAGGACATGCTGGCGTCCACACAGGCCGACCGCACTTCAATCTTCGACAACTTTGTGCCGCCCATCCGCGAACTGCTCGACGGCATGGGCTTCAAGTATCAGATTCAGCAGCGCATAAAGACGCCTTATTCCATCTGGAACAAGATGCAGAACAAGCACGTGGCGTTCAACGAAATCTATGATATTCTGGCCATTCGCATAGTCTACGTTCCGCTCGATCGCAAGAAAGAAATCGACGAGTGCTTCAGCATCTATGCGGGCCTAACGAAAATCTATCGTCCCCATCCTACGCGCTTCCGCGACTGGCTCTCATCGCCCAAGGCCAATGGCTATCAAGCTCTCCACAACACGTTTATGTCGGCCCAAGGTAAATGGATTGAAGTGCAAATCCGTTCCGACCGCATGAACGATATTGCCGAGCAGGGCTTTGCGGCACATTGGAAATACAAAGATAAGGATGCCGACTACGACGAGAATGAACTCGACAAATGGCTCGACTCCATCAAAGAAATCCTCGACGACCCGCAGCCCGACACGCTTGATCTGCTCGACACCATTAAGCTCAACCTCTTCTCTAAAGAAATCCTCGTCTTCACGCCGAAAGGTGAAATCAAGACCATGCCCAACAACGCCACGGCTCTCGACTTCGCTTTCCATATCCACTCCTTCCTCGGCACTCACTGCTTTGCGGTGAAGGTCAACCATAAGCTCGTGCCGCTGAGCTACCGCCTCAAGAGCGGCGACCAGGTGGAGATTCTCACCTCCCGCGAGCAGCAAGTGAAGGCCGAATGGCTCAATTTTGCCACTACGGCTAAGGCGCGCGGAAAGATTCAAGCCATCTTGCGTCGTGAGAACCGCGAGAAGATGCGCATCGGTGAGGAACGCCTTGCAGCTTTCTTTAAGGAGCAAGATATTGAAGCCACAAGTACCAATATCGACATCCTGCGCCGTTTCCACGAATTGGCCGACCGCGATGAATTGGCACTGGCATTAGGGGGCAACAAAATTGAGCTGGGACAGCCCGATGTGGATGCCCTCACTGGGAAAGTACGCAAAACGGGCTGGCGACGCTATGTGCCGTTCATCGGACCTAAGAAGCAAGCGGAGGTCAACTCCACGGATGTAGAGGACTTTGTGCGCGGCCTCAATCGCAAGCAAACGCTTGTGCTCAACGAGGACACATTGCAGAAATGCACCATAGCGCCGTGTTGCCACCCTATTCCCGGCGACGACGTCTTAGGCTATATCACCCCCCAGAATACGCTCGAAATCCACAAACGCAGTTGCCCCACGGCTGCAAAACTCAAAACGCGCTATGGCAATAATATCATTGCGCTCAAGTGGGATACCCACAAAACTCTCTATTTCCCCGTCTGTATCCATGTTAAAGGTGTTGACGACCACGGCGTGCTCTATGCCATTGCCGATGTACTCCACAACAGTGAGCAGAACTTGGTGATCAAGCACATCTCCCTCGACACCAACGATGGTATCTTCGACGGAACAATCGAATTCCTCCTCCACGACACTGACGACGTGAAACGTATCTGTGATACCCTTCTCCGCCTCCACTACATTGAGAGTGCCTATCGTGAAGATAAAAAGAACTAACAAATGACTCCCAAACGTTTTCTCTCCACACTATGCTTGACTGTGCTAACCCTTGTGGCAATGGCGCAGCCCAAGGCTAAGTATGTATTCTATTTCATTGGCGATGGCATGGGCGTTAATCAGGTCAATGCCGCCGAAACCTTCCTGGCTGCCCGCGAGGGACGTATCGGAATGAAACCGCTCTGCTTCACGCAATTTCCTTATCTGGGGCTCGTCTCTACTTATTCTGCCTCCAGCGGTGTTACCGACTCGGCCGCAGCGGGCACGGCCTTAGCTTCGGGCGTTAAGACAAAGAATGCCGCTGTCGGAGTGCTGCCCGACCTCACCACGCCTGTCAACAGTGTGGCTTGGCACGCGCAGCAACACGGGGCAGCTGTGGGCATCTCCACTTCAGTGGGGGTCAACCACGCCACGCCGGCCGTTTTCTATGCCCATGTGCCTGAGCGTCATGCTTACCATGAAATCGGACGGCAGCTCACTCTTTCTGGTTTCGACTTCTTCGCGGGCTCCGACATCTTGAAACATCAATCGGAGAACGGTGATAAGGATCTCTATCAGCAGGCTGCCGACAATGGGTATAAAATTGTGCGCGGCTATGATGAGTTTCTCCAGCAGGCCAACCGACAGAAGAAGCTGATTCTCCTTCAGCCGCTCCGCGACAGTAAGCAGAACGATTACGCCATCCCTTACAAACTCGACCGCAAACCAGAAAATCTCTCGCTGGAGCAAATCACGCAGGCGGGCATCCGTTTTCTCACCGAACGCCAAAAGGAACGCAATGGCTTTTTCCTGATGATTGAGGGCGGCATGATTGATATGGCCTGCCACTCTAATGATGGTGCCGGATTCATCCATGAACTCATCGACATGGACAGCTGTGTTCAGATTGCTTACGAGTTCTACAAGAAAAAGCCCGACTCTACGCTCATCGTTGTCACCGCCGACCACGAAACAGGTGGTTTGTCCCTCGGCAGAGGAAAATATGCCCTTCATCTTGAAAAGCTCCTCCACCAGAAAACAACCTTCTTTGCTTATCCGCGCCACCTGGCTGCTTTGCGCCGCGAAAAGGGCAGCGCGTTCAGTTGGGAAGTGGTGCGCCAGGATCTCAAAGAAAACTTTGGTTTCTGGGACGGTCTCGAACTGACGGAAGCACAAACCGAACGCCTCCACAAGGCTTACGAACAACTGGTCGATAACTCTTCGGAGAACAAGAAGAGTCTCTACAATTCCGTAGACCCTGTGTCCTACACTGCGAGCCAAATCATGGACGAACACAGTCTCATCGGTTGGCAGAGCAACGGCCACTCCAATGGCTTCGTAGGAGTCTACGCTGTCGGGGTAGGTGCTGAACAGTTTGCAGGACAAATCGACAACACCGAGATACCTCTCAAAATTATGCGCGCAGCAGGCTGGGAATAGACACATAACTGCAACCAACGATGATGAAAGCCGCTCCTCTCTTTTCGCTCATATTTTCTCGCCGTCGCGAGAAAACTATGACGACTTCTGAGGGGCGGCTTTCATCTTTTCTGCCAGTAAGTGTTCAGGCAAGAATGCTTGTCGGTTTCCTGCTCCTATGGCTCTTTGGCAACCTGAGTGGTACAGCCCGCTCTGCTTATGCTGATAGCAGTTCCGCCCGATGGAACACAGAATTCGTCCATACTGCCGCATCGAGCGAGAAGGACAAAGCTACCACACAGCGCCACGCCTTAGCAAGAGAAAAGGAACTGTTCCGCCACCCCCCTCTTGCTCCCACCGACACAGCGCGGGGCGACAGCAGTGCAGTGGGTGCGCATCCGCGCATCGTCCTTCCACAGCAACCCAGTTCCTCGGTAGCAGCACGCACCCAAGCCTTGCGGAACTCCCCAATGGCCTACAATGTCAGCCCCATTAGCTGGGACGTCTACCAATATATCGGGCGTGAAACCACCTTTATCACCGACAGAGAAGCCATTACGGACATCTTAGGCAACCTCTGCGAGCAGATGAGCGTTTCCATACAAGAAGCCACGCGCCTCGAAACTGCCCTCGGACTCAAAGAAGGCTCTCTCCAAAATGGTTTCAAAATCCGCGAAATATCTCTCACGGGTATGCCGCCCGAAAGAATCCGCGTTCCCGAACATGGCAACAAACATTTTCTGGGTAAAGGAAAAGGTCTTCCCGGCGGCGGCCCTGAACTGGAACTCCAGCCACGAGTATCGACCAAAGACAATGCGGAAGTTCGCACCATAGCTCTTGTCCACGTCGAGTAGGCTTTCGTCCACAACGAATTGTGGAGGTAGAAAAGCACAACTCTCAAGAGCGTCGGATCTGTTCTAATATCTCCAATAGTGCTACAAAAAAATCTGCTGACACACTTAATGGTGTCAGCAGATTTTTTCATTGGCTATTTTCGTTACAGTGACTTGTTTCTCCGACAAAATGTGTACTTTTGCTCATCTTATTTCATTTTTTTTATTGACAACTACAAAGGAAATAAGAAGGGCTGAATGTACAAAACAATCAGCCCGTTTTTTTATTATTCTGAATTAAAAAGATATGAATGCACTAAAAGTTTTATCGGACACCAATAAAATTAATTATTAAAAGATTTAAAGATATTTACTCCATTTATAAGCACCAAATTTTCTATATGATGTATATGTGTCTCGAAGATGCGCTCTATATTTTGTTATAAATGCTTTGGTTTCTTCCATGTTGAATACATTTTCGGAAACAGCAAGTTCTACTGGTATTGTTGATGTTTCCAAATTCTCTTTGCCATAAGCATACAGCATGTTTGCAGGGTATGTAATCTTACAGTTGTCTAAGCCTATCAAAACCAAGAATTCAAAACCATCAAAATCTTGTAAGTTTACAGTTTTAAGATTTGGCAACTGCATTAATTGCAGATTACTAATATATCTTTTATTTGGAGTAGTTGGAGTAGGCAACACTAAATCTTCCAAATTTTGGCAATTCAAAATATAAAGACCATTCTTTAATGTTGTATCCCATTCTTCAAAGTTTTGATTTGCAATCAAAGTCTTTGATAAATCTAAGGTTTTCAAAGATTTGTTATTGCTCAATTGTATTGAAACCAAGTTAGTTGCTCCAGACAAGTCTATTCCATTAAGCGTGTTGGTGTTTAATAAATGGAGTCCTTTAATATTGCCACGTGGAGCAATATATGCAACGGTATATGGCTCTGTATTCTTTGCGTAACGCATTAATACAGAAAAGTCTGGATAATAAGGGTTGTTGATAAAGTATTCTATACCGCTTATAGACTGAATCTGAGCGATGTCTTTGTACTGAAGTGTTGTCTCCAATGCAATCATTACATTCACTTCAGTAGTAGCCAATGGCTTGCTAATATCAATATGTGTATCATCCACAAAGATGCTTGCAAACAAATTCTTCAAATAAGCAGCAAAATATGTATCAGGAATCTCTCTCAAAGTGTTATACTTCTCCAAAGAGCCCTTATCATTTACCATTTGCATGTCAACAGTCTTGTTCTCTGCCTTATTCTGAGTATAGAAAGGCATCAAGTCCTCTACATTATACTTGCAGGAAGCAGGGAGATAAAGTTTTGTAAACTCATGAAGGATAGTAGCTTTCACCTCATCATTCTCAACCTTGGCTGTTACCAAGCCGTCGAAGTCATAGATGTCATTGCCTTGCAAGTCAAGACCTGTAATCCGTGAAGGAAGTGAAGCGATATGGAAAAGTGGACCATAGCCATTGTTACTAAGGTTCAACTCTTTCAAATTAGGGAAAACAGAAAGTTCTTTCAGGGCAGCGGTATCAACCTGTGTACCTGAAAGGTCGAGTGAAGTAGTGCTGGTTGCTTTGTCGTCAAGGAGCAACTTGCCGTTCTCGTCGAATGTATATCCTTTGCTTTCGAGAAGGGTTTTGAGCTGAGAATTGTCAACTGCCACCTTACTATAAGAAGGCGCATCATTATCGCTGCTGCAAGAAGCGAAGCCGAGGCAGAGAGCTATTGCAGCGAGGCCGATGAAATTCTTTAAAATTTTCATTGTTTTATTATTCTTTTAAATGTTTATAATTAATCAAAAATATTACCCTTAATTTGTGGCTGCAAAGGTATGTATTTATCAAATAATGTGCAATACCTAAAAATAGTGAAATTTGCAATAGTAATTTGTTATGATTTATAGGGTTTCTCATCTATCTTGTTGAGAAATCATAACATGAGACCTCTGCAAAACTCTTAGTTTAGGAACTTGCTTATATCATTATTTATTTCGTACCTTTATAGTATGAAACAGCAACTCTCCTCTCTCAGCTTTGCCGACCTATTAGTCTGTCAGCGTAAGGTCAAGCAGACCTTCCTTTCTCAGATAGATAAAATTATCGATTGGAATCCAATCCGTGGTATTATTGAAATCGCCTACACTAAACACATGCACAGCATATTATGGAGGCTGTTGCCTACAACTTATTTCGAATGCCAGGGATAATTGTGTCCAATGCTCTCAAATAAAAGGAAATGGGACACAATTATAGATGATAATAATCGTTTGACTGCATCAATTATACCAATATATACGCTGGAATATGCTTCTAAAACACAACTAAATGGAAATTTTTCTATAAATGAAGGTTTTGCTGTGGTCTCAGATTGCTTCTATTCGCAAGATCTAAACAATAAGGTTTGCGGAGTTTTTTTGAGGACACATCAGCAAAATTTATAGAAGAATGTAACGAAAAAGGCTTCGCCGTCGGGGAGAGGCGAAGCCTTTTGAAAAATGAGTGTATTTATTGTTTGATTTTATGGTAGCGGCTGATTATCAGAAACCGAGGGAGAGGCCGATGGCTATGCGGCGAGAGTCGTCAGAGCCAGTGGCATCTTGGAGGATGCGGCAGGGATTGTACTTCACATAGAGACTCACGAAGTCTTTACCCACTTGTCCGATGATATCGGCCGAGACGCGATTGGTGCGAATGTTCTTCATTTTCTCCATAAAGTCGCGCCCATTGAGCGAATATTCGGAGCGAACCTTAGCTCTCCAAGCATAGTGGAGGTTGGTGCGCAGACCCACGAACCAGTCGTGGCGGAACGTATAGCGATAGCTGAAACCCAGGTAGTTGGTCGTGAGGAAGAGGCGAGAGAATTTAGGATCTGAACCAGCGGGGTAGGCTTCGGGTGCGAGGCCATGGGAGGCATTCTTGCCGTAGCGCAGTTGCTTGCCTTCGTGGTGCAAGGAAGCGGTATAGAAACCTGTGTGAATGGCCAAAGCATGGTGGTGACGCTGAAAGTTCACGTTGAGAATGTCGAGGTAGAACTCGGCAGATTTGCTCATCTTAGCTTTGAGTCCGTCGGGCATTCCTGGAGTGGCCACCCAGCCCATTGCCAGACCTAAGATGCCTAATTCTTTTTGCCATTTGTTGGACTCTTCCTGTTCCTTTTTCTTCTTGCCAAAGAGGATGTTAAAGTCCCAGTCGTCCGCGCTTTGACGGACCACCGATTCGGAGTTTTTCCCTACCGATTTAGAGTAGGAGTAGCGGAATGTGGGGTCTGTGCCATTGCCAAAGATGTCGATGTTGACCACTGAGTCCCGCTCCGTCACCACCACGCGGCGTGCGTTTTCCACGGTGGTCACTGTGTCGGTTGTCACTTGTGCTGTTGCAGACAGTGTGCCCATGAGTGTTAGGGCAAGGAAAGCTTTGAGTTTCATATTCGTAAGGTTTTATTGTTATTTTTCTTTGTTTTATTTACCAAACATCCGTTTGAGTTCGGCCGCCGTGGCTCGTCCCTGCAAATAGATGAGGGTGAGACGTCCGTCAGAGCTCGTTTGATAGGAGTTGTTCCGATAGAAGATGTAGCGGTTTTCAGCACCCACGGATGAGAGTTTGTAGAAACCGTAGTAGACATGACCACTCTTCCTCACCTCTTCTTTTGACACAGCATGCGCCGCATCGCGAAGCACGGCAGCTTCTATTTGTCGGGTGTCGGCCGCCGAGGGAGTGAGCGAAAGGCTGCGCGAGAGGCTCAGATTGAAAGCCTTGAGCCTGCTGCCCGAGAACTGCACCGAAGTGGCATCTTGGCGGGTGGAGTAGCTACCTTCAAAGATGGAGGCAATATTTAGTCCTGCTTGGGCCTGGGCGGGAAGCACCACGCTCATCAGAGCTATAAGAATCATCAGAATGCGTTGCATGACTTTATTGGTTTAGCGTGTTAAACATATCCTTGAGTTGGCTCTCCGGCGTGGGCGCATCTGTGGGGCTGCTCACGGCCTGCATCTCTTGCTGCATCAGTTTGACCACCTCGTCGGGGTTCGTCACCTTGCGCCCATTGACATAGGCGATGCAAACATCATCTGGGTGAGCCTGCTGAATGGTATAGACACCTCCGAGCATGAGTACCACCACGGCGGCTGCGGCTGCCTGCCACCAACGGATGGCGCGGTGCGACTTGCGGCGCAGCTTACGCCCCACGGCGGTGAAGCCCATCACGGCGCGCACTTCATCATAGCGCGCATCGGAGGCAAAAGGCCCAGTGATGAGTCGTTGCAGTTCGCGCTCTTCCTCAACCGTTGTTTCCGCGTCGAAATAGCGGTTGATGAGTTCGTCCAAGTTTTTACTATTCATCTTCATAATCTCTTCTGTAAATTTCTCGAATGGTGCGTCGAGCGCGTGAGAGTTGCATCCTGACGGCTGCCGGTTGCATCTGCAAGCTCTGGGCAATGGCGTCGTAGTCCTGGCCTTCATAATCGTGGCGGCGAAGGATGTCGCGCTGGAGTGGGGAGAGTTCGGAGGCCACGATGCGTTCCACAGCTTGGAAGCGGCTTTCCACATCGGGCGCATCCTCTTCAGCTCCGTCGGCCTCGGCCAGACTCACGCTGGCTTCCCGCTGCAGCTGGCGCAGGTGGTCGATGCTGAGATGTTTCACCGTCGTGGTGAGCAGTCGGCCGGCCTCATCTTCGGAACGCAACGTTGTGCGGCGGGTCCAGAGGCGGATGAAAGCATCCTGCAAAGCATCTTCGGCCACGCTCTCCCCCACCATGGAGGAGGCCAAGCGTCGCAGCCCTCGCTGGAGGCGCTGAAATGCTGGGAGGAGTACTTCCTCTTTCGAGCCGTCGCTATTTAGGAACTTCTGAGCCATTCGAGTGGTTTGTTTACATTGTGCTAACGCAGGACTTTCGGTTTTGTAACATCAAAAGTAAGATTTTTTTCTTTTATTCAATAAAAGAGAGGCAGCTCAGAGGCCGCTTACTTGAAAATCGGCCAGGTCGGACAACTCCGACCTGGCCCGACCCGTCCGACTGGTCCAACAGGGCAAAAAAATGCAATAAGGCTGTCGGCTGGCTTCCTTATTGTGTCAGCTGATAGCCTTATTGTGTCGGCTGACATCCTTATTGTATTTACGGGGTGGTTTAAGGGGTTGATTAGCAGGAGTATATGAGCTGAGTTTTCAGAAAGAAAAGCCGTTCCCTTGGCTTTTCCTCCTCGAAAGTTGGCAATATTTCGGAAAAGCCCGTATCTTTGCTTCGATAAATCCACGCGCACCATTGGCAAGGCTGATAGGTGGCGCAAAAAACGGTAGTTATTTATGAAAATTCTCCTTGCAGCCACAGGGCTGCTCCTCTCTCTCGCATCTTGCAGCGTATCCGTTCCAGGCATCAAGAGCGTGAATGCCAATGAGTTTGAAAAACTGCTGCAAACCGGCAATATTCAGCTCTTGGATGTTCGTACGGCTGAAGAGTTTGCTCAAGGCCACATTCCAGGCGCCACGAACATTGATGTGCAGCAACCCGACTTTCTCGAAAAAGCACAAGCGGCTCTCTCGCACAAACGCATCGTGGGCATCTATTGTCGTTCGGGCAAACGCAGTATGCGCGGTGCCGAAATCCTAAACAAAGCAAAGTTCACCGTTGTCAACCTCCAAGGCGGCATCATCGAATGGCAGGATGCGCAAAAAGTCACAGAAGAGTGAAAAAACCCTTAAAACTGCAAACTGCATCAGACAATTTGTAAGTTTCCAACTTGTCTGATGGGCAAGAATAGCATCTTTATTCTCTTTTTTCTCTGTTAAAAGCCCAAAAAGAATTTAATTTCTGACAAAAACGCGTAACTTCGCGGCGTGGAAAAGTGGCAGGTTCGAGCAACCCGCTGCAAGAGAGGCTTAATTCCTTTCCCCTCTAAGTTTTAAAGGACATTCTAAATCTTTTTTATTTCTTATGGAATACTATCAAAGAGTATTGTTGGCAGCCTTGACGCCTGCAGTTGCAGTTTGCGTTCAGGCACAGGTGACTACGTCCTCATTGGGCGGTCAAATCCTGAATGAGTCCAACCAACCAGTTGCAGGAGTAGTGGTAAAGGCCACTCACGTCCCTTCAGGAACGACCTACAGCGCAGTGACCAACGCCAATGGCCGTTATACCATTCAGGGTATGCGTCCGGGCGGCCCTTACACCGTAGCTATCCACTACCTGGGTTACAATGCAGAGAAGTTTGAGAACATCAATCTCGAGCTCGGCAATATGTTCCCGCTCGATGCTTCATTGTCACCAAAATCTACTGACTTGGGCGAAGCAACGGTAGTGGCCAACCGCAAGACACGTACGGGAGCAGGCGAGAACTTCACGCTGCAAAAAATGCAGAACATCCCAACGATTGATCGTTCTGTGGCAAGCATTGTGAAGAACACGCCGATGGCCGTTTCATCCAAGAGTGGCGGTATCTCCTTCGTAGGTTCTAACAATCGCTACAACAGTTTCCAGATCGATGGTGTTGTGGCCAACGACGTGTTTGGTTTGAGTGCCGATGGTACCAACGGCGGACAAACGGGTGCAAACCCCATCTCCATGGATGCCGTTCAGGAACTCCAGGTGGTTATCGCTCCTTATGATGTTCGCCAAGGCGGCTTCACGGGTGGCGGTATCAATGTGGTGACAAAGTCGGGTACGAACGATTTCCACGGAAGTGCGTACTCCTACTTCAACAACCAGAGCATGTATGGCAAGTACAGTGCTGTGCGCGACTATGCCAAGGTGCCCCTCACCGACCAGTTTGAGCGCACCTTCGGTGGAACGCTCGGCGGTCCAATCATCAAGAACAAACTCTTCTTCTTCGCTTCTGTAGAAAACAAGAGAAAGAGTTATCCCAACAACATCTACCCCGGCTATAGCGAGAAATACATCTCAACGGATGTGGCACAGCAGGTAGTGGACCGCTACTATGCGCTGACGGGCATTCGTGATAGTTTCGGCCCACGCAACGTTGAGAGCCACAGCCTCGGCATTACGAGCCGCATCGACTGGAATATCAACGAGACCAACCACCTCACACTGCGCTATCAGCACAATAATAGCTACAAAGACGGCTATGCTGTTGGTGCTACCAGCTATTTTTTCGCTAATTCGGGCTACCGCTATAACAACAAGACCAACGACATTGTTGCAGAATGGACAAACCGCATCAGTGATAGCTTCTACAATGAGTTGCGCGCCAGTGCAAGCTTCGTGCGCGACCACCGCGAGTCACCCTACCAAGGCCCAACGGTATTGATTCAGAACGTGTACAGTGCGGACAATTCAACTCGCATAGGCCTCAATATCGGTACAGAATATAGCTCTGCAGCCAACGGACTGGACCAGAACATCTACACGTTGGAGGACAACCTCAGCTGGTACTTGGGTAGCCATACGCTGACTTTCGGTACGCACAACGAAATCTACAGGGTTTCTAACCTCTTCATTCAGGCTGCTAATGGTTCTTGGACTTTCGATAACTTGAACGATTTCCTCAACGATAAGCCCAACAGATTCAACTATAAGTACACCGACCCATCTCTCACCGGCGGTGACACGAAGTATTCTCCAGCCATCAAGGCAGGCCAGTTTGGTTTCTATGCGCAAGACAAATGGAACGCTACTTCCAACTTCAATGTGACTTATGGTTTGCGTATCGATTTGCCCGCTGTTTTCAACAAACCAACAGCTAACGAAACTTTCAACCAATACGCCAAGAGCAAGAATCTGGATGCTCAAGTAGGTATCGTTCCTAGCACGAAACTCATGGTTAGTCCGCGTCTCGGCTTCAACTGGTACCTCACCGACGACCACAAGACGCTCCTGCGCGGCGGTACGGGTATCTTCACCGGTCGTGTGCCTTTCGTATGGCTCAGCAACGCCTTCAATAGTAATGGTGTAGAAATGAAATCTACCACCATCTCTAAGAGCGTGCCCGGTATGAACAACTACCAGCAGGTTCTCAACAATGTGGTCAACGCCAGCGCTACGAGCCAGAAGCCCGACATTGCTGTAGTGAGCAAGAAGTTTAAGTACCCACAAGTTTTCCGCTCTAACCTCGCTCTCGAACACACGCTGCCCGGCGACGTGAAGATGACGCTCGAGGCCATCTATAGCAAGACGATGAACAACGTCTTCTTCGAGAACCTTGCCATCAATCAAGTGGCAAAGACCTATGCTGTGCCTGGCAAAGAGAACTCTGCTGCTCCTTACTACAACAGTGAAAAGTCTGACTACTACAGCATCATCAATCTGAAGAATACGAACCGCGGCTACAGCTACGCCCTCAGCGCACTCTTTGAAAAGACTTTCAACTTCGGCCTTGACCTCGCAGCAAGCTACACCTTTGGCCACTCTAAGAGTGTGAACGATGGTACAAGCTCTGTTGCTTATTCTAACTGGAAGTACAACTATTCTCGCGACACCAACGGTAAGGGTGAGCTTGGCTATTCTAAGTTCGACATTCCTCACCGCGTGATGGTACGTGTGGGCTGGACTTCTCCCAAATACCTCAACGGCTGGACCAGCACGCAGATCGGTATCGTTTACAACGGCTCTAATGGTGGCCGCTACAGTCTCTCAATGAACGAGAGCGAAGACTTCAACGGCGACGGACAGAAGGGTAACAACCTCCTCTACATCCCAACGAAGGACGAACTCGCGCTGATGAACTTCACGCAGACGGTTGTGAAGGGTCAGGTGATTATGGATGCTGATCAAAACCGTGCAGCTTTTGAAAAATGGATCGAAGGCGACAGCTACGCTAAGAACCACCGCGGACAGTATGCTGAACGTAATTCTAACATGACTGAATGGGAACACCAGATTGATCTCCACTTCGGTCAGAAGATTTACTGGAAGAACATCTGCAACTTTGAGTTCACCTTCGATATCATGAACTTCGCTAACTGCCTCAACAAGAAGTGGGGCGCTCAGTATAGCAACGTCTACAACGTAAGCCCGCTGATGGTTTCTAAGATGACGAAGGGTGCTGATGGCAACTATACGCCGGTTTACCAGTATAACAACCCACGTCTCACAAAGAACGATATCCTCAGCCGCTGGCACATGCAGCTCGGCTTCCGCGTAAGCTTCTAAGCGAGACCTCTATTCTCTACGCGGACTCTTTAGAGACCGCTCACAAAAAGGCTTCACCTCCGTTCGGGGTGAAGCCTTTTCTTGTTGTCTTTTTTGAGTTATCCTATTTCCCGTCGAAGTTGATAATCATTCCCTCTACAGCTTCGGCTGGCACACCGATAGCGGCAGGTTGAGCGGATTGGGCTTGTTGTTGGAGGCGCGCAAACTCATCGTCGAAATTGTGGAAGCCGTTGATGCTGAGGTCTTCTCTGACGCGGTAACCTTCAGGGGTGATGGTCTCGTAGTGCGGAATGGCGTTGAAGCGGAAGAGTTCGCACAGTTGGTTGTATTCTGCTGGCGAAAGACAGATACACTCCTCATCGGCGAGCCATTCTTTCACATATTTCCTATATGCCTCACTGCCCTGCGGCGTGTTCTCTGCAGCGATGAAGATGAGCTTCACATCCTTGCGTTGCGCAATGCTGGCGCGCAAATCCTTACTCTTCTGGATAGCGGCACGGCAGGGAGAGCAGCCCATTCCCCAGAAATCGATGAGGAGATAGCGGCCCGGGAAGCGCGCCGATAGTTGGCGGATCCTTTCGGCCGCTGCGTTGTTGGCGGGGAGAGGCGTAGCGATGTCTTGTTCCATCATGGCTGCCGAACAGAAGAGATCGGCTTGTTGACGGATGAAGGGGGAGGAAAGAACTTCCAAGTAGGGCGATAGCATATTGTTGAGCGCGGGCAGACTTTCCGCCTCGGCCAAGCGTTCTTGTTCTGTGAGGCTCGTGTCGGCCAGTATTCCAGGGATGAGCGCCTCATTGTTGTGCCACTCTTTGAAGTTTTCCTGAATGTCTTTGTAGATGCAGATTTGCAGCATCAGGTTGCTGTCGTTGCAACCCATTAGTTTTTTCAGGGCCGCGCGCTTGTTGTTGAGAATTTTCTGCTGAATATCGGCTGTTATCTTGACGCTGTCCATCTTTCCAAGGGACGCAAACTGCCCTGAAAATACGGGAGGGGCGAAGCGCAGGCGGTTGATGAGAGTGGGGAAGTAGCTACTGGCTGTCAGCAAAGGATTGTCGAAAGGTATGCGCGATAAGAGTTTGAAATTGCTGGGATCGTTCAGCGCATCCATTTCGGCTTTGTCCGCTCCAGTGAGTTCCTTCTGTCCGTTGGCTTCTGCTTTTTTTGAAAAATCATCCTCACGGTTCATGGCATATTCAATCAATGCGCTGGCAAAGCTCACTTGCAAATCAGCCAAGGCCAACTGCTCTTCCATCGGAGTGAACTTGTCGCGCTCGCTCGTAAGTGCCAGTAGCGTTAGCGCATTTTTCCAGAGCGTTTCCGCAAGGGGTTGCGCTTGGCTAAACGGCCCATTGAAATAGCGCAGGGCATTCATGATGCCATTGAAAGGGAGTTTCGCTTTGAGCCATCGTTCCATCTCTTTGCAACTCCCGTTGTTGTACTGGCACTCATATTGTCCGCGCGCGTTCTTTTGCACCGTCACATCGATGGTCTCACCAGGGCGGGCAAAGAAAGGTATCTCGCTGAACGCTATATTGGAATTGCCCGCGAAGAAAGCCTCTCTCACGGGATAGCACGCCGAGAATTTTTTCTCGAAAGTCCCATCAGGCGCAATATTGAGCATGAGAATTCCCTGCTCCTTCTCAAAAATGTTTTCGTAGTAACATTCTAAGTGGTTGAAACCAAATTTTGCGGCATCATAGTCCTTGATGCGACCGCGAATGGTGATGGAATCGTTCTTGAACCACTCCGTTGGCAACACATAGGGATGGCTCTCGGTGAGTGCTTCGAGCCTGGGCGTGGTGAGTGGGGTGTTCTTGTCGTGGATGCCGAGGAGCATAAACGAATAGAAGTCGTCTCCCCCGATGAAGTCGAACACTTTGACGCCTTGCGGCATAGGGGCAAAATGCAGGGCGAATTGAGTCGGACCATTTTTAGGAGAAGAAATCGGTTGGTCGAGCACGACGCCCTCAGCCGAGCGCAAGGCATATCGGTGGCCGCTCTCATCTTTCAGATAACTGCTCTTGTTGAGAATGAACGGATCTCCCGCGGGCGATTCGATGCAAAGGTGAAGCGTAGTGGCCGTATCTGTCAAGACCACTTCTTGCACAGTGATTTTTTCTTTGAATGGGATTGCGCAAGCCGTCACCTTGGGCGTTTTGATGGTTTTGAAGGTCTTGCTCCAGCTTGCCATCGTGCAAGTCAGGAGTAGAAGGGTGATAAAAAGCTGTTTCATTGTATTTAGGAAATACTACCGATTAAAAAATAAAGCCCCGAACCCCTTTCGTTGTTCAAGGCTCTTATCGTGTGGTTGCAAAAATACGTCATAATTCTGTTTTCCACCAAGAGAACGCCCCAAATCCTTTGCCTTTCTGCTCCTTTCTCCTTGGTTTGAAGGCGGAACTCACGCCTCTGGAGAGGAAGAAAGAGCAGTAAGGATGGAGGAGTAAGGGTGAAAGTGAGGAAGTAGGCATCGTTGTTATGCCTCCTTTATAACCCTCGTAAATACAATAAGGAAGCCAGCTGACACAATAAGGAAACCAGCTGACAGCCTTATTGTATTTTCAAACGCAATAAGGATATCCACGCACTGCTTGATGGCGTTTTGTGGAGCAACCATAATGGGGAATGGCGTGTGGATATTTGTCATAGAAAAAGAGCGAACCTGCTGCGGGGCGGGTTCGCTCTTTGCGTTAAGAGGTGGGATGCTCTTAGAGAGCCACCTTATAGGAATGGTTGCCCAGTTGGAGAACAACGGTGTTGCCTGCTGCGGCGGGGATAGTGAATGTGCGGTTAGCGGTCTGCACAAACTTGCGACCTTGGAGGTCGTAAACGCTCACGCTTTCAACGTCAGTACCTTTGAGGGTCACCGTGCGGCCTTCGACCGTGAAGAGCGGCGCATTTTCTGTGACTTGCCTGACGCCCGTGGGCTGATAGCTGCCGTCGATGTCGAACACTACTACGGCACCCTGACGAGCAGGGATAGCAGCGGTGTTGCTGTTTGCGCCAGCGGGCTGCTTTGTGCCGTCGATGTAGCAGTTGGCTTGACCGATGCCGGGATACTTCACGGTTCCGGCTTGTCCCTTCACATTCGTCACCGTGATGCGAGTGGCCTTACCTGCCTTCCATGCAATATCTACCGTGTAGTTACCAATGGCTTTGAGACCCTTGATATGACCAGCCTTCCAAACAGAGGGGAGAGCGGGTAGCACTACGATGGTGTCCGTTGCGCTCTGCATGAGCATCTCTGCAATACCTGCACAAGCACCGAAGTTACCATCGATCTGGAACGGAGCGTGTGCGTCGTAGAGATTGTAGTAGATACCGCCAGCGTACTGGTTTGTGCCGAACGACGTAGCGTGGCGCAGAGCGCGGTGGAGTATCACGCGAGCATGGTCGCCGTCTTGAGCGCGCGCCCAGAGGTTGATGCGCCAGCCCATAGACCATCCTGTTGATTCATCGGAACGGAGTTTCAGAGAATTGACAGCAGCCTTGAAGTAAGGGCTACCAGGTGTCACCTGATTGAAAGGATAGAGACACATCAGATGGCTCTGGTGGCGGTGGCCATCTTCGCCGCGCGTGTAGGAGCTATATTTCCATTCGCGCAGAAGGTCTTGACCGTTGCTCACGCCGTGGTGAGGAGAACCCCATTTGCCCGTATATTTTTCGATGGCGAGACCTTTATCGGCCTTCTCCAAGCGGTCTTCCAGTTTTGCTTTATCAGCAGCGGAGAGATTAGCATCGCTGCCCAGAATGTCGGCAGCGTCTTTGGTGTTCTGCAAGAGCTCAACCACGAGTTGCTGCGCATGAGCTACGGCATTTTCCGTAGGACCTTGTTCGGGAGAGTATTCGCTGGGGCATTCGTAAGTGCCATCGGCAGCCAGCTTCATGCGCTCAATCCAGAATTGCGAAGCACTCCACATTGTGGGGAAGGCGCTGAGCAAGAAGTCGCGGTCGAGCGTGTAGCGATAGTGCTGCCAGAGGTGAGTGGCATACCAAGCGTTGGCGATGACATAATTATGCATGAAACCACCTACACCGCCGAAGATATTGTTCTCAGTATAGCAAGTCCAACCCTTCGTTTGGCCGGCATCCTTGGCATACTTCTGCCACTGACCATGATTCATAGCCATGTTGGTGATATAATTGAGGAACGGCAGGTGCATTTCGCTCAAGTTAGTAGGTTCTGCCGGCCAGTAGTTCATCTGCACGTTGATATTGGAGTGAATATCCGAAGCCCAAGGCGGAGTATTGCTGTTGTTCCAGATACCCTGCAAGTTGCTGGGCAGATCCACACCGCGTGAAGAAGCGATCTCGAGGTAGCGGCCGTAAGCAAAGTAGAGCTGTTCGAGCATGAGGGAAGAACCCTTCACGCCAGTATTGTCAGCTGAGTAAGCATCCACCAGTTTGTTGGTAGGTATAGCATTCTCCGAACCTTCGAGGGAGAAATCCACACGGTCGAAGTAGTTGCGATAGTCGGCCACATGATCCGTCAAGATGGCTGCCATACCTTTCTGTGCGGCAGCGTCCACGCGCTCTTTCATCGTGCTGGGAAGAGCAGCGGTGTTACTGATATACGTAGTCTTGTAAGCATCGAAATCAGTACCAGCAGCAAGATACACGCAAATCTCATCAGCATTGCGCACCTCCACGCCGTTGGCATCCGTGGTCATCGTACCGCCAACGGGCACCACCTTCATGCGAGCGTTGAACGTCACCGTGGTGAGTTTGCCGCTGAACGTTCCTTCGCCGTCGGCATAGGAGAGGTTGGCTTTTACGCCCGGTTTGAGCGTGAAGCGCAGGGAGAGGCTTCCCGGTTTGTTGCAAGCGTAGCGCACAGCAATAACGCGGTCGGGGAAGCTGGCAAGATAGGTGCGGTCATAAGTCTTGCTGCCGTCAGCATTGGTGAAGTGTGTTGAACCAATGGCGCGGGTCAAGTCGAGCGCACGATAATAGTTTTTCACTTTCTTATCTGAGCCGAAATCGAAATCTCCGCTCAAATCTTCGGCAAAGAGGGAGCCGAAGTTCTGGTATGCCCCGTAGGAACTGCCGTTGTCCGTGCTCGAACCACTCCAGAGGGTTTTCTCATTGAATTGTACTTCGTCCTTATAAGCGCCATTGAAGAGGCTCGCGCCCAACTGGCCATTGCCGATGGGCAAGGAATATTCCATCCAATTGTTCGATGTTCCGCCGAGCGTAGCGGGCTGTGTGTACCAAAGCGTGAGTTTGGACAATCCGCTTACAGATGCAGGGTCGATGCCCTCCATCTTGTAGTCAGCGTAGGTCATGTCCTTAGGTAGGACAAACTCCACGGGGTTGTTCACGTCGTTAGCCGCCCACAAACCAATCTCGTGTCCCAGTTGCGCACCGCCCCATTGATTGAAAGCGTTGTTGCCACTGATACCGTTGGCGTGGATCTCCCAGTTGGGGCTAAATGCTGCCACACCTGTTGTGGCCAGAGAGAAGCCGTTGGCATCGGGCGTGGTGCGCGTTTTGATGCGTGCGGCATTGCCTGTTCCGTCCACGTAGGCGTAGAGCCCGGCCTCGTTGACGAGTTGGAAATTGCTTTGAGTGCCCACGAGTTTCCACTTCTGCGTTGGTATGGGGTCGGCAGCTGCTGTCTGAACGCTGTTGCCTGCACCCTGGTCGGCCAAAAAGCCGCCACCTTGGCAGAACTTTACGAAATAGAAAGTAGAGGATGTTTCGGTGCTAAACACAGGCAGTTTGGCCTCAGTAGCCACAAAACGAACGGGATTGTTGTTGTCGCCGGCGGTCCACTCTCCGAGGTTCACGCCAGCCGACGTACCGCCCCATTGGTTCATACTTTGTGACGAAGTCTTGCGCTGTATCTCCCAACAGTCGGAAGCCGCAGCGTTGGTGCTCTCCACCATCTTCAGCGCAACACCAGTAGCGGAGGTGGTGAAGTTTGAGCTATTGAAATTAACGTAGTTGCCTTTCTTGGAGAGCAACACAAAGTTGTCCTTCGTGCCAATAAAGGCCCATTTCTGCGCATCGACATTTGCTTTTGTCGCAGTTTTGAGTGCGTTGCCGCGCCCTTGGTCTGCCAAGCAGTTGGAACCCGTCTTAAACTGAACGTGGTACCAAACTGGATTGTCGGCCGTAGAGAACGACGGCAAAACCTGCGCTTGCAGCGAGCTGACGCCCAGCAAAACAAGCAGCAAGAGTAACAATTTTCTCATAGATTTGTTGGTGTTTAGTAATTTGTTAAATGAATTATGGTGGCGAAGATACAAAATTTTCATAAAAAGCAGAAATACAATAAGGAAAAGCCTTTACAGATGTGTCGTTTCTGCCGGATTGTCTTTACTGTGTGTACACTTGTGCGTTTCTGCCTCTTTTCTCCGCGCCATCTTTCCTATTTGAATTATAATACTTAATTTCGCAGCAACATAATCATTAAATAACTCATAGCATTATGGCACAAACACCGGAATTCAAGTATGCTCCTATGTTCCAGCTCGGCAAGGACGACACGGAGTACTATCTGCTGACGAAAGAAGGCGTCAGCACCAGCGAGTTCGAAGGTAAGACAATCCTGAAAGTAACACCCGAAGCCCTGACACGCATGACCAATCAGGCCTTCCGCGATGTGGCTTTCCTGCTCCGCCCCGCCCACAACGCACAAGTGGCCAAGATTCTGAGCGACCCGGAGGCTTCTGACAACGACAAATACGTGGCACTCACGTTCCTGCGCAATGCAGAAATTGCAGCGAAGGGTCAGCTCCCCATCTGCCAAGATACGGGTACGGCCATCGTTCACGGAGAAAAGGGACAGCGCGTTTGGACTGATTTCGACGATGCTGAGGCTATCGCACACGGTGTCTATAAAACTTATACGGAGGAGAATCTCCGCTACTCACAGAATGCGCCGCTCTCTATGTTTGAGGAGGTGAATACGCGCTGCAACCTGCCCGCACAAATCGACATCGAAGCTGAGGAAGGCGACGAGTATAAATTCCTCTGCGTGATGAAGGGTGGCGGTTCGGCCAATAAGACGTATCTCTTCCAGGAAACGAAAGCCATTCTCAACGAGCCTACGCTCATTCCGTTCCTCATTGAAAAGATGAAGAGCCTCGGTACGGCTGCCTGCCCGCCTTACCATATCGGTATCGTCATCGGTGGTACGAGTGCGGAGAAGAACTTGATGACCGTGAAACTGGCTTCTACTCACTATTACGATAACCTCCCCACTACGGGTGACGAGACCGGCCGCGCTTTCCGCGACCTCGAACTGGAGAAACAGTTGCTCGAAGAGGCCTATAAGATAGGACTTGGTGCTCAGTTTGGCGGTAAATATTTTGCCCACGATATTCGTGTGGTTCGTTTGCCCCGCCACGGCGCAAGTCTGCCTGTAGGCATCGGCGTGAGTTGCTCGGCCGACCGTAACATTAAGTGTAAGATCAATAAGGACGGTATTTGGATTGAGAAACTCGACGATAATCCTACGCGTTGGATTCCGGAGGAACTCCGCAACGCCGGCGAAGGTGGCGGTGTGAAAATCGACCTCGACCAACCGATGGAAGAAGTGCTCAAGGAACTCACTAAGTATCCCGTGAGCACGCGCTTGAGCATGAGTGGCACCATCATTGTGGCGCGCGACATTGCCCACGCTAAGATCAAAGCCCGCATTGATGCCGGTGAAGGTATCCCTGATTATTTGAAGAACCACCCTGTGCTCTACGCTGGTCCGGCAAAGACGCCGAAGGGTATGGCCTGCGGATCTATGGGTCCGACAACTGCCAACCGCATGGACCCCTATGTAGACCTCTTCCAGAGTATGGGCGGTTCGATGGTGATGATTGCCAAGGGCAACCGCACGCAAGTGGTGACCGATGCCTGCAAGAAGCACGGCGGTTTCTACCTCGGTTCGATTGGCGGTCCAGCAGCTATCCTCTCCTATAATAATATAAAGAGCATCGAGTGTGTGGAATATCCCGAACTCGGTATGGAAGCCGTGTGGAAGATTCGCGTGGAAGATTTCCCCGCCTTTATCCTTGTCGACGATAAGGGCAATGATTTCTTCAAACAAATCAAACCCACTTGCGGCAGCTGCAAGTAATCTCTGACAACTCCATAATTTTAGCCCCGAACATTCGCTGAATGCTCGGGGCTTTCTTTTGAATAGATGGTGCTTTGAAGAATTGGACTTGTCGGACAATTCGGACGGGTCGGACGGGTCAGACTTGTCTGACTGGTCGGATTAGTCAGACTGGTCGGAGAAGCAGGCAGCTTTTTTATTCTCCTTTGTTGTGGATTTTGCTGACACGTTCGCGGTGGGCTTTGGCCCGTTCGGCCGCAGCTTGGGCGGCAGGACTGTTGGCCATGTCGGCAGGCGCGATGCGATAGGTGTCGGCCAAACGGAGGAGATCCTTCACCACTTCGCCGCCCGCGATGAGACCCGCAGCAGCAGGTACGAAAGCATTGCTGGCGGGGACGGAGCGCCGCTCCGCAGTGGTGGGCATCTTCGCATCAGCAGAGGGAGTGGGGGAGGCGGTGGCAGGAGTCTGAGTAGCAGCGGAAGTGTTCTGGGTTGCATCGGCGGGCATCTCCTCGATGAGCGGGCGGAGCGGTTTCTCCTCGCTATACACCACTTTGAGATGAGGTATGCGCAGAGTGCGAAGTTTCTTGCGGATAACTTTCGCCAGAGGGTCCATTGTTGTCTTGGTAATATCCGTCACGCGAAAGGCCGTTGCATCCATTTTGTTGGCAGCTCCCATGCTTGAAATGATAGGTACGTGGAGCTGATGGCAGCGCTTGATGAGTTCGATTTTTGCCGTGACCGTGTCGATACAATCCACCACATAGTCGTACTGGCTCAAGTCGTAGTCGTCGGCATTTGAGGGAAGATAAAAAGTGGGATATTTATGGACAATGCAATGCGGGTTGATGTCGTGGATACGTGCCTCGGCCGCATCCACTTTATATTGTCCCACAGTGGAATGAAGGGCCACGATTTGTCGGTTCAGATTGGAGAGACACACGCGGTCGTTGTCGAAAAGAGCGAGTTCGCCCACACCGCTGCGGGCGAGTACTTCCACAACGTAGCCGCCTACGCCACCTACGCCGAAAACCGCCACGCTGCTACCTTCGAGCGTATCGATGGCCGGACGACCTAAGAGGAGTTGGGTTCGAGAATGTTGTTCTTGCATAATGGGTGGGAAAAGGCCGAGCCGCGGCAGCACGGAAACGAGAGAAGGTGCTGCAAACTGGCTCGGCTTTTAGGGATATGAGAGAATGAATCAGAGCGGACGGCCGTCGCTGTCGTACTGATTGAAAAGAAAATCGTTGTAGGGATATTTCTGAACGTGGAGCTGACGCACACGATTATAGAGCAAGTCGCGGAGTTCGTCGATGTTGAGGCGCTCTCGGGCGGAGATGAAAATACAGTTCTCGCTCATCTTGTTCATCCAAGTTTGTTGGAGTTCCACAAGGCTTACGTTCTCGCTACCTGCCGGCGTGAGATCGTCAGCCTCTTTCTCCGTCCAGGTGTAAGCGTCCACTTTGTTGAACACGATAATGACAGGTTTCTCCGCACAACCCAAGTCGGCCAGCGTGCGGTTGACCACCTCGATTTGCTCCTCGAAATCGGGGTGCGAAATATCGACAACGTGGAGCAGGAGGTCGGCCTCGCGCACCTCATCAAGGGTGGATTTGAATGAATCAACGAGGTCGGTGGGAATCTTGCGGATGAAGCCCACGGTGTCGGAGAGGAGGAACGGCAGATTGTCGATAACCACCTTTCGGACCGTCGTGTCGAGCGTGGCGAAGAGTTTGTTTTCGGCGAACACCTCCGTCTTGGCCATGAGGTTGAGGAGCGTGGATTTTCCCACGTTCGTATAGCCCACAAGAGCCACGCGAATCATGCGGCCGCGGTTGGAACGCTGCGTGCGCTTTTGTTTGTCGATTTCCGCCAAGCGACTTTTGAGCAGTGCCATACGGTTGAGGATGATTCGGCGGTCCATCTCGAGCTGTGTCTCACCCGGACCGCGAAGGCCTACCGAACCTTTTCCACCGCCCGAGCCAGAGCCGCCACCCTGACGTTCGAGGTGGGTCCACATGCGCTGCAAGCGCGGCAGCATATATTTGTATTGAGCCAGCTCCACTTGCGTCTTGGCGTTGGCCGTCTGGGCGCGCATGGCGAAGATGTCGAGGATGAGTTGTGTGCGGTCGATGACGCGCACTTTCAGCTCGTTCTCAATGTTGCGGATCTGCTTCGCGCTGAGTTCGTCGTCGAAGATCACCATATCTACATCCCGCTCCGCTTCGAGTTCGGACTCGATCCAGCTGCGCATCTCTTCGAGCTTTCCTTTGCCCACATAAGTGACAGAATTGGGTCCATCGAGCTTCTGCGTGAAGCGTTTGACGCATTCCGCGCCAGCCGTTTCGGCCAGAAAAGCCAGCTCGTCGAGGTATTCGTTAGCTTGGCGTTCGTCCTGCGTTTTGGTGATGAGCGCAACGAGCACCGCCTTTTCCACGCGGTTCTCTATTTTTTCTATTTCGAACATAATGATTGGTTTGACTGCAAAAATACGATATTGTGATAAAAACGCCAAATAAGCCTATCGGCAGAGCGGGCGGATTTTTAGGCAAAGCCTTTGGGCTTTTCCTTCTGCTTCTTCCATTGTTTCCCTTCTCCCTACTGAATCATGATTTCGCAGAGCCGTTGCTGAATGGGGCGGGCATCGAGGATAGACATCTGGCTATTGAGAATGGCGAAAGCCAAGAGATGGCCGTTTTGTCCGCGGCAAAAGCCCGATAGTGTGGAGATACCGTAGGGGCGAGTGAGTGTGCCGGTTTTGGCCTGAATCTTACCGCGCGCTGTGCTGCGTTCCATCATGTGGCGGAAAGAGCCGCTGGTGCCCGAGATAGGAAGGTGGGCGCGCATCATGCGGTAGATGTCGGGATGGTGGTAAGCGTAGCGCAGGGTCTTAACGAGGAGCTGGGCTGTGACGCGGTTTTCGGAGCAGAGGCCGCAAGCGTCGTGGATGGTATTTGTTCCAGTGCTATCGAGCTGCTCACGCACAAAGCGGTGTATATAGTCCACGCCGCGCTGGCGCAGGTCGTGGCGGTCGGGATTTGCGGATGCACTGGGCGCCGACTCTAAGCCGAGGGTATAGAGGAGGCCGTTGCTCTGCGTGTTACTACTGTTGTGCCATGCGCGCCCGAGGACGAGGCCCATTTGGCGGCTGAAGCGGAAGATTCGGCGCGCTCCATGGGGCACTGTGCCTATGCCCACTCGTGCGGCGTCCACTTTGATGCCGGCGCGCTGCAGTGCGTTGCGGAGGGCGCGCAAGATGGTGGGGCGCGGTTGGTAGAAGAGTCCGTACTGAGGGAGCACTACATCGCCAGGGCCCCAATGTTGCTCAGGCGTGGGTACTTCATCGTGGACGGGCGCGAAGAAGACATTGCCCTCCACCTCCTGGATGCCGCGACGCTTCAGGGCGTTGGTGAACATAGCGAGGTCGGGAGCGTAGAGTTGCGGGTCGAGACTGCCTTGTAGCACTACATCGCCTTGCAATACGCCGTTGAGGATGCGTCCTTTCGTGTAGAGCGTGGTGCGGTAGAAGTATTTGTCTGTGAGCAGGTGCATAGCCGCCACGCCACTGATGAGTTTCATGCACGAAGCCGGTGGCATCGGGGTTTGTTCGCGATAGCCAAAAACGGGTTTGTCGGCCGTGAGGTCGTAGACATAAAGCCCCAAATGGTCGGCTTGTGGCTTCTGCTTGATGTAGTCCGCCAGCTGTCGGCGGAGGGCCTCGTCCACCACGGTATCGGCAGGGCTTTGCTGCTTGTCTTTATTGTGCTGATTTTTGCCACTGCTGCAACTGGCGAGCAGCAGCAGAAGGGCGGGGAGATATAGAAAAAGTCTGTGAAACATTTTTTGTGCGTTAAGTCTTACGCAAAAATACACCAAAAAAACGGTAGCTTTGAGGAATTAAAGAATTTTAGATGCGGAGCACATGGATTCCTACAGAAGCGTATGTCTCCAACTATTTTGACACAGAAGAAAGTAGTATCTCTGACTCTTTTGTCCGTTTTTTCTCTCTTTCAGTTCCTTCCTAAATGTATCATTTCTTAGAAAGAAAAAGAGGAGGCCACATTTCGCAATGTAGCGCTCCTCCGAAACAATTAAATTTTGATTGACTTTTGTAGATATTAGTCTATATATTTGGGCGAAGGCCCATACTTGTTGCTGTATGTACTCGAATCGCTGGCGCAGAACACCAAGATGGTGATGCTGAGAGCTAAGCAGATCAGAGCGCAAAGAGAGAGAATCACTACTGCCCAGATATAGCCATTCCATACGGCTAAAGGGAGAGTAGGTATCATTGGAATTGCCGAGAAGAAAAGCCCGACAGTCCAACCGCCGCTCCGTCCCGTGTCATGTAAGCGTCGCACCGCGACGGCGAAGGACGGAATGAGTGTTGCCAAAGAATAGAGATAAACAAGGAATTTTACCCAAACAAGTCCCGTGATAACAGAGATCGTGAAAAATGCAAACTGCAAACCCATGGTCACAACCGTGTTGAATAGTGCGAACCACCAGAATTCCGACCGGCGCGAGCGTCCACTGAAGACGGCGTAGTCGCGGAATGCCTTTTTTATTGCTTTCGGAGCCGAAAGCATCGGTGTTGTTTGCATGATTTAAGTAGTTGTATAGATGTTAACTTTAGTTGGGATAGGCAAATATATATACTATATTTTATTATGCCAAGTAAAGTTAACAAAATCTGCAATAAAATCGTAAAAAAACTTTATCATCCTCTCCTCCTTTCTATCTTTCATCTCTTTTGCGCCCTATATATTTACATTAGAGCTGTATGTGTGTAGCGTGGAGAGGACACAGAATGCTGCATGGGATATTGTCGTTTTTTTCCTCCACGTACGAAACTATTTGTTTTGTTGTCACGTTGTCACGGAAGTGCTGATGGGTTGATAAACAGGAGTTTAGACGTGTGGCAACGATTTGTGTTTTGATTTTGTTGTCACGCTGTTGTCACCCGCGCACCATGCATGTTTCCAGTTTGTTATAATGGAAGTGTGACAACGTGACGACGTGACGGCATGAAAACAAAGCAGAGAGAGGAGAATGTATCCTCTTCGCTTCGGCTTTCCTTATCATCAGCTTCGCTACAATAAGGGTGTCGGCTGACAGAATAAGGCTATCAGCTGACAGCCTTATTCTGTTCTCAAACGCAATAAGGCTATGGACGATGAAATAAAAGATATGTTTTTTTCGCCTTTTTCTGCTGAAGACAATCAAAATTGCAAAAAAGGAAGATTACACAGATTTTTCCGTATATTTGCAGTGCGAGGGGTGCGGTTAACCTTCAGAGACCGTCCCTCGCTCAACTCCCAGCTTCATCGCTGGGTTTTTTGTTGTGAGCTACTTTCGGGGGCGTATCTTTGTGTGCATTATTGTTTAGCGCTTTAGAAAAGAGAGAATTTTATTCGTAACTTTTTGTGTTTTGAAAAGTTATTGCTACTTTTGCCCTAAAGCAATGTATCAAGTTATCCTTCGTCTCGTGTTTATCGCGAGACACACGAGGAAGGCGACGGATCATTGCTTTTCTTTTTTTTATATCCTCGTAGGGATGTACATGAAGTTTCTGTTTTACTTTATAACTTTTTGTGTTTTGAAAAGTTATTGCTACTTTTGCCCTAAAGCAATGTATCAAGTTATCCTTCGTCTCGCGTTTATCGCGAGACACACGAGGAAGGCGACGGATCATTGCTTTTCTTTTTTTATATCCTCGTAGGGATGTACATGAAGTTTCCGTTGCACTTTATGACTTTTTGTGTTTTGAAAAGTTATTGCTCTCTTTGCAGAGAGAGCGATGCGGATTTTCACATGTCGGTGTTTTATTCTTCCTCCCTTGCTTCCTCTTCTTCTCTTCTTCCTGTATGCTGCTGGCGTATGAGTTTGCACGCTGCATCATACATAAGTGAGTAGTGCTATGTAATATACACTGACAAGGCTATGATTTCTTTTCTGGAGAGGCGAGGCAAACGAATGAAATAATAAGGACTGAATTAGAAAAAATAAAAAGGTGACCGAAGCCACCTTTGAAAGTGTGAAAGGAAAGCTTGAAGTTATCGCGCCGAATCTTCGACATTCACACGCTGCAAAGATAACAATATTTTGCAACATAACAAGTTACGAACAAAATACTCTCATTTCTAAAGAAAAGTAATCCCATGATGGACCGAATGCCGAACGCTTCTTCGGAGGGCTTACATCGATCACCTTGAAAATGAATACCAGATGCAGTTGTTTAGAATGGGGCATAGTACTATTCATCATGGATGAGTCTCATCTATCAAAAAGAATAAAAAAAGCCGGGTTTTTCATGGAACACCCCGGCGCAGGTGGAAGTACAAGAGAATGAATTCTCTGTAAATCCCATGCAAATATACAATTTATTTTGAAAAATAAGTGGACGCAAAAGATTTCGTAAAACTCATAGAGTAGGAGCAAAGGAGACTGAGAGAACTCATGCGGCATCAACTTTCTGGCATTATCGGACGTATGGAGAAAGACCATAATCAGGACAACTTTAGCACAGACCGATCCCGAAACTACCTAAAAGATGCTTGTAGTGATTTGATTCTTTGAAAATTTCGATAAATTTCTTCATAATTACTTGATTTTGAAGAAGTGTTATTATCTTTGCACTGGATCATTCCTCGTAAGAGGTTTGGACCCTACATTCAGGCAGTCGTGATTATATCAAGTCTGCCTGTCTTATTTTTAAGCCATTTGTGGAAATCTCATCGTAAGTGTAGGTTTTGTCTTTCCTTCGATGACGATCATAAAAGATTTGGTTGTGAATTGCCTTCAGAATCGTATCTTTGCATTATCGTTCACAACGAAGAGTTTGAACATGCAAAAGAAATGCTGTTGTGAATTGCTTTCAGAATCGTATCTTTGCATTATCGTTCACAACTCTTGTTTGATTTTATCCGATAACATATCGTTGTGAATTGCTTTCAGAATCGTATCTTTGCATTATCGTTCACAACATCTCGGACTGCTTGCCAAGGCTGCGCCATGTTGTGAATTGCTTTCAGAATCGTATCTTTGCATTATCGTTCACAACCATTGTCTCTGTCTTGATTGTCTCACAATAGTTGTGAATTGCTTTCAGAATCGTATCTTTGCATTATCGTTCACAACTTGCTCTATGCCAAGATGTCTTTGTCTGTGTTGTGAATTGCTTTCAGAATCGTATCTTTGCATTATCGTTCACAACTTGCCCTAAAAGAAAACAGGAGGCATCATAGTTGTGAATTGCTTTCAGAATCGTATCTTTGCATTATCGTTCACAACGATTGTCCCAAGCAAATAACTTTTAACCTCGTTGTGAATTGCTTTCAGAATCGTATCTTTGCATTATCGTTCACAACTTGGTTCACTTGCAGACAAAATAGATAACGGTTGTGAATTGCTTTCAGAATCGTATCTTTGCATTATCGTTCACAACAAGCAAGGAGGTGAGGCGGTTGTCTTCGAGGTTGTGAATTGCTTTCAGAATCGTATCTTTGCATTATCGTTCACAACAACATGAAAAGAGAAATATTATTCAGAGGAGTTGTGAATTGCTTTCAGAATCGTATCTTTGCATTATCGTTCACAACATGAGATAATTCTTCTATTCGGCCGCGCGGTTGTGAATTGCTTTCAGAATCGTATCTTTGCATTATCGTTCACAACTTGCAACGGTGCATTCAATGTACCCGACCTGTTGTGAATTGCTTTCAGAATCGTATCTTTGCATTATCGTTCACAACTAAATATGACAATATTAGAATTACAAAAAGGTTGTGAATTGCTTTCAGAATCGTATCTTTGCATTATCGTTCACAACGCGAGCGACGGAGAACTCCCCGACGCTGGTGTTGTGAATTGCTTTCAGAATCGTATCTTTGCATTATCGTTCACAACTGGATGCTTGCAAGAGTTTGATTTATAATCAAATAAGTGTTAGTTGCAGAAAAAGAAAAATGATGCAAAAAAAGGTCTCACCATTAGGGTGGGACCTTTTTTGTTAGAATAATTCGAGTTGCTGTCCTGGAGCGTTTGGAGCTTTGTAGCGTGCTCCTTGGAAAATTTCGATAGCTCCAAACTGTTTGTCTGTGATACTCATAATGCCAACATTTCCAGATTCGGGGAGGAAAGATTTGACACGTTTGATGTGAACTTTTGCATTCTCAATGCTGGAGCAGTGGCGGGCATAGATGGATAATTGGAACATTATGAAACCATCCCGCTGGAGATTTTTGCGGAATTCGGTGTATGCTTTCTTTTCTTCTTTTGTCAGCGTAGGGAGATCGAAGAATACTAATACCCACATAATGCGATATTCACTAAAGCGTTTCATGCGAATTGCGGAAAGATCAGTTTGCGTTGTTCTCCTGCAAAGCATTTGGCGAGTGAGGCTGTCGTGATGCCAGCTGCCACCATCAGTGGGCTGCGCTTACCTCCGATGATGACATCTAGCGTTGGGATAGAGAGCAACTCTCGTTTGAGTTCTGTTGTTAGTATTGCGTTTTCTGCCCAGAAATCGTATTGAGCTACTAACTGAAATACCAATTCATCGACAAAGGGGCGATAAGGTTCCATGATATCATCGGCCAAGCAGTAGGCATTATACCGGTTGTGGTGGTGAAGGCCGAGAGTGGGGAGAAGTCCACTTACTACGAGAGCGCGGGCTATGACTGCGCGCAGGATGGCGTAGCCGTAATTGAAAAGTTGGTTAGGATCTGTTGCTTCTCTGTCGCGAACGAAAAGAGGATGAGTGGGGAAGAAGTGTTGCCAATAGTAGACAGCAGCACGAGCTTCTAAGTTGGATGTGTCGCCGCTCTTTACTTCTTCGCTCCAAACTTTCATACATCGTGTTTCGTAGTGGCTACAGCGTTGCAGAACAGCGGCTTGGTTTAGGATTTTCTGCTGGATGGTTTGTTGCCATAATTGTTTGCGGAGCGGGAGAGATGATTCAATTTGCTGGCGGAAGCGTTCGCTTTGTAGTGTGTTGCCAGTGAGAGGAAGAAGCAGTCCTGTAGGCATACGCCGTTCGTCGCAGGTGATTACGGCGCATTCATTGTCGAGAAGTTTTGCCAATAGGCCTTGTGTGATGGTGATGCGCTGATGATCTAATACGACGATGCCGATGTCTTCAATCGGGATGGTCCTTTCCGCTTTTTGCTTGAAGGTGGCAGAGAGATTGGAAGCCTGCTCAACCTCGGGCAGACGGAGAACAAGCTGTCTGTCGCGGAGGTTGAGGTAAGCAGGATTTCCAAAGTAGAGCGTTTTCTTGATCATTTATCTAAGAATTCTAAACCACTTGTTGTAAATTTAAAATCATAACCATGAAGAAGGAACTTGAGTTTATTAAGACTTAATCTGATTGTGATAGGCAAATTTTGATAGTCAGTTATAGTTTCTCCTGTTTCGTCTATATTGTAAAGATGATTAACTGCTTTAATACGTGTTATTGCAGCTTCAAAACCTTTAATTACATACAGCCGTTTTGAAAGTTCTGTCATTGAAAGTTTCTTTAATTCTTCAGGAGATTCCTCATATATTAAAATTGAGTCTTTAGCGTGTAAGAGCCGCTGAAGTGTTAGTGTTTTCGTCCCATTAAGAATTTTGCTAGGAATTATTTCATTGTTCTTTTTCTTGTTTTGCGCAATATCTTTCAAAGAATATATGACGAATTGTCTTTTATTCCCATTTGTGTATTCTGCAGCTGCATATAAACTTCCTACACTTGCATAAACAGTCTGTTTATATGGTTTATTTGATAGAAAGGTGTGCTGCTTTACTGCAATAGGATTTTTAATACGAACGTAGCATCTAATATGGCGTAATACATTTATTTTTTCTCCCTTTCTGTTAAGCATATATATAGGCTGTCCACATGCTTCTTTAAAGGAAGTTCCTTCGCAAAACTGACTTTTCATCATTGGTATGAGTGCTTTGTTCACAATCTGTTTTTCAAGATCTTCCCAACTAGAGAAGCCTGGAGCACTGGTATTGTTTTTGAAAACTAATGGTTTTCGGATGACATAATAGATGGTTGGATCAATTATGTTCTGTTCCTTCTGATTAGTTGTTTCGTTACGATTTGTCTTTTTTTTCCATTGAGTAATAGCACCATAGAATGATTGACCTGAAAGTTCTCCTCTTATAGAGTCACCAGAACTCCACTTTTTATGTTTGTTTCCATGATGATCGGTTACATAAATTTTCTTTCCTCTGATACGAATAGTGCGACGGCTGTTTTGTTGTGTCTGTTCTTTGCGAAGATGTCGAATGATAATATTGTTTTCAATGTACGATGGAAGAGATGCGATGTCGTTACCTAAATGACAACTATTTATTTCATATTGTAATTTTTGGTTGAGACTTATAATCTCTTGCTGTTTATTTGTGTCCTTAGAGAAACAAAGAATCTTCTTGAGTTCTTTAATTCTAAGAAAGATTTCTAACATACGATCGCGTTTAGCAGCAATAGGTATAGTTGTTAGGATGGTGGCATCAATGGCATGGTGGGAGTGTTTGTCGCGATTCTTTGCTTCATTAACGCTCTGGATTCCCAGTATTTTTCGGAAATCAGCTGTGACACTTCCTTTCTGTACCTCCACATTTTTGAAGAGGCTCTTGAGGAAAAGTGCTGCATGGCGTGTGATGATGCCTGTGTCCACTAACTGACTATTGCGGAAACCTTCTTTGATTTCTTCCATCTCGAAATGGGATAGTTTTTCGTGCCAATAGTTCAGCTCCATTTGCCAGAGGTGGCGTTGGCGGATACAATAGTCGCGTGTATCTTTGTCTTGTGCACGGCGTGTACGGTTCTTCCAAAAATCTACATTAACTTTGAGTCGTTCAACACGCTTTCTCCACATTTCCAAACGTGGCTTAATGGCGGTGTAGAGTGTACCATTGATGGTCTGGTCATGCTCGAAGTTGGGCAGATGTGCGGGGAGAATGTTCTTCTTGATGTACCTATTATAATGTGCGTCGCAAATGGTGAGGTTGGCGTCTGAGTTGTCGAACGATTTGCTGCGTGGCAGGGTGTGTTCGATATCAAAGGCGTTATCATCGAAGAGGTTGGTGAGGTTGATGACTTTTCCTGTATAGAAACAGATTCCGCCTTGCTCCAACCAGAGCTTATAACGCTTTGCATCAATGTTGAAGCTGAATCCATGCTGAAGTTCTCCTGTTTTTTCTGTCCGATAGATATGTTCTTCGCGTTGTTCGAGAATATAGCGAGCAGTGTTGATGTCTGTCTCACTGATAGCGCGTGTTGTGTATTCTTTTTCAAGAATACTACGAATGGTTTTATTTTGTTCTTCGCGCTCTTTTTGGAAACGATTGATGGCCCAGCGCATATTGGCGTCGTTGAGAGTTCGTGTTGTCTCTACCACAACGCGAGTCTCCAGGGGATCAATCATATTGGCATCTAACAACGCGTTGATTTTTCGGCGCAGTATGTTGAGTGTGCGTAGAGCAACAGGATTGCGAATGGCTTCAATGTTTGGTGTACCTAAACGCCATGAATCGGGACAGTTCTTATCGCGTTCTGGATGATAGGATGCAATCTGCGAGGGATGATAGAGCCTTGCCCATGCCTGTTCGTCAACATGAGGGAACTTTTCACAAAGGAACGTGCGGAGCGTACTAGCATAGGTTGGGATATCATAGAAATTACGCTTCGTTTTGCTGAAAAAGTTTTGATAGAGCTGTTCCACTTCGTTCATCAGCGTTTCCTGCTCTTCAGCGTCCATGAGCCCCCAAGTGACTTCTCCAAAATGTTTGATGATATGTTGAACGATGTCTTCTTTATCACTCTCCTGCAAGCAATAGCTTGTATCGTGTTCTGCAAATCGATCTTCGAAGGAGAGTGATTTATAATCAGCGATGAGCGAGTTTGTGATGATATAAATGTCTTTCGTGCGATCAACTTCTGTTTTGAGGTCTTTGCTGAAAGTTTCGATGAGTGTGTCAATCTCGTTCTCGTTCATGCCAGCAATCTCAGGCACTTTCGCGAGCATTACAGCATCACTATATTTTAGTCCGCGGCACAGCATACGATTGATGTTGCGGATGGCTTTGAGACTTAGCATGGCATAGCCTTGCGGAATACTCGTCCATACGCGTAGCAATAGTTTGCACTTCTCGTCGTCCCATTGGAGCGAATCTTTGGCAAAACTTTGCATATCTTCCAACTCATCTGCTTGGAAACAGACGTGCCAAATATCTAAGGCACTGTAGCAAACCGTGTGTTTTGTGGGATGTTGTTTGCTGTGTGTCTTGTGTTCTTTCCTTCCTTCTTGTTGGAATCTTTCCCAATCGGTACCTAAGAGTTTGACGAGGCGAGCGGTGACGGGGCATCCTGCAACATTCTGTTTGTCTGCATAGTTGATGGTGCGGAGGCTCTTATTGTTATCCCAATGGAGTTGGACTTCAAGTTCTTTTTCAAGCCACTTACGAATTTCAGAGAAGAGGAAATCTGCTTTGACGCGGGCGGTGAAGATCTCGCGATAGAGTCTTTCTTTCATTTCTGTTGTAGGCTCTTGCCAATCGCTATCAATAGTGCGGCGATAGCGTATGTTGTTAATAAACGCCCACGCGCGGAACTTCTCAAATTCGGGATGGCCGATGGGGCAGCGTCCCTTCTTCGGCTCGAGAGTACATTTCCCAACAAGTCCCTTTTGAGACCGCAAGGGGTTCTTATAGAATATGGTACCTTCGCCCTTCTTTGTGCTGACAAGCCGTTTGTAGAGTTCGCTCTCTATGCTGAGTTCTTTCTGGAAGTTAAAAATGTATGTAATCTCTTTTTCGTAGAGATCGCGCGTTGCTTGGATATCTTCATTGTTGCGGATGCGCGTACCTTGCGATTCTAAGTAGGCAAATGCTTGGCCGATAGTCTTCAAGCCTTGTGTTTCAAGCAGTTCTCGAAGACCTTTTGAGCGCTTCATCTCCGATTTCTTCATTTCTTGTTCGAGATCGTCGCTATTAGCGCTGAACTTCTCATTTTTCTCCTGTTCAGCAATCGTCTCCCCCTTGCTGCTCTTGAAACCTCTCCGTTGAGCAATATGATAGAGTGCGCGCCCGAGTTTGAATTTGTTTTCGGGAGAAGAGAAGTCGAGTTGCGTGGTAGCCAATTCGCAGCGCAATTGGTACGGACTGGTGTAGTCGGGTTTACCATCTGCATTGAAGTCAAGTTTTATCCAGCGATTGAAACCTTCATCTCCAATAGGATATTCACGTTTCAGATTTTGTGTTTTATCATAAACGCTCCATTGTTTATAGGATTCTTCTGAAAGCGGACACAGATTGTGGTCCATCAATAGGCGCAACGTGGCCTGCAGGCGTCGGCGGCGATGTAGTTTGAGGCGGCGAGCACTTCTAAATGTCGTGCGCTGTGCTGCGTAGGAGAATTCTCCGCTTTTGTCCGTTCCTACACCTGCTTCAAAGATGTCTGAAGAGAAATATTCTAGTTGTTCCTTGAGATTATCTCCAAGGGCGGGATTGCGTAGAGAAATGCCTATAGAGTTGGTACCAAGATCAAGTCCGAGTGTCTTTTGTTCCATTTTTTAAGGTTTTTATGTTTGTATTTTAAATTATTCTGTATCTTTGCGGCAGATACGATGTGAAAGACTTTTCACAACAAGGCTATAAGCCGAAGATTTCTTGCTCCCGCGGTTTAACGTGGGAGTTTTTTTATTTCTTTTAGATAACTATTGCAAACATACGAAATAAAACAAAAAACTGCAAGGATGGTAATGTCTGTATGCACTATCTTGTACCATCTGATAGAAAGTATCATTATCGTAAATGTAGTTTGGTTTTGCCATAACGTCCAACGGCTATAATTTACTTTTATCGAATATTCTCTTTACATTTGCAATGTAAAGTTCAGCATGGTAGAGACGTGATAGCTTGGAACGGAGGAGGCTTAGCCTTATGAGGGTGTCGATAGCCCCGCCATGCTGAGTTTTATATTCTGTCAAACCTGTTCCCTTCAAACCTCTTATTCTTGTTCAATTTTTGTGTCGTGATGAAGTTTACGATCTTTGTTTTCCCATTCTTGAGTTTCATCTCATAGTTGAGGAGAATGATAAACTTGAACTTATTGCTCACATACACAAAATTCCTTCTCCTTTGATCGGCCTTGTTGTCAAAGTAACTTAGCTTAAACTTTATTGTAAACGTCTTAATAGGTATTGTGGTGTATAATTTTTATAACACGACCTTTCAATTAATATGGAATTTGAGAAAGGAGAATTTGAGAATGTGAAGTAGTTAACGCTATTTCTAAAACGTTGTGTAAAAAATTGCTAATAAAGAGAAAAAGGGGAAATTGTGCTTATTAATACCGATAATGAAAAGCCCCATTAAATTGAATAAGAGAATATCTTTGTCGCGGGATGCGCCCTTTTCCTGGCTCTGTAGTGTCTGTTCAACCTCAGTTTCAATGCACGCACCCCGGGCGGGGTGCGACTTCCTTGTTTTTCAATGAATGAGTTGTAGATACTGGTTTCAATCCACGCACCCCGGGTGGGGTGCGACCTTCACCACGCAACCAAATCGCATATAGTTCAGAAGTTTCAATCCACGCCCCCTGGGTGGGGTGCGACGTTGAGGCTGACCTCTTACAAACCAGTTAGCACGGAGTTTCAATCCACGCACCCCGGGTGGGGTGCGACTATGGCTTTGATGGTCTAGACGATGGTTTAAGGATGTTTCAATCCATGCACCCCGGGTGGGGTGCGACTCCGCCAGTCTCATTGTGCCAAATGCCCATGCAGTTTCAATCCACGCATCCCGGGTGGGGTGCGACACGCCATTGGGAATGGTCATGGTCTGACCGCTCACGTTTCAATCCACGCACCCCGGGTGGGGTGCGACTCATTCATTGCCTTGACAAATCCATACGGATTAAGTTTCAATCCACGCACCCTGGGCGGGGTGCGACCGCAAGGGCAAAAGCAAATTGGCGTTCATCTCGTGTTTCAATCCACGCACCCCGGGCGGGGTGCGACTTACAGAGGTGAAATATCTAAACTCCCAAGTGGGTTTCAATCCACGCACCCCGGGCGGGGTGCGACCGCATCCGCCGTAACCGTATCTCCGCCCTAAAGAGGGTTTCAATCCACGCACCCCGGGCGGGGTGCGACATATGATCCGCGCAGGATACAGGACTGTTAATAACAGTTTCAATCCACGCACCCCGAGCGGGGTGCGACAACTGCGAGACAACTTGCGGACGTTCTTTTCAGTTTCAATCCACGCACCCCGAGCGGGGTGCGACGAATAAAATGGATTATGCGGCAAATCTGGATGTGTTTCAATCCACGCACCCCGAGCGGGGTGCGACCCTGCGTCTAGCATCGGCTTGCGTGGCTGCAAAGTTTCAATCCACGCACCTCGAGCGGGGTGCGACTAAGTTTCAGGACCCCACGCAAGCCGGCGCGCAATTGTTTCAATCCACGCACCCCGAGCGGGGTGCGACTTAATAAAATCAAGTAGCAGAATTCTCTTCAACACGTTTCAATCCACGCACCCCGAGCGGGGTGCGACAATTCATTTCTCCTCAGATGCTTTTTTGTTAGAAGTTTCAATCCACGCACCCCGAGCGGGGTGCGACAGGGAAAGACCGTAGACTCACAAATAACTAGTGTTTCAATCCACGCACCCCGAGCGGGGTGCGACAATCAAGGTTAAAGGATTGCGACGCGTACCCATGGTTTCAATCCACGCACCCCGAGCGGGGTGCGACATCCAAAACTTCCACGGAGTTCCCTACTGACAGTGTTTCAATCCACGCACCCCGAGCGGGGTGCGACCAAAAGGAAGGCTAAATGCGAACTCAATAAAAGGGTTTCAATCCACGCACCCCGAGCGGGGTGCGACAGATGCAGTCGTTAGCACTTACAGCGACATTTTAGTTTCAATCCACGCACCCCGAGCGGGGTGCGACGCCTGAATTAACGCGGGCAAGCAATTTATCCCCAGTTTCAATCCACGCACCCCGAGCGGGGTGCGACCCCTGAACAGCATTGATAACACTCAATACGGAAGTTTCAATCCACGCACCCCGAGCGGGGTGCGACCCCTGAACAGCATTGATAACACTCAATACGGAAGTTTCAATCCACGCACCCCGAGCGGGGTGCGACGCAACTGCCCGGCGCAGATAAGGAAACCCTTGTAGTTTCAATCCACGCACCCCGAGCGGGGTGCGACCCCTCAACCCTGGCTTCAGCA
>NZ_DBHHRH010000008.1:0-9727 GCF_057240785.1 Alloprevotella sp. | reverse complement strand
AGTTTCAATCCACGCACCCCGAGCGGGGTGCGACCCCTCAACCCTGGCTTCAGCATCTCCACCAAAGCCGTTTCAATCCACGCACCCCGAGCGGGGTGCGACATGCCTCCACCTCTGGCCTGCGCCTTTGGACAGCGTTTCAATCCACGCACCCCGAGCGGGGTGCGACCTCCCCCGCTTCTTCCTAGAGCAAATCACGGACATGTTTCAATCCACGCACCCCGAGCGGGGTGCGACAGCCACAACTCCGCTACATCCTCACCCTCTCCGCTGTTTCAATCCACGCACCCCGAGCGGGGTGCGACAGCAAGAATTGATTTATACCTTTCTATTTCGTTCAGTTTCAATCCACGCACCCCGAGCGGGGTGCGACCTTTAATTGTTTTTGGATTTAGTCTTTTGATTGTGTTTCAATCCACGCACCCCGAGCGGGGTGCGACTCATCGTATTAAGTCTCTATGAGAGGATAAAAACAGTTTCAATCCACGCACCCCGAGCGGGGTGCGACACTAAAACAAAACTCCCCTCTCCCGATGACAGAAGTTTCAATCCACGCACCCCGAGCGGGGTGCGACTTGCGATAGCACAAAATTACGAAGTAGTGTATGCTGTTTCAATCCACGCACCCCGAGCGGGGTGCGACTTGGTAACACATTAGTTGTTCTTACTTCGAACGGTTTCAATCCACGCACCCCGAGCGGGGTGCGACTTACACGCTAAAACATTGATTACCAAAAAAGTATGTTTCAATCCACGCACCCCGAGCGGGGTGCGACTGCTTCGATGCTTTTGCTTCGCCATTTTGGGAAAGTTTCAATCCACGCACCCCGAGCGGGGTGCGACTTTTTATACTTTCCAAATAAAACGGATATAATGTTTCAATCCACGCACCCCGAGCGGGGTGCGACCTCTTTTGTGGGAAAAAGCAAATAACCATAGTATGTTTCAATCCACGCACCCCGAGCGGGGTGCGACCCCCTCTTGTACTGCGTACTCAATAGCATCGACAGTTTCAATCCACGCACCCCGAGCGGGGTGCGACACTGTTGTAGTTCGCCTGTTAATTCTTCAAGAGTGTTTCAATCCACGCACCCCGAGCGGGGTGCGACTTATCTTCCGCTCCCTTTCGCTTGCCTGCAAAACTGTTTCAATCCACGCACCCCGAGCGGGGTGCGACACCCGCGGCTCTCATTTCCGCGGCGGCTTTGTCAGTTTCAATCCACGCACCCCGAGCGGGGTGCGACAACTTTTCGCTGAAACTCTTGTATTTCGCAATGGTTTCAATCCACGCACCCCGAGCGGGGTGCGACCTATGGTCGTAGCTCTTGAGCAGCAAAAGAAAGTTTCAATCCACGCACCCCGAGCGGGGTGCGACCGACGATTGGGGGGCGGATGTATGGCAGGATAACGTTTCAATCCACGCACCCCGAGCGGGGTGCGACCTTTTAGAACAAATTTGGTGATGCTATTAAATTCAGTTTCAATCCACGCACCCCGAGCGGGGTGCGACAGTATAAAAAGGAAAGGGCTGAAAGTCAGGGTAATATGTGGTACGTTTTGCGAACGTATTGGTATGGATTTCCTTTGAATAAACTTTCTGACTTTTCCTTTAAGTTAAGTAGTTGATAATCTGAGACTGCGAAACTGCGATGATTTATGTAGAGCATAAGGTTCGCATTTTAGATCATCAAGAGACTTTCTACGTTATAAGACGTAATTTTACCTATAATTATTGTGCTTTGTTGTGAATTATTTTTTAGATGATAGATTCGGATGCTATCAGATTCCTTGTCTATTATATTTTCGAGTTTATGTTTGAGAAGTACAAATTGGGATTCATCAACGTCGCATTCGAAAACTGAATTTTGAACGCGTTGCCCGTGGTCTTTGCAAGCTTTTGCTACAAGGCGGAGTCTTTTCTGTCCTTCTTTTGTGATTGTTTCCACATCGTAGGTTATGAGAAGTTTCATGGTGTTAGGGAATTAAGAAAACGGGGTAGTTATCAATGTCGTGGCGTATGTATCGTGCAAGGAGCATAGCTTGGGCATGGGGAATTAAACCGATTTCTATTTTTTCATTCAGATAAGGATGTATAATGGTTTCTCGTTTCCGACTTTGCCATGATGCAAGAAACACTTTGCGTCCTTTGTCGGTAAGTAGGATACCATTCTCACCTTGTTGAAGGAAGTCGGCCCGAGTGATTTGTTTGCGATTGATGAGAGATAGGATGAAGCGATCACCAAGATAGGCTCTGAGTTCTTCCATTAAGTCTAATGCTAAGGCTGCTCGTCCAGGGCGTAGCGCATGGAAGAAACCGACGTAAGGGTCAAGACCTACGCTTTCTAAAGCTGCTTTTATGTCATTGGCGATAAGAGTGTATGCAAAAGAAAGTAAGGTGTTAACTGGATCTTTTGGAGGGCGTCTATTTCGACCGTTAAAAGGGAAATCTGTATTTTGTTGTGTGATTAGATTGGGGAAGATGGAAAAGTATTCGTTAGCTGCAATGCCTTCTATCCCTCTTAGTGTGTCTTTGTTATCAGCTTGTAGAGCTTCATTTTTCCTGAAGTTGAGAGTCTTTGAAATTTGTTCAATCTCGGGAAATGAGCCATAGTCACGTATGCAGCGTTGCACAATGTTGCGATAGTTTCGTATTTTGGCAGCGATGAGCAATCGAGAGATTTGTAGTGACCATTCTTCGTCGTCTGCATTTTGATATTGTGCTTTTCGGAGTAGGACATTGCCGCGTGTTGGGCCTTGAAAATGTCCGATAAAGCGACCTATTGGAGAAAGAAATGTGAGTGAGACTCCTTTTTCAGCACAGAGATTCATGAGTCCAGGACTAGCTCCCATATAGCCGAAAGTAACGATGCTCTCTATATTGATAATGGGAATTCTGAAAACTTCTTCTTGCTTGACAGATACTACAACATTCTCGCTGTCTTTGCTGAGGTAGGCCTCTGGCGTAGTGATATAGAGTGTGTTAAGGAGTTTTCTCATAGAGATATTTATTGAGATAGGTTGCAACTTTTGTAGCTTTAGCAGAACTTGGCATACAATTATTTTTGAGCGAGCAATTCTGGCAATGGTGTTGAAGATTGATAGCGGGGAGTAGTTCCTTATTGAATATGTGATGCATCTTTTCTGCTATCTCTCTTACGATGCTTCGTAAATGCTCTGTTATTTCTATTTCCTGCCGATGTTTTATAGCTCCATAGAAGAAGTACGCTTTATGTAGCTGAATATGGTACATTTCTTCTAGGCACATCACTTGTGCTGTTAGCTGTACCTCATCAGTTTCGTCTCTTTTGGGTTTGCCGTGTTTATATTCGATAGGAAACGGCGTCCACAGTCCAGGATATTTGGGATGTTGTATGCTGTTAGTTTCATTGGATGTAGGATGAAGTTCGATTACATCTGCTATTCCGTATAGTCCCAGTTCTTTGGAGGCGATATGAACAGAGCGTAAGCAAATGTTATCTCCGCATTTCTGCCGATAGAACGGATCGTCCACATTTCGGTGCATCAGGCTACCTTCTGTTGTCAGACGATTGTCCTCCCATTGTTGTTCTAAATGGATTAAAGCCCATTGTCGGGGACAGAACTTGAAGTGCTGTATCCCCGACAACATGAGCATATCGTCTTCTGCGTACATATATTTAGATGACTTCTTCAACGCTAACTCCTGCAGGGAGTTGAGTTTTATCTATCGTTACTTGGTAGTCAGAGAAGGAGCGGGGAACATTGTCCGTGGTTCTTTCCACTTTGACCAAATCGAAGAGTTTGTTAGCAGGAGCATTACCTAAAACAGAATCGTGGCGGAATAGAATGAGTTTCTGTGCGCTCATCAAACCACGTGCGGCAGAGCGGTCGCAATCGAACATTCCTTTGAGCGCGTCAATAAAGAGTGTAAAGTCTTCTTCCGAGAAGCCTGTTTGCTTTGCCAAGCTGGCCGATACGAAGCCATGACAAACATAGAGACCATAGGGGATTGTGGCTTTGCGACCCATAGTGCGGTTATCGCCATTTTGCTTTTCAGCCTCTTTCTCTGTAGCAACAGCCATTCTTGTAATGGAGTGTTCTGCTGGAACAATGGGATCTACGGAGCGTGCAAAAGTGAATTGGATAGGGCCACGAACTTGTCCGGCATTTTTTCCCATAGACATTACGGCTCCAAAAGTGCGAATGTCGTAGTATTTGCTGCACATCACGTCCCGAGCTGCTGCTGTCTTGCTTTTCGTATCAGCTGCTTTAACTGTTTCATCTTCATGGGAAGCATCAATCAGTGTGTTGAGCACTGCTTTCTCTTTAATGAAAATATCATATCCTTGCGTGCAGTTCTTTGATAGTTGAACATAGTTGCGCACCTTTCGTTTCAGGCAAACGTCTGTTACGATACCACGACTTGTTTCAGCATCTATTCGAGGCAGGTTGCCTGCATCAGGGTCACCATTAGGGTTGCCGTCTTGTACATCAAAGATGTAAACGAAATCAATTCTGTTTTTTAATTCTGACATAATTATATAGTTGTTTTAGGTTTATTCTTCAGTTTGTTTTGTTTCTGTTAAGAAGAAGGATTGCATTTGCTGGTAGTAGCCCACAAAGAAGCGTCCTTGGTCTTGCAAGTCGAGATGGGAGGGGAAACCATCAGCGTTTATCTTAGAGATGATTTCTTGCTTGAGTTTGTCATAGAAAATACGACTCCCTTCATTGTTTAAGTTGTTTGCATGAATAGCCGAGAGGTTAAGAATGGTTGCAAAAACCGTTGCGGGGGTGGAGCTTGCAGCATTCATGTACCGCTCTCGGATGGAGTGGATGTGGTTTGCATCGTTTTGTAGTTTGTCAATGACTGCAAACAAGCGGCCGCATAAGTAGCCTTGGTTGGTGTTCTCTTTGTCTAACATAATTTGTATAGGTTTTTGATTTGTGTATTTTCTGTTTAAGTATGCCTTGAGGATTGCAGCTCGTGTGATGCTTACAGACTGTTCTGCCCGAATTCTGCGAAGACAGCTATGGTAAAGAGTATCAGGATAGGGGAGGCCTTGGAAGATACTTTTGATTACTGCGTCTGGGAGGTTAGGAGTTGCTTCAGACGATTTGCCTCCCAAGGTTACTGTAGCCAGTATAGATTTTAATCCCATGTATGGCTTTTTCTCTTTTCGTGTATCAACGATGTCCATGTCTTCAAAATGTCGAAGAATGGTATGAGCGAATTCTTTTAGCGGAAGTTCTGCCCAATAAACGATCGCTATGCGTGCAGCATTAGGAGCCAGTCCAGCAATATAAAAACGGTCGTTCAAATCGGTCTTAATACTTCCTGAATAGATTCCTTCGAATACTTTTCGAATTTGGTAAATGCGTGCATTGGGATCTTCTTCCTCTGAATCATTAAAACCAAACATTGCAAAAATGCTGCTTTCTGTTTCTTGATTACCATTGCTATTTGAGGAACCCCAAAACAGGTAAGTGCGATTACCAACAAGGAATTTATTGCGAGAATTAGCTGATAGTATGTGGTTTAATGCTGTAGTATAAGCAAATTCAGCCTTTTGAGAAATAGGAGCATTGAATCCTTTTTGTTTCCCGTAAGAGTCATAGCCGGAGTTTACTTGAAAGGCAACTAATTTAGCCGTAGCTTGACTACCTGCAATCATAGTTGCAGTTGTTACATCTACAGCCTTTCCTTGATTTCCTGTAATTAGGCATAGCTGTTCTTTTTCATTTCCCTCCTTTTCTTCATCAGCGTTTATCACGTCTTTTTGAGCAGCCACAATAGTTGTTTCTCCTTCTAACAAAAAAGAAAAGGTTGAATATTTCTTGTTGAGATTTTTCTCTATTTCAGGCCATAATGGATCAGCTTGCACTTTCAATAGATTTTCTGCAGGATTCTTTTGATAGAACTTCCATATTGCAGAAACTGCGCTATTATTAGGAAGCTTTGTGTAGAGATCTTCTACTTTAGCTTTGAAGACACTTATATATTTTGCATTTGAGTCGATATCTCCCTCTGTTGAATATCCGAGGACATAGGAGCAATTGTCATATAAAAGGTTGGCATTTGGGGCACTACTTCTTCCAACATGTTTTCTTACCAAAAAACTCGATGCGTTCTTTTTATCAATGCGTCTGTCTTCAAAGCGTAGAAAATTGCCATCCTTGTCGATAACAAGAATAAAGCCTATCTCTTTTAGTTCGCAGCCGAAAGCAGGTAGTTCTTCCGATTTTCGTTGGTAATAGTCGTATAAAGCTTTTAGAATCATTTTAGTACCTCCTCACTATCTTTTAGTGGAACATTTATTACGCCATTTTCCATACGAGCACGATAAAACATAGCATCGGGGTCTTCTGGATTGTTTTCGAAATCCATATCATAGAGCATCAGTCCTAAGTCTCTCGTTTCATTAATAGGAGGTGTGAGTTGTTCCGATTCCGGGAGGACGAGTCGAAAAGAAGCTACACACTCTCGAGTGCCGAGATACGGCTGGTTAAAACATTGTCCCTTACTTGCACGTCTTTCAAACATGGCATTGTATTTTCCTGGGTTCTCGTTTTTGTGGAGAAGTTCTGCTTCTTCTCTATCTATTTCGGGATTGCGTGTGTCCAGATATTTTCTATTCTGCTTGGGAATAAAAACTAATTTAGCATAGAGTCGGTATCGAACATCTCTCAGCATCAGCGAGTTTTTTTGTTGTCTCTTCTCTTCAATGAAGATAGGGGAAGCATTCTTCTTTGCAGAAGCGACAGCCCCCACTTCGTTGCGTCGAATGTTGAACCATTTGATAGGGTTGAGCACTTCTATTCGAGTGATTTGCCAACGGATGGCAGGCTTCCAAAAGATAGCTTCGAAAATGGCTCTGGCAGCAGAGGGCGTAATTACATCGTAGCTCACGCGCTCTACTTTCAGTTCTGGGCGCGTGAAGCAGGCAAGTGGTCCCCATACTTCCAGACAAAATTCTTTGTCGTGATATTCCATATTGTTTATTTTATTAGTATTTCTTCAATCCAGTGGTTTGTGGTGATAAGGCCTACTTTTTCGTCATAGAACAGTTTATCTCTAACAACAAAAATGTTTTGGAAAAGTTCTTCTATAGCTCCAGCTTCTCTCAGTTTATTGAAATCTTGTTGGCGAACGCTGACGGTGTATTGTGCCAGTTGTTTCATGAGTGAATAGCTTGGCGTGAACCTCTCAGCATCGTCAATAAGGCTGAGACTGTCTTTCCAATTTATGATGATGGGAATGGTATTGTCCTCAATGAGTTGGAATGCCTTTGCTGCTGTTTCAAACTGCATATAATAGAAGTTGTAGAGCAGGTTTTTTATATCTTTACTATCAAATGTTTGTGTGCGGGAGTAGAGCTGGCGAAAGTATTGTTGCATAGTTTCAGGAGAAAACCAGTCAGAGTCTTTCGCTAAAGCCATACGGGCACTATTGGTTCTAGAAATAAAACCTCGCGGCAAGTTGCTGATTTTTTGTAGACTGAATACATGTGTAATTCCACGTTTGATTTTCCCTTCCCGATTGCAGCGGCCAGCCGCTTGGAGGATAGAGTCGAGTCCTGCTTGTTGGCGGAAAACGATGGGGAAGTCTATATCAACGCCAGCTTCTATCAGCTGAGTTGCAACGACACGAATAATTTCGTTTTCTTCATTTTTTAGAGCGTCTTTTATCTGCTCAATTGTTTCTCGGATGTGCTGAGGGCACATCATGCGTGAAAGATGCAGCGTAATACCTTCTTTAGGTAGGCGTTCAAAGATTTCTTTTGCATCTTTGCGCGTATTAACGATGCAGAGCACTCGTTTGTGCTGGGAGAGTTGGGTTGCAATCTCCTCGTAATCTTTAGCGGAATCGTCAATCTTGAGATCTACTCTGCGCAGCTTGTCATAAAGTTTAGCATCCGAAGGGACTATTTCTTTGATATGAGAGAATCCTTTGATTTTGATGAGTGTGTTTTCTCCTTCAAGCTCTCCTGTTAAAACGGGTTGGCTGGCAGTAGTAAAAAGAATGGATGTGCCAAACACTCGATTTAGCGTCTTGAGAGAGTCAACGATAGGGCGGAGAAAATCGATGGGCAAAGTTTGTACCTCGTCTAGAATCAGTACGCTCTTGGCTATGTTGTGTAGTTTTCTGCACGCGGACGGTCTATTGCTGAATAATGATTCAAAGAGTTGTACGTTGGTTGTAACGATGATGGGGTAGTCCCAATTTTCTGTTGCCAGCAGCAAGCGGCTTGTTAGTTCTGAATCTTTATTGTTGCTAAAGTCGATATTAGAATGGTGTTCCAAAACATTTTCTTCTCCAAAAATGTTTTTTAGGACGTGCGCTGTTTGAACTATAATACTTGTGTAAGGTATAGCGATAATGATTCGTTGCAGGTTATTACGGACAGCATGATTCAGAGCCCAGAGTACAGAAGATAGTGTTTTTCCTCCACCTGTGGGGACGGTCAAACTGAAAACGCCTGTTTCCGCATTGCTGGCACTAACGCATTGTTCTTGCACATAATTGCGAATGTGATTGACGGGAGTATCTTCTGATTTTTCTTTTAGAGTATCGACCCATAGCTGTAATTTCTGGAGTAATTCAGACATAGATGCTTTTGTTCCTCTCAAACGTGTTTGATCAGGCTGCATGAAATGTTCCGTGTCCAAATAATCAGCATCAACAAGGCAACTGAACAACATTCGCTCGAGGTGGTGTAAATCTGCAACTTCTAGTTTGATTTGTGGCAGTTGTATATCTATTTGTGGAACCTCATCCGTGACATCCTGCGGAATCTGGTTTTTGAGCAATTCTTTCTCATCGCCAGCGTCATATAAACCGCGATGATGCCCTGCGATGCAGTTTGTGAGGAATAGCGTAAGTTTTGGGAAATGTTTCTTTAGTAGGAGTGCTCCCACATAGGCATGATGGTAATTACCGTTTACTTTGATGTTGGGTTGAAAGCCACTTTCTTTCTTGATGTGTTGTTGAAAGCTTTCTTGTTCTTTCCCCTTGTCGTGTAAGAGTCCAAGGAGTTCTCCGTATTTCTTCATGCCAAAAGCATCGGCAAACTCGGCAGCCATTTTAGCAACACCTTGTTGGTGCTCTTCGTTGCTTTGAAATTCAAACGAGTCGTTGAGTACGCGGATGTGTGAGATTGTTTTGGGTGTTTTCATTGTAGTAAGAAGATTAACTTAGAGGTATAAGTCTAGAACTTTTATAAACGCAAAAATAAAGATATTTTTAAGAAAATAAAACTTTGTTTATTCAGACTTGTGCTTTATACCAATGAGATCGTTCGTATGATTTGCAGTTATAATTGTTTGTTTTTGCCTATGAATTTCTGAACCTCTTCTGACTTCTCCGCTTTTTAGAATGAACATTGATAAATGTTTTCTTTTCAAAACTTCAAAAAATGTAGGAATAATTTGTTATATAAAAATTTTCTGTAAATTTGTTTCCGAGATTATTATAATCTTTGTTTTAATTTATATGTATATTAATACCTTATGGTTACCTGAAATCAGAAAATACCCAACTTTTAGATACCTATAATTCTTTGAGTTCATATTCGACAGACTCTTTTGAGCTAAAAACGAGATCTTCTCTTTTTATTTTTTATTAACCCCAATTCGGTTTAAGAAACGCTCTTTCATGATTTTTTTTAACCGCACACGCATCCTTTCGGCCTTGCCCTAAAACCGAAGTATAATTGTTTCACGCAAATTATAGGTTAGAATAACGTGAGCT
>NZ_DBHHRH010000007.1:0-6530 GCF_057240785.1 Alloprevotella sp. | reverse complement strand
CTTGTGTTGATATTGATTATAATAGGTGGGCTGTCTACCGTCCCCTTTAACTGGCATAGCGGTTTCATACCACGCAATCCTGTGGCTGTAGATGCTATCCCCGACATTGGTGATAACCAACAAATCATCGCAACAGATTGGATGGGGCGCTCACCAAAAGATATTCAAGAGCAAGTCACATACCCCCTAACAACGGCATTATTAGGAATTCCCGGTGTCAAGACCATTCGGTCAACGTCGATGTTCGGTATGTCATTTATCTATATTATCTTCAATGATGGTGTCGACTTTTATTGGAGCCGGTCACGCATTTTGGAAAAACTCAACTCGCTTCCTGCCGGTTTATTGCCTGAAGGAGTGAAACCAACACTCGGGCCAGATGCCACGGCATTAGGCCAAATTTATTGGTATACGCTCGAAGGACGAAACCCCAAAACGGGGAAACCTGCCGGTGGTTGGGATCCCCAGGAATTGAGAACCATTCAAGATTACTATGTAAGATACCAATTAAGTTCGGCCGAAGGGGTCAGCGAAGTGGCTTCAGTAGGTGGTTATGTGAAAGAATATCAGGTTGATCTCAATCCCGAAGCTATGCGCGCTTACGGCCTGAATCTCGTACAAGTCATGTTGGCTGTGAAGAATTCGAATATCGATGTAGGCGCGGGAACAATGGAAGTGAACCGCGCAGAATATTTGATTCGCGGCCTCGGTTACGTCAAAAAGCTGAAAGATTTGGAAGAGGCTGCCATCACAGATCGCCATGGTGTGGCCGTAAGAGTTAAGGATGTGGCTAAGGTTTCGTTTGGACCCGGCTACAGACGTGGCGGACTTGACAAGGAAGGGCAAGAGGCTGTGGGCGGCGTTGTCGTGGCACGTAACGGCAGTAATCCCATGGACGTCATCAACAATGTGAAAGCAAAGATTGCCGAAATGCAAGGGGGGCTGCCTGAGAAAACGTTAAAAGATGGCTCTAAATCACGCGTCACCGTCGTGCCTTTTTACGACCGTACCAGATTGATTAAAGAGACGATTGGCACACTTGAGAGCTCACTGATGCACGAAATTCTCATCTGTATCATTGTTGTTCTTATCCTGGTGCTTAACCTACGCGCTTCTTTCGTGATTGCAACCATGCTGCCTTTGGCTGTATTGACCACGTTTATCATCATGAAACTCCTCGGGGTTGAAGCTAATATCGTGGCACTCAGTGGTATCGCTATAGCCATTGGTGTGATGGTTGACGTAGGAGTTGTGTTCATGGAAAATGTGGTTCGTCATCTGAGCACTGCTCCCAATGCCCGCGGTAAGCAATTAGAAGCATTGATTTTGAATGCTGTTCATGAGGTTTCGGGGGCAGTTGTGACGGGCATGGGCACTACGGTTATCAGCTTTCTACCCGTATTTGCCATGCAGGCACAAGAGGGAAAGATGTTTCATCCATTGGCTTTCACAAAGACTTTTGCCCTATTATTAGCCCTGCTTTTAGGCATTTTAATCCTCCCGACGTTAGCTTACTGGATTTTCTCACTAAGGATTCCAAAACGATGGGCATTGAAAATTTTCAAAAAACGAGTGCCGCGCACCTTCAAAATCATGCATTGGACAGTCAGCACCAACATGCTGATTATTGCCATTGTGGTGCTTTTAGCTACCTATGAGCTTTCAAGTGTGTGGCTTCCTTTAGGGCCACAGAATGGAATGTTACTCAATTTACTGTTCGTTATCATTACTGTGGGGGGCATCCTATCTATCCTTTGGCTTCTCGTGCTCAAGTATGAGCAAATCCTTCGTTGGTGTTTAAACCACCGATGGAAGTTTATGTCTATCCCCATATTGACCCTGATTGCCGGCGGAATGATTTGGACAAAGACAGGAAGTGAGTTCATGCCCACCTTAGATGAAGGCACTTTCATGCTCATGCCCACAAGTATGCCCCACAGTGGTGTTGAACAAAACATACAGAATTGCAAGATTTTGGGCCAGCGCATAAAAGCCATTCCCGAAGTAGAATCGGTTGTTGGCAAATGGGGACGTGTAGAAAGTGCTCTCGACCCGGCACCCATTCAAATGTATGAGATAACCATCAACTACAAACCCGAATACCAATTGGACGATGATGGTAAACGCATTCGCGACAAGAATGGCGACTATATACGTCTGTGGAGAGACGAGATTAAAAACGAAGATGACATTTGGAAAGAGATTGTTAAGGCCGCTAATGTCCCTGGATTGACAGGAAGTCCGAAACTACAGCCCATTGCAACTCGGCAAGTGATGCTGTCAACGGGGATGAAAGCCCCTATGGGATTAAAGATATATGGTCCTGATTTGGCTTCGATTGAGCAGGCAGGCTTGCAAATGGAGAAGGCTTTGAAAGCGACACCCGACATCAACTCAGCCTCTGTGTATTATGATCGTGCAGAAGGAGCACCTTATATAGAGATTCATCTCGACAGAGAAAAACTCGGACGTTATGGCATTCAAGTGGGGACTGTGCAACGTGTTATCGAGACAGCTATCGGTGGAATGGCTGAAGGAAGCACCGTTGAGGGGCGCGAACGATTCCCTATTCGTGTGCGTTATGCACGTGAATTGCGAGACGACCCCGATGTGTTAAACGGAATACTTGTCCCAACAGCCGAAGGAACACAAATTCCTTTGGGTGAACTGGCAACCTTTGATTTCGTCAAAGGCGCGACGATGATTCAGAGTGAAAACACGTTTTTAATGGGTTATGTCACGTTTGATAAGGTGGGAAACAAGGCAGAAGTGGATGTTGTTCATGCAGCTCAAAAACACATTGACGAGCTTGTAGCTCATGGAAAGATTAAACTTTCTAAGGGTGTCACGTATAAATTTACGGGCACTTACGAGCAACAGATTCATGCTGCAGAACGCCTTCAGGTAGTCATTCCTATTACGTTGATTCTCATTTTCTTGATCCTTTTCTTCCAATTTAAAAGCGTCATGGCCTCAATGATACACTTCTCGGGTGTTTTTGTAGCCTTTGCGGGCGGCTTTGTCCTGATTTGGCTCTACGGACAAGACTGGTTTTTTAACTTCAATATCGCGGGAGTGAATATGCGAACCCTCTTTGGTATGGGACAAATCAACCTCAGTGTTGCCGTTTGGGTAGGCTTTATCGCACTCTTTGGCATCGCTACAGACGATGGTGTTTTGATGGGAACCTACATCCATCAGGTGTTCTTAAAACGACAACCCCGTAGTCCTTTAGAGATTCGCGAGGCTGTTGTTGAAGCTGGAATGAAGCGTGTTCGCCCAGCAGCAATGACCACTGCGACAACACTTATTGCGCTATTGCCCGTGCTTTCATCCACAGGAAAGGGCTCAGATATTATGGTTCCGATGAGCATTCCTACCTTTGGCGGCATGTTAATACAGACCATGACAATGTTTGTTGTGCCAGTTTTCCAATGCTGGTGGCGTGAATCGGCCTTGAAACGTGAACAAAAGAAAAGTATGATTGCAAACAACAATGAGCATGAAGAATAAGATTTTGTATTTCCTATGCATAGGACTATTCGCCTGCTATGGCAGTGCTCATGCGACAGGAATAGACAATAAAGAAGATAGTTTGGCCGTGTATATTGCCGAAGCAATACGCAACAATCCCGGTCTGAAGAGTGAATATCAGGCCTATCAGGCGCAAATGGCCAATGCGCAAGGTGCGGGTGTCTTGAGCGATCCACAGCTAAGTGTCGGCCTTGGGAAACAGCGTACGACTATAACCATTATGCAGATGTTTCCATGGTTTGGCACACTGAAAGCAGGTCGCGAACAAATGGAATATAAAGCGCAAGAGGCCTACCAGAAGTTTCGCGAAAAAAGCTTATCGTTAGCTTTCGACGTTGAGAAACAATGGTATTCCATACTCGCGACGCAAGAAAAGGTGAAAGCTGTAAAACAGAAACGCGCGCTTTTAAACGATATTAAAAAGGTGGCTATCTATCTTTATACGAACTATACTTCAGGGCGTAACACGAAAATGAGCGACCAATTACGCCTTGATGCAGAAGAGGAGCGATTGAAAGAACAAACGGAAAGTCTTGAAACCCAACTGACTTTACAAAAGCAGCAGTTTAATATCACGCTGCATCGGCAGCCAGATGTAGCTTTGTCCCTACCCGATTCCATCCCATTACGGCAGATGCCCACCTTTAATTGGACAGAGATTGAACGAAACAATCCCAAACTCGCACAGTATTCGGCTATCCAAAAGGCGTTTAAATCACAAGAAGAGCAGGCCAGAGCAAAAGGTATGCCCATGATAGGTGTGGGACTTCAATATATGCTCAATGGGAAAGTTGACATGCCAATGGAGCCCAACATGAACGGAAAAGATATGGTGATGCCCATGGTGAGCGTCACAATCCCCATTTATCGCAAAAAGATTACGTCGGCTATCCGTAGTGCACAACTCATGGAACGTAGCGCAGCCTACAATTATCAACGTCAGTTGGATGCACTTCAAAGCACATATCTCAGCATTGAACAGCGTGCTGACGATATAAAACGCAAATTGAAGCTTTATGAGAGTGAGGTGAGTTTGCTCAACAGAACGCTCGAACTGATGCAAAAAGAATATGCTACGGGGGCGGCATCGCTCACAGATATTCTTCAAACGACACGCGAAAGCATCGACTACGACCTCTTAAAAGCCGAAGCCAATGCGCAATATAACACCATCACAGCAGAGGCTATCCAGCTCCTTGCACGCGATGTGAAGTAAAAGAATGTGTAGCCAAAAGAAGCAAAAGATGATGAAAGATTTTATAAGAAAACATATCCTGCTATCGTTTGCCGTTGCGCTGACGATAGGACTCCTATTGGGGTGGCTCCTCTTCCGCCCCACTCACGCAACAGATGCACACCAACATTCGGGAGGAAAAACGATATATACCTGCTCTATGCACCCACAAGTGAGACAGGATCACCCCGGAAAATGCCCCATTTGTGGGATGGATCTTATCCCTGTCAACGATGAAAAGCAAAGCGCAACAACAACCGATTCCAATGCTATCGTGATGAGTGATGAGGCCGTGGCATTGGCAAATATCGAGACAGAGGTTGTTGGCAGCGGAGCAACAAACAAAGAAGTGCGCCTATTCGGGAAGATATTGCCCGACCAGCGCTTAGAACAAACGCAGTCATCTTACGTGGAAGGACGCATCGAGAAACTATTGATCAATGCGTCGGGCGACCGTGTTAGTCGTGGACAAGCATTGGCTGTAATCTATTCTCCGACGCTATACGCCATTGAACAAGAACTGATTGCAGCACTGAACTTCCCTGAATCGCCCCAAAAGAAACCGCTGATTGACGCAGCTATTGAGAAGCTTAGACTGCTGAATATTACGGAAGAACAGATTAATCAACTGATGCATACACGCAAAGCCTCCCCCTACACCACGCTGAAGGCAAATACTTCGGGTACTGTGATTCAAAAGAATATCAATCAAGGTGACTATGTCAAACAAGGACAGGTGTTGATGAAGATTGCAAATCTCGATAAGGTTTGGGCCATGTTCCAAGCATATGAAAGCGACTTACCATTTATTCATGTTGGCGAAAAGATTCACTTTACTACCGAAGCAATGCCTGGAGAAGTGTTCACAGGTAGCGTAAGTTTCGTAGATCCCATGATTGATTCTTCCAGTAGGACAGCTGGTGTGCGCGTAGAAATGAATAATACAAATGGATGGTTTAAGCCCGAAATGACCTTGACTGGCAACATTGTGGCTAATATGAAGCAATACCATGGTGAGATTATCGTGCCAAAGAGTGCCGTGATGTGGACAGGAAAAAGAAGTATTGTCTATGTAAAAGACACGGGAGAAACGCAAGCTACCTTTAGATTACGACGTGTAACATTAGGTCCTTCGCTATCCAATGGCTATGTCATCACGGATGGTTTGGCTGAAGGCGAAGAGATTGTGACGAATGGAACCTTCGCTGTTGATGCCAGTGCACAGCTGGCTGGCAAAGAAAGTATGATGAATCAATAACTTAATATAACAAGAAAATGAAGAAAGTGATTTTAACAATGCTTACTGTTGTTGCCATGAGCACAACTATGCAGGCCAAAACAGTGAAAACAGAAATCCCTGTAAACGGGAACTGTAATGAAATGTGTAAGCCACGCATAGAAAAAGCGGCTAAATCTGTTTCTGGAGTTCTATCAGCTACCTGGAACCTTAAAGCGCAAAAACTCACCCTTGTGTATGACAACACCAAGACAGATACCAAGAAAGTGCAAAAAGCGGTAGCGGATTCAGGCCACGATAGCGGCAATATAAAAGCCTCACAAGCCACTTATGACAAACTCCCTGGATGCTGTAAATATCGTAAGTAAGCAGTAAATATCAGACCAACTGGCGCATAAAGGAACGATTATCATCGTCCTCTATTCGAAGGTTGGTCTGTTCTTATACCAACATTTGGGGGGCATATCAGTGCGACCACCAGAGCACCAGCTCAGTGTAGTCAGCTACCTTATGTCCCATATTCCA
>NZ_DBHHRH010000006.1:0-22847 GCF_057240785.1 Alloprevotella sp. | reverse complement strand
CCGAAAGGATGCGTGTGCGGTTTAAGAAACTCATGAAAGAGCGTTTCTTAAACCGGATTGGGGTTAATAAACTTCAGAGCCGAAACAGGACATAACGTTGAGCTTTACACCACGAAGGTCGCTTGCTCGCACGTTGTCATAAATTCGAGAGATGCCCCACGCAAAGCGTTCCTTGCGGTCGGGCTCGAAGAACGGGCAGGGCTGCACACCCTTTATCACGGCAGAGTTCACCATCGTATAGGTTTCATTCCTATTCCCTGCCAGCATCTTGTAGGCAGTGTGGCGCAGGCATTTTCCAGCCTGCTCGCAATGGGTGCCTGAGCAGTGTGCAAAGTCGTAGTCTATCAGTTGTATTCTTGGGTCATAGGGGTAGACGTTTTTATGATATCAGTTTGATTTCAATTTCTTTGCAACCCATACGACCCATGTGTCAATATTATCTTTGAGAGAGGCGGGAAGTGGTAGCGGAATCTTTATATCTGGCTTGATTCCTATTTCTTTTGTTTTACATACTAAAGCGAAGTCTTCGTCAACGCAAACTGGATAATAGCAAGTAATCCCACTATGTGGCAGTTGAAATGGAGTGATGTTACCCGACAGGTTTGCTCCGCTGGTATTGTCTTGTCCATATATTTTTCCACGATGACAATAGTCTTTTATAAAACGAGCTAAGGTTTCTCCAGAACTTGCTGTTCTGCTATCAACGAGAATTGCCGCCTTTTTTAAATGGCTTGCTATGAAAGGCATATCCTCATTATTGTTCTCTTCTGACAATGGTACAAACTGTGTTTTCGATTGGCGGGCTCTCTCTACGATGTTTGTATCACCTTGTTTCATGAGTACTTCCCTGTTCATGGGGGTGTTTCTGAATAAGACTCTCCAAGGTTTCTTTGGTTGATGGTCTGCGAGTATCTCAAGGAAAGGTTCCCAAATGGCATCATTTCCCCCAGAATTACCTCGAATATCTAAAATTAGATATGGACAATTCATCCTTTTATATGTTTGGGCAACACTATCGACCCATGCGTAAGTTGGACTCTGACCACTGCAAGATGGTATTCTTACCAGATAAGTATCTGCATCAAGCATACACGCAAGGGGTTGAGGGTCATACTCCATCTTCTCATTATATTTGGGATGGACCCTTCGGTCATATTCTTGCCAGAATCGATGTCGGTCAACTATAAAATGCGTATCGAATTGAGAGAAAAACCAAAATACATAGTCACAAGTTGCGGTTTCTATATCTTGACCTTCCAGTAAATGTCGCTTGATCGACTTTTTAAGCCTGGAATATTCCTTACCATACATTTTATGAATATATGGATAAGTAGCAAGATTAGCTTCAGTAAATCTTGTTAGATATTGATAATCTTTTAGATGATGATTGATGCTGTCAGGATGTATTGCAAATGATGTAGAAGTACAACATAAAGCAAAAGAAACAAGGAACAATCTTAAGTTCATAATATTTTGTTGTTCAAACGGATTATATTTTAATAATGTATTTATCAAATAGCTACTTCTTGTTCGACACTTGATCTTGGCTTTGCGAATTTATATATTTTATTCTATAACTTCCTCTTCTTTTTCATATTCTTGCATCCTTTTATATCTATTTACCCCAATTCGGGATAAGCAGTTTTTCTTTTCCTCAAAAAAAGTTTCAATAAAAGCCTAAAAAGAGGATTGTTTTTTTGTATATTTACTGTTGATAATCAATTATATAACAAAATAACAATCCTTATGAAACTTGTCAGCAAAGTTACGGAAATCTATTGTATTGCAGATGATTTTTGCAAAGAATATCATTCAGAATTGAACAAAACCTCTCTTTCTCTCTCAAACGCCTCTGCCAATAGTCCAAAACATTCCAAGAGAAAAGAGCGAATGAGTGATGCTGAAATGATCACAATTCTTTTTTTGTTCCACAGCAATGCATTTCTGAATTTCTATTTCAAAATAAGCCGTTGTAAAGATAAGCGAGAGAAAATATGAGAACTTTGGCTGTTTAGAAACGCCAACGAAGCTGAAGGCTAAGATCGTTCTTTGATGCCGAAGAGATGAGTTGTTCGCCTGCTCCGATAGCGGATTTGTTGAAATAGTGAAGCAAACTATATTTCACACCTATGTCCCAGTTTTTTGTGAGTTGCCACTGCCCGAGGAGCACTGCCCGCAGACCGTGATAATAGCACGCACCGAAACCACCTGCATGGCGCAGATAGGGTTCGTAAACATAGCAAGCGCTGGCATAATCGTCGGTGAAAAAGACTGCTGCCAATGCGGCTAACTTCAAAGTGGAGGTGGGGCGAAAGCCTGTGCGCAGCGAGAGCATCCAGCCCAGCGTGTTACCAGTGGTCTGTTTACCCGCCAGCGCAATATCAATGGCGGGATGTAGTTCCCAGCGGTCGTTCCGTAGGTTCAGTTGTGCGCGTAATCGGTGGGTTGTGGCATATTGCAACAGTCCTGCATATTTGGGAATGTTCTGTTGCTTCGCTTTGGCGCGGTAGCGCAGCAAGAGCTGGCCGCCATTTTTCAGTTGCCAGAGCAGTTGCGCCATAGCATCGAAGCCTTGCGATGCCCCCGTAGCGCGGAATGTAGATGTAGGAAAGCGAAAGAAATCAACATAACCTCGAAGTTCCAAACGGCGAAATCCATTGTATTTTCCGCCCAAGAGGAGACCGTGTTCATTGGCCACATGCGAGCCTTCTTGCAGAGCATCGCCATGGGGCGACACAAAGCGCGGAGCAAAGACGCGGTGCTGCAATGTGAATTGGCAACTGCTGGAGGGAGAATAGACAAACGTATTGGTTGTGGCAAGATGCAGGCGGCGGTCGGCAGCAGCTTCACCACTCAGCGTGATGCGATGGGAGTGGAGGTAGTAGTTTACGGACAATCCGGCAGCATCCTTTCCCCGCATGAAATACTGCGTATAAGCGCGCTGCTCTGGATGGAGAAAATGATTGTAGTGAGTATAAAGCCCACTCACACCTATGCGCCATTGTGGGCGGAGATAGAGAAGTTGTCCACCAGCCGTCAGATTGTCCACATTGCGCCGTCGCGACAATTCGCGCGCAGTACGATGATAGCCATCGTAGAGGAAGGAACGCACTGTGTCGCCTTCCTGTCTGCTGTCTAACTGGTGATAGGAGAGAAAAGCTGTGAGCAGCCAATTACCGTTTCGGATGCCGCCTGCCACGCCGCGAAAGAAACGTGCTTCGCTCATGCTGGAGTGGTTGTGTAATACCATGGTCGTTCGGCGCGGCGCATCGAGGAGTGTTGCTTTAGAACCATAGGTGGCACAGCCGAAGAGCAAGCCTTGTCCAATGGTCACGGTGTAGTCGCCCGCCAAGAGTTCGTAGCGATTGTTGGATGAGAGGTAGTGGGCATAGGCCGAAAGGGCATCGTAGAGATAATTGCGATAACGCCCAATAGGTTCGCCTGCATCCTTCTCCAATGTTAGACCGTATTGCACTCGGCGGTGCCAATCGTAGCGATAGCGCAGGTTGTTGTAGAGTCCGCTGCCGAGATATGCGCCGTTCTGCTCACCTCGTCGCCGATAGAGCGGTATGTCGAGACGTGTTTCCAGTTCGTGTCGACCGCTAAATAAGCGCACTTTCAATGGAGCTACCTGCTGAGGAAGTGGCCAGGCTTGGAGGAAAAGGCTCAGATAGCACCGATCGGTATAGCTGAGGCCGGTGATGAATTGCAGTTCCCCCAGCGTGAGAAATTGGTGGTGGCGATCGCGATAGGCCAGTATGGAGTCGGCCTGTGCTTCATCGAGAAACGGCAAGCGCAAGAGGTCGTCCCGACTGACAGTGTTGAGATTCATCGGGTGAAGATAGAGATTCTCGAGCTGTTCTTGCAGTTCCTCGCTACTTTGTTCATCGAAATATGTATCGGCAAAGTCGGTCCAACTGATATAGCGTTCTTGGGCGCAAAGTGTTATGGGAAAAAGAAGAAAAAGGACAAGGGCGGCGTGTTTCATAGGATAGGAAGATTCGGGAGAAAAAGCAAAAGTCCTACTCGCAAGAGTGGGACTTTTGTGGAGGGTTAAGAAGCAATCAGAATACTTCGGGCGGCAGTTGCTCGTCAGTATCAGATGGGTGGTTTTGTTCCCAGTCGATAAAGAGCAAGATGAGGTTGTGCAGCCCAAAAGCTTTCATGTCGTTGTGGTAGATAACATCGATACAGAGGTCGAGTAAGTCCTTGGTATTTTTCTCATTTTGAGCAATGAGTGCACGCACAGTCATTCGCAGTTTGGTGAGAACATCCTCGGTGACATAACCGTGAGAGTCGACGAGATCACGAAAGAGATGATATTTCTGAATAGTTTTGAGATTATCGTCACTAATGTCGAGATGGCGTGAGCCTTTTTCGTTGAGTTGGATAGTGTACATAGTGTTTGTTCTATGGTTTGTTTTTCTGTTTGTGTATGTTTCTGTGCAAAGATAGAAAAATAAATTAGGGTAAAAACTTTTTTTCGATTTTTGTGAAGAAGTATAAAAAATCCCGAACAGGAGTATTGTTCGGGACGAGAAATACTGTTCGGGACGAGGCGTGAGAAGGAAAAACTTTGACATGCGCCCGCTGTGTGTGAACACTTATTTGCTGAGGAGGAAAGTGAGCAAGGCATTCATGGCTTTGCTGCGAAGATGCGTGCCCTTGATAGAGGTGAAGGGAAACCCCATTGTGATGGCTGCGCGCTGTCGCCCTTTGTAGGCAACTCCGGCCGATTGTTTATCCGCATAGGAGAAGGCACTGAAGGCATCGGAAGAGGCGGGGATGAGGACGTCACTATTCTGTAGGGCATAATGTTCGGCGTTCCAATCGCGATAAATAGGGATTTGAAGATTGAGTCCCTTGATGCTGTCACCGCCATAAGTTTCGATGCCAGCAAACGATACTTTGAGAATGTCTTTCAGGAAGTTGCGCTCATCCTCCTGCTGCATATCGCGTCCTATGTAAGCTCCACTCACAAGCAGGTTGCCTCCGTGGTGCGTGTAGGCCGATATTTTTTTCTGCATAGCCTCATCAAAAGTTTTGTAGTGGCTGAGATTGTAAGGGACATCGCGTTGCAATCCTGCGATATAATCAACAAGGTCGTATTTATTCCAGTCCGTTTGGTAAGCCGCTTCGCGAGAAACTGAGGAGAAACTGTACTTGTGCGCGGCAGCAATGGCTTGGCCGTGCTGCATGGGGTAGTCGAAGGTGTTTCCCGCCAAGGTCTTACCTTGCAGTTCTGCACTTGAGTTATTGCCCGCTTCAGGGTGAGTGAAATCCGTTTGACGGCCACAGAAAGCAGTGGTATAGAGATAGGGTACGCCAATATCCTCCCGAAGATCGAAGCCGAGAGAATCGTTGCGTTCTACCCATGCCGGACCACTCACACGGTCGAAACCATTGACGATAAGGAGGTGTGCCGTGGCTTCTGTTGCCTTGTAGACACTCAGTACCTCAGAAGGCATACTCTGTCCGCCTGCATTGACGGCTGTGACCTTGAAATTGTATTGTCGACCAGGGCTGACGGGGAGCGTAAGGGACGTTTTGCCCTGAGTGAGTCGCCCGTTGTCGAACGCTCCGTCACCAACCGACGTGTAGACGATATAGTCCGTTGGGACAGCAGAAGGTTCGAGTTTGTCCGTAGTAGGCTGCCAAGAGAGTTGTACAGTGTTGTCCTTCTCGGAGAGCAGGGCGGAAAACTGATGAATGGGGAGCGGCTGGACAATATAGTCCTTGATGCCGTGTTCATAATTGACAAAGCGAAGCAAGGACTTATAGATGCTGCGCGACAATTGGAACTTAAACGAGGGGTCATGGCCGAATTTCATGTCGGAGAAGTTCTGGTGCGACATGATTTCTAAGATGGCCGAGGGAATTTCTGGCATCCGTGTTTCAGCATAATTGCGATCCCACACTTCACGCCGCGTCCATGTGGTGTCATAATAGGCCGAGAGATCGTTCGTCAGCGTGGACACAAGAATGTTGGCCAGATCCTGTGAAGCATAGCGCGAGAGTCCACTGTTATAATATGTGTCGCCATTGCTGGGAAGCGTGGTGGTGCAGATTCCCAAAGTGCCGAAGATACTACGGTCTTTGCGCACACCGGCATCACTATGAATGGCAAGAGCCAGTTCGAGCGGAACGAGTTTCTGACTCTGCTGAGTGGGAACATGCAGACTATCGCGGCGCGCAGAATAGGTGGGGTTGGGATTGTAGATGCTACCCGCACTCAACCAATTGGTGAAGTTGCCGCGCACGCGCAGGTCGTCGTTGTAGTCGTTAGCTCCATTTTCGGTGTTGTATAAGGAGTCGGGCAAACCGGCCCATTGTGCTTGATAGCGCGCGGCTTCAAGGAAACGGGGCAGACCACTTGTGCCAGCATTGCCACGTTCGTTTTGTGAAAATCCGCCGCCAAAGCGTACGCCGTCGGCAGTGACCACACCAGAATAATTGCTCTGATTGCTGAGAACTACGCGGCTCTGCCAGTTTTCTCCTTCGTCGAAATCGAAAGTTCCGAGGTAGACCCATGTAGAACCTCCCATTTTTTGATTAACCTTGAATTGCGTGCGTTGCCCTTTATGGTATACTGTGTAGTGAGCATCGGGGACGCTGTTAGGTTGGCTGGAATAGGATACATATACGGCATAGCGGCCAGCGTGAGGAATGCGCGGCGTCCAGGTGACAGAGGCAGTGCCGAACTTCTTAGTGGTGGCGGCAATCGTGCGGGCTGTACCGAGGGAGAAAGGTTGGATACTATCGACGAGAAGACCCGTCGGGGTAGAAAAACCTGTGGCGATGGTGGCCCAATGGTCTGTACCAGAAGATGTCTCAGAGTAGTCGCCCATGAGGTGCGGGCGGTCGTTGTCCACGATGGCTTCGCTCTGCTGTATGTCGCGCTCACGCGGGCAATAGATAATGGCCCCAGCATTTTCGAGCATGGGGAAGAGGTAGGGATATACAAACGATTGAGTGAACATATCCTCTGTGGTGCAGTAGAGATAAGGTCGCTGCCATTGCCAACTGCCGTCGCGGAAATAGCGCCCATGGCTCGGCCAAATCATCAGGTGTCGGTTGGCTAAACCTTTGGTGGGAGCGTAGGGGGCTGAGGTGTTTTGCACCCAAGGATTACCATTGTAGTTTTTTTCTCCCCACAAGCGATTGGCATCTGCTTTGGCTGTGCGGTAGATATTAGGGATTAAGTCCTCAATCTGCTGCGAGTTGCGCCCAAAGACCACTACGCGATACGTGTTATAAGGTTGCGGGAAAAGGCGCGGCATTTCGCGATAGATACGATTGACGCTCTGTGGAGTAAAGGGCTGAGAATAGAAAGGTTCGTTAGCAAAGATGCTAATAAGCCGTTGTTGCTCATCGACGCGAAAACTATCTGCCTGCATAGATTGAGCAGGGTGATAGCCATCTATGCGATAGTTATTGAAATAGTTTTGGATAGCGTCGGAAAGCAGTGTGTCCTCGGTCTGTGCAAAAGCAGTCAGACTGAGGACAGCAAGGGATAGGTATGTAAAGATTCTTTTCACTGAATGTTTTCTACTTGAAAATTCTGGGGATGACGACCTTTGAAGCCGCTATAGTAGTCCATGATTTCTTTCATGTCCTTTTCTACGTTTTCCTCCTTAGGGAAAATCTCTCGCGTGCAAACGATGCGGCGTTGCTCAAAGTCGATGGCGTAGAGTTGGATAGGAATGTTGGCCTTTAGAGCTATAAAATAAAAACCACGTTTCCATATCTCCACGCGTGAGCGAGTACCTTCGGGAGTGACAGCCAAATGGAAATACTCGCTCTGACGGGCTTTTTCGGCTACAGCGTCCGTGAGGCTGGTGTGCTTCTTTCTTTCCACAGGGATACCTCCAATGTAGCGAAGAAAAGAGCCGAGGGGCCAAAAGAACCAACTATTCTTCATCAGAAAGCCTGCCTTTTTGCCTTTAGCGGTATAATAGAGTTCTCCGAGAAAAAAGTCCCAGTTACTGGTATGTGGAGCTACGCAGATAATACATTTATTGCGGTTGGGTACACTTACTTGCTCCTTCCATCCCAGACGTTTGAAAAAGAGATAATGACAAAGTTTTTGAAACATTTTATAATAGCAGAGTAAAGAAGAAAGTCCGACTGATTCTGCCAGTCCGACTCCTCTAAAAACGGTAAAGATGAAACAGCAAGTGGTGAATGACAAACTTTCAGCGGAGTAAGGCTGCTGTTTGTCACTCGCCACTCAATGGCGGCTCTGTGGCCGCAACTTATCATTTTGTCCTATTAGGACTTAAGCTTTAATGATTTCGTCGGAGAGTTTGTTGGCTTGCTGCGTGAATTCAGCGCGCAGCTTTTTGAAGAAGACTTTTTCCTGGCCTTTTTCAACGTGGCTCAGGCGAGCTACATAGTCTTGATATGTAACCATAACCATTGCCATGAGTTCTTTCAGCTTCTCATCGTTTTCTGGCTGGCACATACTCAGTGCTACACAGTCAGCGAAGAGATCTCCACAGATGTTCTTTATTGCTTTCTTCAGTTTTCTTTTGCTTGACATAATGCTTCTGTTTATTGTTTGTGGATAATTTCCATCCCTTTCAAGATGGCTTGTTCGTTCATGGGGAGTAAGTCCCAGTGTCTTTCGGGGAGCGATTTTTTGAGGGCTTTCATAACACTCTCGATACTGACAATGGGGTGGACTTTGAGGAAACCTCCGAGCACCATCATATTGAAGGTTTTCATGAGCTTCATCTCTGCCGCGGTGTTCATGGCATCGAGACAGAAGTTATTGATATCCTCGCGTTTAGGTTTCTCAATGATGCCAAAGCTATCGTAGATGATAGTTCCTCCTACCTTCACTTTGGGCTGGAACTTGTCCAGAGAGGGCTGATTGAGCAAGATGGCGGTGTCGTACTGGCTCAGAATGGGCGACGATATCTTTTCGTCCGAAATGATAACGGTGACGTTGGCCGTTCCACCTCGTTGCTCTGGGCCGTAGGCAGGCATCCATGTAACTTCTTTTCCCTCCATCAGTCCGGCATACGCAAGGATCTTACCCATTGAGAGCACACCCTGACCACCGAAACCTGCTATGATGATTTCTTCTTTCATAAGAATTTCGTTTTAGTGTTTAGCTTCGCTGTCTTTCAAGTCGCCAATGTTGTAGTAGTCGAACATGTGTTCTTCCATCCACTTATTGGCCTTGACGGGACTCATCTTCCAGCCTGAGTTACAAGTAGATACTACTTCGATGAGATTAGAGCCTTTGCCGTTCATAGAGTTTTCAAACGCATGGCGAATGGCTTTCTTGCATTTGCGGATAGCTGCCACGCTCTGAACGCTTTGACGTGTCACATAGGCTGTACCTTCCAGTTGAGCTGCCATTTCAGTGATTTTCAGCGGATAGCCATGAAGTTCGGGATCGCGGCCGAAGGGACACGTTGCGGTCTTCATGCCCATGAGTGTTGTCGGGGCCATTTGTCCGCCTGTCATACCGTAGATGGCGTTGTTAATAAAGATGATGGTGATATTCTCCCCGCGGTTGAGCGCGTGGACTGTTTCGGCCAATCCGATACAGCCCAAATCGCCATCGCCTTGGTAGGTGAAAACGAGGTGGTCAGGCCAGAGGCGTTTGCAGGCCGTGGCCAGTGCGGGAGCGCGACCGTGAGCTGCTTCCTCCCAGTCGATGTCCAAATATCGATAAGCAAAGACAGCGCAGCCTACGGGGCTTACGCCGATGGTTTTATCTTCCATGCCCATCTCGGCAATGACTTCGGCCACCAATTTGTGGACAACGCCGTGTGAACAACCTGGACAATAGTGCATTTGCACATCGTTCATCAATTCAGGCTTTTGGTAGACCAGATTACCAGGTTGAATTATTTCTTCTCGTGTCATAGATAATTTGCTGATATTATAGCGGACGAGTGTTCGCTTATTCTTTATTGCTACGTGCATGACGTTGCAGCCCGTGGGGACGGCGAAGCATTGTGGTCATGCGTAGAGTGGCTTCCACCATTTTGATAAGGACGGCAACAACGCCTAACCCTATGCTGAGGAGGCGGATATGCTCATTCTCAGCGTACCATGTGTAGGCCATTCCTATCATGGCGATGAGCGACAACAAGATAAACACGCTATTCATAATATTGCGAATGAAGAGCAGTTTCCGTTCTTTTTGTTGCTGCTGTTCGTCTTCCTTGCGGCGACCATTGCGCACTTCTTCGAGGAAACGTTGTTCGTCTAAATTCATAGGTGGGTTTTATTTAGCAACTTTTCTGAGTTTCTCCATGGCCTGAACGATTTCGTCAGGGTCGGGAACAATACCTCCGAGACGGCCAAAGTGTTGCACAGGGATGTTATATTCCACTGCTGCTTGCACATCAAAGACCATCATGCCAGCATTGATTTCAACCACCAGCATTCCTTTGACCTTTTCGCTGAGTCGCTTGAGTTCTTTGCTGGGGAAAGGCCACAATGTGATGGGGCGGAAGAGGCCCACTTTGAGCCCCTGCTCGCGCATATTGTCCATCGCTTTTTGCGAAATGCGAGATGCTGAACCGAAGGCCACTATGATATAGTCTGCATCCTCGCAGTATTGCTCTTCGAAGCGCACTTCTTTTTCTTCACATTCAGCATATTTCTTTTGCAAATGGAGATTGCGCTTCTCCATTGCCGCAGGTTCGAGTTCCAAAGAAGTTATGACGTTGGGGCCACGTTTTTTTAGACCGTGACCATTGGCAGCCCAAGGACATTCCTCGTAGATCTGCTCATCGGTGCGACGCGGTTTGAGTGGTGGGAGAATAACCTTTTCCATCATCTGTCCGATGACGCCATCGCTCAAAATCATTGCAGGATTACGGTAGCGGAAAGCCAGTTCAAAACCTAAGTCCACAAAATCTGCCATTTCCTGAACAGAGTTCGGAGCAAGGACAATAACGTGGTAGTCACCATTGCCACCGCCACGCGTTGCTTGATTGTAGTCGCTTTGCGAGGGCTGAATCGTGCCCAGACCAGGACCTCCGCGCTGAACATTGACGATGAGGCCAGGAACTTCCGCTCCAGCCATGTAGGCAATGCCTTCCTGCATGAGGGCTACGCCAGGACTGGACGAGGACGTCATAACACGTTTGCCCGAACCACCACCGCCATAGAGCATATTGATGGATGCTACCTCACTTTCAGCTTGCAGTACTACCATGCCTGTGGTTTCCCACGGCTTGAGCATAGCTAGAGTTTCGAGCACTTCGGATTGCGGTGTGATGGGATAACCAAAATAACCATCGCATCCGCAACGGATGGCAGCGTGAGCAATCGCTTCGTTGCCTTTCATTAATAAGATTTCTTTTTCTTCTGCCATGGTTATTCCTCTTTTTTTCGATAAACGGTGATACACCCATCAGGGCATACCATAGCGCAGCTGGTACATCCTGTACAAGCATCGAGATCCACTTGCTTGCAGAAGGCATACCCTTTGTGATTTACTTCGCCCGTGGCGAGCGCAAGCGAATGTGTAGGGCACGCTACCACGCAAAGGTTGCAACCTTTGCAACGGTTCTCGTCCACTACGACGGCGCCTTTCATTTTACCCATAATTGTTATGTATTAAGAAGCTAGAGGGGATAGAGTCTGATCTTCCTTTCTCTGGCTTTTTTTTGTCGTTATTGATTGTACATGTCTTTGTTGTAGAAATCCATAATGCCATTGAGCATTTCTTCGGCTTGAGCTGCAGCAGCATTGCCGTCGGCTTGGTGCGATTGGCGGAAACAGCTGATGGCTTGTCCCCATTCGCTGCGCTTCATATAAGCTTGCCCTTTTAGATACAGCACCTGTGCATCAGCGGGGGAGAACTTCAAGGCTTCGTCCGCGAGTTGCAGGGCTTTATCGATCTGTCCTTCTTCAATTTTCTGTGCTATTGCACTGTAATTTATCGGCATTTTGTGAATTGTTATGTTCCACACTAAAAGCAAAGTTAAGGCTATTTTCTTTTACTGCCAATTTATCGAGGATTTTTTCACGTTCTATTAAGCAGAATTTTCAAATCTCCTCTCTTTACAGCTTCTGTAGTTTGCCTTTGACTTCTATTCAAGAGAAAGAAAATAGCCAATAGAATATGTTGTCTGTCGCTTTTATGTCTTACTACCACTGCTTGCTGCTATGTTTTCCCTACTGGGAAGTTTCTCATCTTATACTTATAAATTGAAACGAATTATATGCTTATAACTTTTAAATAATTGGCGTTTTGTCAAAAATATTCTTATTCTATAGCTCTGAGAATCGCATAAAAATCAACTTACACACCTTTGGCTGAAAAGAACGCCAATTTGAACTGTCAGTAAAATAGGGCATTTTGTAATTTCTATAGGAGAAAATAAAATTTCTATAGGCGGAATTAAAATTCCTATAAGGGAAATTTCAAATACAATAAGGGAATGAGCTGACACAATAAGGATATCAGTTGGTAGTCTTATTGTGTTTTCGAACAAAATAGTCCGAAAATGGCATCTTCTGATACTGTATTTCCTCTTTTTCGGCTATTTCTTTTAAAAAAAAGAAGTTCTTTTCCGTGTAGCAGGTCTATTCTTACTTTTCTTTCTTCACTTTAAGTTTGTTTGCTCTGTTTTTCTGCACTAGATTGGAAAAGTTAATTGTCAAAATTATAGACAGTATGAATTCTCTCCTTGAAGACACGAAAAAGCCCGATGCGGAAAATTGCATCGGGCTTTGATATGATTACTGCTTAATCCTTAGAAGCGGAAGAAGCGGTAGAGATTGTCTTTGATATGGCCTTGTTCCTGAACGAGAGTAGCAAGGAGGACTTCTTGAGCACCACCGAAGTAGTTTTGAGTAACAATGCTGCTGAAGATGCGCTGAACAATCTGTTGCTGTTGCTGCTGGAGATTGAATTGCTCAGCACCTTTCACCTTGTTGGTTACTTGTGCAAAGTAAACAGCACCTTCGCCTTGAACAGCACCAGTAAACTGGCCTTTAGCTGTGCGGTAGATAGCACCCGTCAAACGAGGTTCAGAAACGCCTAAAGCCTGGAGCTGTGCTGGCTGACCAAGGAGAGCAATGTTGTGGAGCTGTTCGTTGATTGCGCCCTTCTGCTTCTTAGCGTCGTTGATATTCTTAACGTTCTTAGTTTGTGCAAGAATCATTTCTGCCTTCTTCTGCTGACGAACAACGCGTGTAAGGAAATCTTTCACAGTCTTGTTCTCCAAGGGGAGATAGTCGCCATCATTGATCGCGCTTACACCGATTACCAGCAAGTGGTCGTTGTTTGCACCGCACTCATAGAGCTTGGAGATTTGACCAGCCTTAGCATTGTCGAACACCCACTGCATTGCGTCTTTAGCACCTTCGCCACCAATCTGTGATTGGATTTGGAGATTGCTCTGAGAGTATGCGTCCATCGAGCGGAGAATATAACCGGCCTTACCAGCGTTCTTGATGAAGCTATCGAGATCGCGGTTCTTGGCCAAGAACATATTGAGCTTGTTGAGTTCATCGTTGTGCGTCTTCTTGGAGAAGTCGAGTGTGCGCTTCACAATAGCTACGTTGTACTTCGTTTCGGGCTTCTTGCTCTGAAGTACCTCAACAATCATCGTGTACTGAGAGAGCTTGACGAGCTTCAGACCTGGACCACTAGAAAGCTGCGTGATGAAAGTTGCATCATCGGCTTGCATATTGAGGTTTTCAGCCTGTGAAGCAACAATCCAAGAGGAGTCGCCCTGCTGCTGATACTTCTTAGCGAGGTCCTTGAACTTAGCACCGCCCTGTAAAGCCTTGTAGATGCTGTCGGCAGTAGCTGTTTCTTTGGCCTTATCAGCATTTGCTACGCCGATAGCGCGGTATAGGATAGAGTCGGGAGCCTGCGTTTTAGCAATAAGCTTGAGAACATTGAGCGTATTGTCCTGCGGATTGTAGTACATCGGCTTCACTTGGCCAACGCTCATAGAGTCCAGCTTCTGCTGTACATCAGACATTTGAGCAAAAGCGTTCTTGCCAAGTGCTGCATTAACATAATGAACGCTAGAATTAGCGCTGCTAACAACGGTTGCTGGATCTGCACCGTTTTGCAGCTGCTGCTGAGCAGTTTGCATTTCTTTTTCGAGAGCTGCACGGTCTGTTGCACTAGCCTTTACTTGAATGTCGAGAACCTGAAGGTCTGCACTGCGAGCAGGATTCTTGATAATGGGAGATTCCTTGTATTGATCGTACGCCTTCTTCAAGTCGGCATCAGCAATCTTAATCTGGCTGTCGGGGATAGAGGATAGAGGGATGGCTACAACGTCTGCCTCACTCTGCGTGTTGCGGAAGTTATATTCTACCTTAGCGATTTCCTTGTTTGCGATAACCGAAGCTCCAAGCAGAGAATAGAACTTATTGGCCAACACTTCTTCGTGCAGTTTTTCAAGACTGTAGTCGCAGAGTTTGCGAATCTTCTGGTACTGCTCGATATATTCAGCCATGCCTGGTTGCTGCTGTGCCTGCTTGCGCATATTGGCCATATTGGAGTCGTACTCCTTAATGAATTTTTGGAAGCCTGCAACATCGAGGCCGCCTTGCTGGCTTGGGAAAATCTGAGCCAGAACCTGGAGGCTAGAAGCCTGACCTGTGCGAAGAGTGTTCTGAACATCTTCTTCTGTTACTTCTAGACCAGCTTTTTCTGCTTCATGCTCGATGGTAGTGTTACGAACAAAGTCGGTCCATACTTGCTGTCCGAGCTGGCTCTTCTCTTGTTCTGTGAGTGTTGCCTGAGGGTTTTGCGTCTGCATTTGCTTTGCAAATTCCTGCATCTGGGTTAATTCGTCGAGTTGAGCTTGATAGTCCTCGAACTTTAACTTTTTGCCATAGACTTCTCCTATGGTCTGGCGATTGTCGTTCGAGAAAACATCGAACACCTTGAAGTAGTCGCCGGCAATGAATGCAAATAGAGCTAAGCCGATGAAGCCCATCAGCAGAGGTCCTTTGCTTCGAATAGATTGTAAAGCTGCCATTTTGTGTTATTTAGATTTTATTTTATTTCATTTTTATGACTGGCAAAGGTAGAAAAATAATTTTATACTTTCCCTTTGTATTGTCTATTTTTTAATAGGAGTGGGGGCTGGACGCATCTGCTGCAAAACAGAATCAGGAGTTTGCTGTTTGTCTGTTTTTTTATTTTGTCCATTTTCTTCTGGTTTAGGGAAGAAACCTTTACTCTGGTAAACGTGATATTCCGTCATCTGCTCGTTGGCAGTAAAGCGATCTCCTTCGATTTGTTTATCAGGCTGCGTAATCTTCATATATGTGTTGGAGTAGAACCTATGTTCCTCCATATTCCAGAAGAGTTCTGCTGTATGGAAGTATGTACGCTTCTCCATATCGTTTATGACTACATGTCCTTTCAAGCGCCACAGGTTTTGATTGAAGCACCAAGCGGAGTCTGCTTGGATATAGAGATCCATCTTGAAGTTTTTGTCAAATCTCTGGAGAAATATTCCTTTGGGAAATTCCTGGCGTGGCGGGTTCGTTTTGTCATAGACGCGCCATTCTTCGGCTATGATGCGATAACGCATATAACCCGAATCAGAGATGAGCTTAGATACTCCTATTGTTGTCATTATAGCGGCTGAGTCGCGCTTCTGGTCCAAATGGCTGATAGGAGGAGCGTCTTGGTTACAAGAAAAGATAAGGAACGAGAGAAATAGTAATAAAAACTGAGCAGCAAAACCTTTTTGGAGAAGGCTTTGCTGACAGATTTTATTAAGTATGTTTTTGAATTGCATTCCGAGGACTATAGAACGTTATTGAGCTTTCCATTTATTGAACCAACTCTCATTAAATGTCACACCGATGCTGACGCGCATATAGTTTTCTTTAAGAGAGCCACTGATTTGTGGAGCTACGTGTTCGAATCCTGCTGCCAAATTGAGAACACAACGATTACTGTGACTATTAATTATTGGTATACCGACGCCTGCACTTACTTGATAGTTGCGTGGGCCATCACTTCCGTTCACCTTTGTATAGGGAGTAGTATAAGCTGCTCCTAAGCGGTAGCGAATACGATTATACCAACGGTAACCATCTGGATTGACGACATACTCTGCTCCGAGGGAATATTTACTCAAATCTGTAAATTGTCCAGTTTCTGCCGTGTAGGTGTAACCGGATGCCGAAGTAGATAGCGTTGGGTACTGTACTTTGCTCCACTTTTGCAGTGTATAGTCGGCTGCAACACGGAGCCGATTGTTGTAGTTCCAAGTAAGTCCTACACCAAACGTATGTGGCAATTCAAAACCATTACGGAGCGAGAGAGTATCTCCTACATAGACTTTGTTTTGTCGTTGCTGATCATAGTAATTTGCATAGCCCTGCGTTTTATGTCCAAGGCCGTAGACCAAGCCGAGTATGATGGAGTTCTTTTTATTAATACGTTGCTCGTATTGCAAACCAAAATTCACCGTATAGGTTTTGACGTGTGCATCGTAAGTCCTACGGCGCGTATTGATAGTAGGGTCACTGTATGAAGCCACTATATTGTGTTCCATATCACCCCAGAGGTAGCCACCATTTACACCGAACGAGAAACCTCTAAAAGGTTCCCAGCCCACACCAAGGTATACTTGCTGGAGTCCTCCATTACCATTGTGTGCTTCTGTCTCTGTTACATCCCCAGTCGAAGCTGTCCATGTGCGTTTATCGTTCATGCTGTATCCGATGGTAGAAAAAGGTATCATGCCAAGGGAAAAGCCCAAGTGTCGTGCGCCACGAAAACCTACCGTGATATAATCTATCGATGTGTTGCGAGCATTAACGCTTTGATTCCCCTGCTTGATGTTAGCATTTTGCAACGAGAGGCCTACATCGAAGATAAAGGACAGAGAGTCGATTGCAGAAAAGGAAGCGGGGTTTTTGAAGTTTACTTCTGTACCCCCGCGCCAGCCGTAACCAGTGCCAGCCAAGGCGGTGGAGGCTGCGCTGTGGCGATCGTTGAGCAAACCAAAACCATAGCGGGAGTAAGGAGAGTTGCTGCCATTGTTCTGGGCCATTGCCGTTGTCGTTAGAGCAAGGGCGGAAGCTATAAGTAGCGGATATTTCATTCTGAAAGGTCTAAATTTCGGATGAATAAGTTTTATGATAAGAGCAAGCGGTTAAGTCCAATAGCCACTAATTGTGGCTCTATATGGATGCGTTGTTGCAAATCGCTGCTAAAGAGAGAACTGTCGCCACCCGTAAGAAAAACCTCAAGTTGAGGGTGGTTTTTGGCATAATCTCTGATAAATCCTTCAATTTCGTATTGTAGGCCACGAACAACACCTACACGCATTGCCGTTGGAGTATCGTAGCCAGCGTCAGGTACTTCTCCTTCAATAGGGATCAGCGGAAGGAGTGCCGTATGATCATGCATGGCTTTTAGGCGGAGCATGAGCCCTGGCGATATATTGCCTCCAATGAGGTTTGCATCAGCGTCTATATAATCATAGGTGACGCAGGTGCCAGAATCAATCACGAGGAGCTCTCGATGGGGAAGTAATGTTACAGCCCCGACAATAGCTGCCAAGCGGTCACTGCCTAATGTTGGAAAAGGATTGTGTACTGGTGAGGGAGTGGTTGCACTAACGCGAAGCACTGGGATGCCAAAGCGATGGAGGGCCTCTGTGATAAGTAGATGTTCATGCCCAACATTAGAGAATGCACAGCGCGTAGGCTTGAATTTCTGAATGATATTAAGAATTTCTTCCTCATCGTTATCGGTCCAAGCTGTTTGAAAAACAAGTTTGTCCTTATCAAATATCGACGCCTTTGCGCGTGTGTTTCCTATGTCAATTGTAAGCTGCATTCTGATACGAAGCTATTTGCTTGGCAAAGATACTCCAATCCATCCGATAGGCAAAATTTTTAGAAAAATACGTCTGCGAGTAAAGGTAAAGGCATGATAAAGAGGAGAAAGCTATTCTTTCTTAATTATATACACAAGATTTGTTGAAAGGCTTACTCATTGGGTTTTGCTTTGCCCTATTAATATAGGATTTCACGCAGGGATTTGAGAAGAACGTAGAAGGAACTCTTTGCAGGATATTGTTAATATGTTCTGTTATAACAGGGGTCGGGTACTGACTACACAGAATCATAAAGAATCCAGGGCCTAAAACATTGTTAGAGTTTTCTACAATAAAGTTTGTTTCCAAGTCTTCTGATTTCTTATTGAGCGCATCGGCCTTTTTCCCAAACTTCTTGTTGATGACATCCATGGAATAACCCATTCTCATCATTTTAATGGCTTTTTCCTGTATTTCCCACATCTCGTTGTCAATGCGGTTCTTCTGTCGGTAGAATTTATAGAGGCGGTCGTTTAACGGCCCTCCAGATACGCGTTGTCCGAGATTGTCCACAGATATTGTGAGATTACCATTCTCTAAGACAATCGGCATCACATTCTCGTTCTCCATACACACTTGCGCAAGTACGATAGAATCCACGGCCCCAAAGAAGTTGAATCTGCCGTGTATCACTTTGCAAGAGTCTATGTTTTCTGACGTAACTCCATTGGGCGTTACTTTCAGATAGAGCATGCGCCCGTCCAGAACGGGTACTGTCGAATTACCAGCTATGTTGTATTGTTCCGTGCATGAAGTCAGAAACAAACTGGATATAAGTAGTAATAAAAATTGTCGCATGTCTTTTTCTTTTGTGTTGCAAATATACATTGCGGCAATGAAAATGGTTAGTCCTAATTGTTAGAAAATGTTGTTTTATAGTACATTTAACTATTGGTCCAAAGCTTTTAACGAATCTTCGACTCCTTCGAAGAGTGGCTTGGAGAGAGTTGTCTGTACTTATTCCTTATTAAGGGATGAGAGGCGAAAGGCGGAGTAAACTTCAAATATAGCTGCGATGCAGAGAGAAAGTTTCCATAAATCGCCTGTCAGCGGCCGTATGTGAAAGTATTCTGTGAACATCAGAACTGCTGTAACCAACAGAAGGATAGCTCCTGACACCTGTTGTCGACGTAGGCGACGAATCACGATGTCCTGCCCCTTGTAGTGTTGGCGAAACTGCACAACGGAAAAGGGGATAGCTCCAATGGTGTAGACTATTGCTGCATAGATGAAATTCTCCTGACTAAGAAAGATGGGGAGTACTGCACCAATAAGTAGGAGGATACCTCCCAGTTGAAAGAGTCGTTCCATTATTATTTCTTTTCTTCTATGAGGTAAACGTCCTCATTATCTTTCTTCATGACAAGGCTCACGCGCGCCACGTCCTCCACAGCTTTCGGACTCTGAGATAATTCGCGCATACGTTTGGAGTCTGCTTCGTATTGTTTGTCGTAGTTTGCAATCTGTTCGAGCATCTCCTGGTTACGCTGATGTAGTTGATAGCGATAGAAGAGGCTATTGTTGTCGAGTAGTCCAATGACAAGAAGGAAGAATAGAATTGTAAAGAGATACTTGTGTTTCAGTACAAACCTACCAATGCTTGCGAGAGGTGCCATGAGAGTTGAGGTTTAGAGATCATGCTGCTGGAGGCGATATTCAGCAAGCTTTTCATATTTCGTGCCTTTTCGACCATAGTTGGCATAGGGAAAGATACTGATGCCACCGCGCGGGGTGAAGAGCCCCGTCACTTCGATGTATTTTGGATCCATCAGCTTGATGAGGTCCTTCATGATAATGTTCACGCAATCTTCGTGGAAGTCGCCGTGATTTCTGAAGCTGAAAAGATAGAGCTTGAGGCTCTTGCTCTCCACCATGCGTACATCAGGAATGTAGCTGATGCGAATTTCTGCAAAATCAGGCTGTCCCGTGATAGGGCAGAGACTGGTGAACTCTGGACAGTTAAAGCGTACCCAGTAATCGTTGTCGGGGTGTTTGTTGACAAAAGATTCCAACACCTCTGGAGCATAATCGCTCTTGTATTCGGTCTTACGCCCCAGCGTGTTCAGACCTTCGTTTTCTCTATTTGAAGCCATAATATATTATAAAGGAATATAAAATCCGACCATTCTTTGCTGGTCGCTTTATTCTTGCGGGTGCATCACCTCGAAAGGTGTCTTACCTGCTGCTTTGAGTTTAAGGTAGGCGTTAAGGCCATGCTTACGCAATTTGCAGCTGGGACAGTGTCCGCAACCATCGCCTGCTATGCCATTGTAGCACGTCAAAGTTTCGTGGCGTACCAAGTCCAGCACACCCAGCTCGTCACTTAAGGCCCATGTTTGGCATTTGTCCAGCCACATGAGTGGCGTGTGGATAACAAACTGTTCGTCCATGGCTAAATTCAGCGTCACATTAAGGCTCTTGATGAAAGAATCTCGACAGTCTGGATAGCCTGAGAAATCTGTTTGTGAAACGCCCGTGACAAGATGGAAGATGCCGCGCTCGCGTGCATAGACAGCAGCGATACTCAGAAAGAACATGTTGCGCCCAGGTACAAACGTGTTAGGGAAACTATTAGCGGGTTTTTCTTGATCCATCTCCAGAGAGGTATCTGTCAGCGAGTTCTTGCCCAAACTCCCGATGAAACTCACGTCCATTTTGTCGAAATGTATGCCTGCTTTCTTGGCTATCTTCTCTGCCAGTTCCACTTCCAGTACGTGTTTCTGACCATATATGAAAGCAAGTGCGTAGACCTCTTTGAAATGGGCTTTTGCCCAGTAGAGGCAGGTGGTGGAGTCTTGTCCGCCACTGAATACTACTAATACTTTATCGTTGTTCATTGTGTTCTATTGCTATCCTATTCCCAGATCTTGCAGCTTCTTTTGAATGCGAAAGAGAATTTCTATATGACCTTTCAGTCCGGGACGTTCATACGATTCCAGCGCCATTTCGCTCATGAGATGGCACGTCTTCTTTACATCCGGAATAATAGTCGCCTGGTCGAGCTCTAGCGAATCGGGCATTTCGTCCTTGTGCACCACGAGCCAATCCGTCAGAGCTTTCACTTCCTCTTTTGTGTAGAGTACTATGGGTTTTCGTGCAGCCATAAAATCTGTATTTCCTGCAAAATTAGTGAATTCTTTGCAGAATGCCTATACTTGTAAGCTAAGACAGGATGTGAACAGAGTTTGCTCACATCCCGTGCGTACAACTTTTTCTTGAAGTCTTTTGTTCTTTTTCTTATTCCTCTACGACAACTGTTCTTGTTTTCAGTTGTGCGCCTGCGGCTTTGGCGGCCTCACGGAATATCTCGTTTTTGCGATCGATAGTGAAGCGGCGGAATTTTCCAGCCATGCGGGTCAATTGGCCTTTTGGATTGAGCGCGTTAGCGTCTGTAATCCAATCTTCAGCGCGGTAATCTTGCAACTTGTCGTTGGGAGTCTCTTCTGGCTCATATATATAATGGAGTCGTTGCAGAGACACCGTGAATTTGTTGTCCTCTACCTGGTAGATAACATCATAGAAGAAGCGCGTGCGATGGGTCACCCATGCTTTTTTCTTGAAGTAGAGATATTCCTCGATGCGTGCAGCCAAGAGGCCGTTGGCTTCGTCGTTCTCCACAATGCGGCATTGAGGTAGTGCGTTCTCTCCCTTGATGAGTTGCTGCTGCGTGAAGTCGGTGAGGCGTTTGAAAATTTCGGTTTTGTTTGTGTTAGGCACATCGTAGGTATGGCTGAAGACCACCACACCTTGTTCATTAACAGGAACTGCACCTTTCAGATATTTCTGTTCTGTTTGAGCCACGACTGTCAGCGGCAAGAGGAGGAGCAGGAAAAGTAGTTTGCGGATTTTCATTGTGTTCTATTTTTGTTTGTGTGCAAATATAATGAATTACTTTCGGTCTGTTGTGCGAAAAAACTAAATAAATGTGGATACTTTCTGATTCGCTCTTTTGCAAAAAAATCGTAATATTGCGGCCGTATGGGAAAAAAGCGAATAGGAAAGAAGCGTTTGACTGCATTGTTGGATGCTGCGGCTAAGAAATATGAGGTGCCAGAATTCTTGACGGAAGACCCGAGTTGTTTCATGCACAAGGTGGAGGGGCAGAGTAATCAGGAGTTGATGGGCTTCATTGCTTCTGTGTTTAGTTATGGCAATAGGCGACTCTTCTTCCCGCGTATTCAGTTTTTTCTTGATATTTCTGCCGGACAACTCGATACTTGGCTGCGAAGTGGAACTTTCCGCTGCGATGTGCCCGATGAGGCGCGTTGTTTTTATCGCCTCGACCAGTGGCATCATGTACGCCAATTCTTGGAGGGACTTTATGCGCTCTTGCATGAATATGGAACGCTGGGTGAGTTTGTGCGGCAACGTGCCACAACAGGATTGCAAGCCGTTGAGGCGTTGACTGCTTATTTCTGTCGATGGGATGTAGGGCATTTGGTACCGAAAACTGCTAAATCTTCTTGTAAGCGTGTCTGTATGTTTCTGCGCTGGATGGTGCGTGATGCTTCTCCCGTGGATTTAGGATTATGGACCTTCATCGACAAGCGCTCTCTTCTTATTCCTTTGGATACCCATGTTTTGAATCAAGCTCTCTCACTCGGACTTGTATCCTCTCGCACTGCTTCTATGTCGGCCGTAAAGAGACTTTCCGACCGCTTACTTGAAGTTTTTCCTGACGACCCTCTACGTGCCGATTTCGCCCTCTTTGGTGTCGGCGTGAATGCGGCTGAATTTGTGGAAGAATAAGGAAAAATAGTATTTACCGACTTTTGTAAACAGAATTCTTGTTTTTAGTGGCTGAGGGAGGCTTCCTTTTCCCTCCTTCTATGTGCTGTGCATATCTATCTCCTTTCTGAGTGGTGAATACAATAAGGTTGCTGCTTGGCTTCCTTATTGAGTTGGTGAATATCCTTATTGTGTTGACGGATACAATAAGGAAAATTGGCTTATATGACAAAAAGAGACCTAAAATCTCTTGTACTCCCTTTATTT
>NZ_DBHHRH010000005.1:0-4829 GCF_057240785.1 Alloprevotella sp. | reverse complement strand
ATAGTAAATAAAGGGAGTACAAGAGATTTTAGGTCTCTTTTTGTCATATAAGCCTGATTTTGTGTGTTTTATAACATAAACGGAAGTTTGCATGCGTGTGTTCAGAAATCGTACTTTTGTAGCCACGAAGAACTTAATCATACGCAAGTGAAACATTGCTAGTTTGTACGATTTGGAACACTCTCTAAAAAAGATACCGTTCACCCCACGAGGTAGAACGGTATTCTTTTTCCAAAAGGTGAGGAAATCAGAGTTCTCCACCAACCTCTTTGAATTTTTCGATGAAAGCAGCAATCTTTTGGAATACGCTTTCTTTCTTTGTCAAGTATTGTGGATTGAGTGGACTCATCTTAGGGAGAATCGCTTTCAGGTCTGTCCCGTTTTCGCTTGCGAACTTACGCTTTAATGAAGTCTGAATGTAGCGCTTTGCAGCTTCTACGTTCAGGTTTTCTTCAGATATTAATTTTTCAGCTTCTATCTTCTGTTTCTCTTGTGCATAGGTAAAGAAAGAGGCGATAATATCTGCTTTGTCCTGAATCTGTTCGAGGTCGGTTTCATGAATGAAATCGACGATTAGTCCCTCTTTGGCTCTATTTCCTATACTGCTTCGGATGACTCGGCGAATATCTTCAATCAGCGCGTCCTTGTCTTTCGTTTTTTTGTTGTGTTCAAACACCAGTTCAAGGATATAATCTAAGTCGATTTCTTGTGACTTGAGCAAATCAACCTCAAACACCACATCGTCCCAGTCTATGGTGCTTTCCTCTGATTCTTTCCCTTCCCGTTCGTTTCTGAACCAGTCTCGAATATCGTTGTATGTGGAGCGATAATCTTGTGCCGCGCGCTCTGAAAGCACATCAACCTCCATCATGTCCGTAATGTCTTCATCTGTCAAGAAGTGCTGATCCTGGAATGTCTTGACAGCATCAGGGTTTGTCTTATCGATCTTTTGTAACTCTTTGAGATAGGTGAATTCATCATAGTTTTGCAAGATGTTTTCTATCTTCAAGTAGTCACCAAAGAGTTTTACAAAATCTTTTTTGTCCGCTTCCGTAGTGATCTCATCAGGTTGTGGGAACTGCTCTTTGAGTTCTTTCACAATATCCACATAGCCTTTTTTTGCTTCGCCTGTTTCACAGTCCGTGAAGCCTTTGAGATATTCCTCATAGCTTTTCTCCAGTAGGACGTTCTTTGTGTTTTCGTCGCCAAACAATGTGATGGCGTCTATTGTGGCCTGTTCCATATCTCGGAACGTAACGATATTGCCAAATGTTTTGGTGGCGCCATAGATACGGTTGGTTCGTGAGAAAGCCTGTATCAGTCCGTGATAGCGCAGGTTCTTATCCACAAACAGCGTGTTGAGTGTGGGGGCGTCAAAGCCTGTGAGAAACATTCCTACTACGATGAGGAGATCAACGTCCTGACTCTTCACTCGTTCGGCCAAGTCTTTATAGTAGTTTTGGAAAGTTTTATTGTCCACCCCAAAGCTCGTTCCGAATGTGGCATTGTAGTCGTCTATTGCCTTTTTCAGAAATTCTTTGGCGCTGCGGTCCATCGCCGAAGGTTCAAAACCTTCATCTTGTATATCGCCTATGGCGTGTTGCTCTTCGTTGGGAGCAAAGGAGAAGATAGTGGCTATTTTTAGTTTTTTCTCATTCTCTTTTTGCAGCTTGTTGAGCTCTTCATAATAGAGTTTGGCTGCCTCAACACTACTCACTGCAAACATGGCGTTGAAGCCCTTTCCGTTTCCTTCGTTTCGATGGGTCTTTATTCGGAAGTTTTGCAAGATGTATTGTGAAACTTCTTTGATTCGGTCGGGGTGGAGCAAGAGTTTTCTGTTCTCCGCCGCTGTCAGTTTGATTTCGTCTTGTTCTGTTTCCAGTGCTTTGAATCGTGGGCGCACATCGTTATAATCCACCTTGAATTTCAGCACTTTCCCGTCGCGAATGGCATGAGTAATAACATAAGCGTGGAGTTCTCGCCCAAAGACATGTGCCGTAGTTTCTTCTCCCAAAGCATTTTCGGGGAAGATGGGCGTTCCTGTGAATCCAAACTGGTAATACCGCTTAAACTTTTTCTTGAGATTCTTCTGTGCTTCGCCAAATTGTGAGCGATGGCATTCATCAAAGATAAACACCACCTGCTGCTCATAGACGGGTAGCGTACTTTCGCTCTTCATCAGATTATTCAGTTTCTGAATCGTCGTTACAATGATCTTGTTATCGTCCTTCTCTATGTTCCTCTTTAGTCCTGCCGTACTTTCAGAACCATTTACGCTGTCGGGCGAGAAGTGTTGATATTCCTTAATTGTTTGGTTGTCGAGATCTTTACGATCGACAACGAAGAACACTTTGTCGATAAAGTCAAGCTGTGTAGCCAGTCGGGCCGCTTTGAAGCTCGTCAAGGTTTTGCCCGAACCTGTTGTATGCCAAATATAGCCTCTTCCTTCGAGTGTGCTCCATTGTTTTGCTTCGTACGCACTCTTTACTTTCCAAATCAACCTTTCTGTTGCGGCTATCTGGTAGGGGCGCATGATGAGCAACGTGTTGCTGGTGTCGAACACGCAATAGTGGAGCAGTATCTGCAGTAGCGTGTTTTTCTGAAAAAAGGTTGCAGTAAAGTCTTTTAAGTCCTTGATGGGGGTGTTGTCTGATTTTGCCCAGTTCATTGTGAAGTCGAAACTATTTTTGTTTCGTTTCACCGTGTTAGCAAAATAGCGGGTATCTGTTCCGTTGGAAATGACGAAAATCTGCAAGTATTTGTAGAGTGAGCTGTCGCTGTTGAAGCTCTCCTTGCTGTAGCGGTGTACTTGGTTGAAGGCTTCGCGGATGGCTATGCCACGTTTCTTTAGTTCCACTTGCACCATGGGTAAGCCATTCACCAAAATGGTTACATCGTAGCGATTGGCTTGTGTTCCAGTTTGTTCAAACTGGTTGATTACTTGTACTTTGTTTCGAGTTACATTCTGCTTGTCGACCAGATAAATGTTTTTGATATGTCCGTCGTCGAACACAAAATCATAAAAATGATTATTCTGTATCTTTCGCGTTTTGTCGATAATGCTATCGTTAGCCCGATCTAAATACTCATCAAGGAAGCGCTGCCATTCAGCATCGGTAAAGACAACATCGTTGAGTGTTTGCAACTGTTTTCTTGCATTTTTCAATAATGCTTCAGGCGTGATGAGAGAAGGGAGATACTCATACCCTTGATTCTGGAGATCTTCTATCAGTTCGCGTTCGAGAGCTGCCTCACTTTGATAGCTTGTCGGCGCTTCGCAAGCGATAGAGTTTTTGGTGTAGCTGTCGAGAACGATGAAGTTCTTCAATTCTGCAATGGTGCTGTATTGTGTCATTTTTTTGATTTGGTTTTTTTCTTGATTTATTGGAGTAGCTAGGAGGCCTAGTTATCCTAGGGTTCCTAGGCTCCCTAGGTCTCCTATGATAACTAGGCCCCCTAGGGACTTTCTCAGGATAGCTCGCTGCCTCTCTCACTCTTTTTCTTCGAGCAGCCTTTTGAGTCTTGCCACTTCCGCTTTCAAGGCGGCATTCTCTTCCTTGAGGGTTTGCATCATTCGGTCTTGTTCCTTTCGGTAGCCAGTGCGAGCGGCATACATTCGTTCCTTGATACCTCCTTCTGTTACGAAGCGTTTTTGAAGGTAGTCGAGGTAGTGGCACATCATCTTATCTGTGAGATGGCACAGTGAGAGCGCAGCATTGCCAAACTCCTCCGCTGTCCATTTGTTTACAAAAGGAGCATAGTCGGCATAGTTGTTATGCTCTCGGCAGAAGGTTAAGAGAGCGTTGTAACGTGGGTGGTTCTTCTGCCAAAGCGTTAGCCCACGAGTATGGAGATAGTCCTCATAGTCTTGGCGAAGTTCCTGCAAACTACTACGTGCCACATTGAGCAGTTTTAGTTCCATTTCTGTAGAGGTCATGCCGTCTTCCTTTCCCTCCACAATGTTTTGTTTTCCCGACCGTGCCGCTTGAATCATTTGATCCACAGTACGGTCGCCATAGGCAGGTAGGAAACGTTTGCAAAAGACGAAAGTCATTTGGTAGAGCGCATCAGCCTTTTGATAGAAGTGCAACGTTTTCCAGTCTGTGCCGCCACGCAGCACCTGCGGTTTGTTATTCTCCATAGGCAGCATATTTTTCTTTTAGAAGTTTAGCGCATGTTCTCAATGCCTGAACGAGAGAAGTTGTTCTCGATAATATTCATATTGCTTTCTGCGAAGCTCAATCTCCTTTGGCAGTCCCTCGCTGATGGAGCTTGTAAGCGTGTCGAACTTGTCGAGGATAGAAACTATGCGCTGCTGCTCGGAGAGAGGAGGGATGGGGATTTTGATTTTGGCAATCACTTTATTGTCTAAAGTAGGTATACCAGCTTTCCTAACCTTAGCCTTTATTGAGCCTTCCATACATTGGAGTACATAATATAGATATCTTTGGTTTAATGATTCGTTATGAGAAAAACAGAAGCAACCGTCAGAAGACCAAAATTCTCTTGAGCTGTATCCTACCGTTCCTGCCGATGCTCCTACGTTAATAATCATTGTAGAATGAGCTTCTCGATTAGGTTTACTATAATAACCAATGGGATCTATTCCACCATGAAACACAGGATAGTCTCCTTTATCATATAGCTCTCTTTTTGTTAATCTCTTTCCTCTAAGGACACTGCAAAGTTTTTCCAAAGGAATAACTGTTACGTTATTTAACTTTTCGGGGGGGTATTTAACATATCAAAGGCCAGTAACTTGTTGCGATAGTACTCATACTGCCGCTTGCGGCAGTCCAGCTCCGCCTCCAGCTCCGCCTCCAGCTCCG
>NZ_DBHHRH010000004.1:0-15910 GCF_057240785.1 Alloprevotella sp. | reverse complement strand
TATAGTAAATAAAGGGAGTACAAGAGATTTTAGGTCTCTTTTTGTCATATAAGCCGTTTTTTTAGTGATTTTGTAGCCTCTACTTTGAAAAGTAGGGGTTTAAGAATTGGAAGCTAATATTTTAATTATTAGCTTGATAAAAGATTTTCTAACAGAAAGTGGGGAAATGTGGGGAAAAGTCCTTACTTTTGCGGAAAGATTCGTTCAGTCATGCAATTCTCAGGGAAAATTCAGGCAAAGATGGACGCAAAAGGGCGTCTGTTCTTTCCCGCCGACTTCCGCCGTCAGGCCGATGCCGAAGGGGGAGAGCAGCGTTATGTGCTCAAGCAGGATATTTATCAGCCCTGCTTGGTCATCTATCCCTATAGTTCTTGGGAACAAGAAGTGGCTGAATTGCGCAATCGTTTGAATCGTTGGAATCCGAAAGAGGCCATGCTGTTTCGGCAATTTCTGAGCGATGTTGAGGTGTTTAGTCTTGATGCCAATGGGCGCTTCATTGTGCCCCGTCGTTTTCAGGCGTTGTTGGGCGAAGATCGTAAGACCGTCTTTTTGGGTCTTGACGACCGCATCGAACTTTGGGATGCTGCTCGCACTGTAGAGCCGTTTCTCAGTTCAGACGATTTTACAGAATCTTTACAGCAATTAATGTCTACACCGCTATGATAGTTACGGCTCCTGGATATCATGTTCCCGTTCTCTTGAAAGAGAGTGTTGACGGACTTCAAATCAGCCCCGAAGGCATCTATGTGGATGTTACTTTTGGTGGCGGTGGACACAGTCGCGAGATTCTCAGCCGGCTGGGTTCTAAAGGTCATTTGTATAGCTTTGACCAAGACGCGGATGCCGAACAAAATATCCCTGCGGATGAGCAAAAGTTTACCTTTGTTCGTAGTAACTTCCGGTATCTTCGTAATTGGATGCGCTATTATGGCGTGGAGGGCATTGATGGCTTGTTGGCTGATTTAGGCGTTTCGTCCCATCATTTCGATGATGAATCCCGCGGTTTCTCGTTTCGTTTCGATGCTCCGCTGGATATGCGTATGAATGAGCGCGACGGACTGACGGCTGCCGATGTTTGTAATCGCTATTCGGAAGAAGAACTTGCCCGCCTGTTTTGGCTGTATGGTGAACTAAAGAATGGTCGCCGATTGGCCAATACCATAGTGAAAGGGAGAGCAGACTATCCCATTGCTACTGTAAATGATCTCATCACATTGGTGCGCCCTCTCATTGGAGCCAATCGTGAGAAGAAAGACATGGCAAAAGTGTTTCAAGCACTACGCATCGAGGTGAACCACGAAATGGAAGCCCTCCACGAGATGCTTGATGCAGCTATCAATTGTCTGAAACCAAGCGGTCGTCTTGTGGTGTTGACATACCATTCATTGGAAGATCGTATGGTAAAGAACTATATGCGCTCAGGCAATGCCGAAGGGAAGGTGGAAGAGGATTTCTTTGGTAATCGTCTCTCTCCTTTGCGTCCCGTCAATAATAAAGTTATTGTTCCCGATGCTGACGAGCAAGAACGCAATCCCCGCAGCCGTAGTGCTAAACTGAGAATAGCTGAAAAAGTGGAAATGAAGTGAAAAAACTGAAGGTTTGATTCCTTTTAGATCTACTCCATTTTTCTGTATCACACTATTCTCGTAAAAAAGAAAAAATCTATGTCTAACGATAAAGACACGCAGCAGAAAGAAGAACAAAGTCTCGAAGCTAAAAGAATTCGCGAAGAAAGGAAACAGCGCGAAGAGCAGGAAGATCGTGCCGCAGATGCAGAAGCACGCAAGGTTTTGCGGACTCTCACTTCTGATAAAGATGATGAGCATACCAATGTGTCGTTGCGCACAGTGCTGGGTGGTGATATTTTAGCCAGTGGTTGGTTTCGCCGTCAGTTTTGGTTTATCGTGCTGGTAGTAGTGATGTGTATCTTTTATATCAGTAATCGTTATGCCTGCCAAAAAGAGATGATAGAATCTACCAAACTGGAAGATACCTTGCTCGACCGCCGCTATAAGGCTCTGACAATCTCCAGTCAGCTCAAAGAATTGACACGTCCAAGCGTTGTTGAAGAGCATCTCTCCGACACTGCTCTAAAAGTGTCAACAGATCCCATCTATTCCTTGCCCGTAACAGAAGAGGATACCGCACAATGAATTTTCCAAAAGATAAAGTGATTCCGCGTTATTCAGCGATAGCCGTTGTGATGACGTTGATAGGCATTCTCATCATAGGGAAGGCCACTTATATCATGACCGTTAAGAAGCCCTACTGGATGGCTGTGGCCGAACGCTTTAGAAAGGAGAATAAAGTGCTGCGCCCAACGCGTGGCGATATCCTTTCCGATGATGGAGAACTCCTGGCGGCTTCAATTCCAGAATATAAGATGTATTTCGACTTTATGTCGTCTGAAAAAGATTCGGCGCGCCGCATCAAAGACCAGTTTCGTAGAGATACATTGCTTCAGAATCATATAGACGAGATTTGTCAAGGCTTACACAAAATATTCCCCGATGTAGAGCCTGCCGAAATGAAAAAACATCTGGCGGAGGGGCGAGAAAAACAGCGCATGAATTGGCCGGTGTTGAAGCGTCGTGTTTCTTACATTGAATATCGCCGTGTGAAGCAGTTGCCCGTGTTCTGTAAACCCGATTATTACGGCGGTTTCCATGTAGAAAAATTTGAGACGCGTAAGAATCCTTATGGGAATCTTGCAATTCGCACAGTGGGCGACCTCTATAAGGGGAAAGATTCGGCCCGCAGTGGTTTGGAACTTTATTTCGACAAGACATTGCGCGGAGTTCCAGGGCGTTATCATCGACAAAAGGTGCTCGATCACTATTTGAGTATTGTGGATCAGCCAGCTCAAAACGGTTATGACGTGCAAACCACGCTCAATGTGCAGATGCAGGACATTTGCGAAACAGCTCTTCGCGACCAGCTCAAACATATCAAAGCACAGAATAACGGCAAAGTGCATTTTGGCGTTTGTATCTTAATGGAAGTGGCCACGGGCGATGTGAAAGCCATTAGTAGTCTAACGCAACTTGGCGATGGTTCATTTATGGAGATACAGAACAAAGCCGTTAGTAACCTCATGGAGCCAGGCTCTGTGTTTAAGCCTATGTCGTTCCTCGTGGCATTTAATGATGGCTATCTCCATCTCAATGACCCCGTTTATGTGGGGGGAGGCGTTGTTGATATGTATGGACGTAAGATGAAAGACCACAACTGGCGCTCTGGCGGATATGGCAGTATGGTGGCGCGTCAGTGTATCCAATACTCCTCCAATGTTGGTGTGAGTTATTTTATTGATAAGTTCTATCGCAATCAGCCTGAGAAGTTTGTCGATGGTATTATGAATACGGGAGTGGGCGATGACCTGCATTTGCCTATTCCAGGTTATGCCAAACCGCGTATCATTGGGCCGAGACAGAAAGGAGAATATTGGGCGAAGACCGACCTCCCTTGGATGAGTATAGGTTATGTAACGCAGATTCCACCCATCTCCACGTTGGCTTTCTATAATGGTATTGCCAATAACGGTAAGATGATGAGACCGCGTTTTGTCAAAGCCATTCTTAACAACGGCGAACCTGTACAAACTTTTGAGCCTATCGTACAGCGAGAACACATGGCTAAAGAAGAGGCAGTGCGTGACGTACAAACCTGTTTGCGCGAAGTAGTGACACTCGGAGTGGGTAAGAAAGCTGCATCGAAGCTTGTTTCTATAGCAGGAAAAACGGGTACAGCACAGGTGTGGACATCCAACGGCCGAACAACGGCCTATCTCGTATCTTTTGCTGGTTTCTTCCCCTTTGAGAATCCGAAGTACTCTATGATTGTTTGTGTGAACAAGGATGGAGCTGCTGGTGGAGCTATCGACTGTTGCCCCGTCTTTAAGCGAGTGGCCGAAAGCATAATGGCGCTCGACCGTAAGTCCGATTACCGAACAGCACGTGATACTACCAACATAGCTTCTCCTGTTGTATGTTCTGGAGATATTGTTGCAGCTCAACACGTGTTAGACGAGCTAAATGTGAAGGTGAACAATAGTTTAGCAAAAGAAAACGAAAGCGTCGTATGGGGTTCTTCAAATACGCAGCATGATGGTGTTGCGCTTGATCGCACCGTGACAGCTTCTAATACAGTTCCAGATTTGCGCGGCTATGGTTTGCGCGATGCTCTCTTCCGTTTAGAGCAAATGGGATTGAAAGTGCGAGTTGTCGGAGTGGGGCGTGTAACCAGTCAAAGTCTGCTTCCAGGTTATATTTTTAAGAAGGGCGAAACTATCTCCCTGACGTTGGGAGATGGGAAAGCGAATGTGGAACAGACCGATAGTATCCGTAAGATAGAAGAGCAACGTGCTCAAAAAGAACAAAGTGGACAAGATAGTGTACAACGCTCTACTCAAGCGGAACAAACGCTTTCCACTACGTCTTCTGTGAAGAAAACGGTTACAACGACAGAGAAGCCTGCACCGTCAACTCCCAAGAAAGAACAAAGCAATAAGAAAAATCAGAAAGAGGCGATTGCTAAGCCTAAAGAAAAGAATCAGCCCGACAGATCTTCCAAGGATAAGAACAAGAAAGATAAGCCTAAGGAGCCGGCGTTGAAGCCCAAAGGAAATACGGCAAAAACAAAGGAGCAGACTACAAAGCCGAAAGCGAAAACAACTCAATCGAAGGAAACGACCACTAAGTCGAAAAACTCGACACAGTCCTCTTCGAAAGACAAGAAAACAACCGACAAAAAGAAAAAATAAAAAGATATGAAACTTACCGACGTTTTAGTAAAAGTTCAGCCTCTTGAAACGAAGGGGAATATGGACATAGAGATTACTGGCGTACAGATGGACTCTCGCAAAGTGAAGAAAGGAGACCTCTTCATTGCTGTGAAAGGAACGCAGACCGATGGTCACGCCTTTATATCTAAGGCTCTCGAATTGGGAGCTATTGCCGTATTGCAAAGCAATGAGTTGTCCGCTGAACTGTTGGAGGGCGTGACTTACGTTCGCGTTGCCGACACAGAAGATGCCGTCGGAAAAGTAGCTACAGAGTTCTTCGGCGATCCCAGTCGCAAGTTGCAACTTGTTGGCGTAACGGGAACAAACGGAAAAACTACTATCGCCACGGTTCTCTATAATATGTATCGCGCCTTCGGGCACAAGGTGGGACTTTGTTCTACGGTGTGCAACTATATTGACGACCAAGCGGTACCTGCCGACCATACCACGCCTGATCCCATTACACTCAACGAACTTTTGGCGCGTATGGTTGAGGCTGGATGTGAATATGCTTTCATGGAGTGCTCTTCTCACGCTATTCAGCAGAAGCGTATCGGTGGACTTCACTTTGTAGGAGCTCTTTTCACCAATCTTACGCGCGATCACTTGGATTATCATAAAACCTTCGAGAACTATCGCAATGCTAAGAAAATGTTCTTCGATGGGCTTGATAAAGATGCTTTTGCCATAACCAATGCTGACGACCGCAATGGTATGGTCATGGTTCAGAATACGAAAGCAACCATTAAAACTTATTCCACTCGCACTGTTGCAGACTTCAAGGGGCGCATTCTCGAAGAATCTCTCGAGGGAATGCTTCTCGACATTGATGGTCGCGAAGTAAGCGTGGGCTTCATCGGTCGTTTCAACGTGAGCAACCTGCTCGCTGTTTATGGTGCTGCCATTATGCTGGGCAAAGAGCCGCAGGAGGTGTTGCGCGTGATGTCCACTCTTCATCCCGTCAATGGCCGCTTCGAAGCCATTCGCTCAAAGGATGGGGTGAGTGCAATTGTCGACTATGCTCATACGCCCGATGCACTTATCAATGTGCTTACTACTATCAACGAAATCGTAAAGGGAAAAGCCAGCGTTATCACAGTGTGTGGAGCTGGCGGTAATCGCGATAAAGGCAAACGCCCCTTGATGGCGCAAGAAGCAGCCAACCGAAGCGACAGAGTTATCATTACCAGCGACAATCCTCGTTTTGAAGATCCGCAGGATATCATCAACGATATGCTCGCTGGCCTCGATGCAGAGCAGAAGAAGAAAGTAATCTCTATCGTAGACCGCCGCGAAGCCATTCGTACGGCAGCAATGATGGCTCAGCCAGGAGATGTTATCCTCGTGGCAGGAAAAGGTCACGAACCCTATCAAGAAATCAAGGGCGTGAAGCATCATTTCGATGACCACGAAGAGATCCGTGCCGCTTTTGGTTTAGAATAAATATATGAAAAAAACACAAAAAGAATAGAATCATTATGTTGTACTATCTCTTTCGCTTTTTAGAGAATTATGGTGTCCCAGGTTCAGCCATGTGGAGCTATATCTCTTTCCGCTCCCTGTTAGCCTTGATGTTGGCTTTAGTTATCTCAGCTTGGTTCGGAGAGTACTTCATCCGCTGGATGAAGCGCCACAATATCAGTGAGACGCAACGCGACGCCAGTATCGACCCCTTCGGAGTGCAGAAGCTCAATGTGCCCTCTATGGGAGGTATCATCATTATCGTTGCAACGCTTGTACCCGCCTTGCTCTTAGGACGTTTGCGCAATATCTATATGATAATGATGCTCGTGTCCCTCGTATGGTTCGGCCTCTTGGGTTTTTTGGACGATTATATCAAGATTTTTAAGAAAAACAAGGAAGGTCTGTCTGGCCGCTACAAGATAGTGGGGCAAGTGTTGATAGGTCTCGCCATTGGTCTTACACTCTATTTTAGTCCGGATGCCGTGATTCGTGAAAATGTAGAGACGCGCACTGTCAACAATGTAACAGTTGTAACCCATAAGAGTCGGCCCGTAAAATCTACGCAAACTACGATTCCGTTTGTCAAAGGTAACAACTTTGACTATGCGCAGGTTACTTCCTTCTTGGGAGAACACAAGCAAGCCGCAGGTTGGATTCTTTTCGTTATCGTTACTATTTTTGTGATAACAGCCGTTTCCAACGGGGCCAACCTCAACGATGGTATGGACGGTATGGCTGCTGGAAACTCAGCCATTATCTGCATAGCATTGGGTATATTGGCGTATGTGTCCAGTCATATTCAGTTGGCCGGCTACTTAAATATCATGTTCATTCCTGGTTCTGAAGAGTTGGTGGTCTTTATTTGTGCCATGGTTGGAGCCCTTATCGGTTTCCTTTGGTACAATGCCTATCCCGCTCAAGTCTTTATGGGCGACACTGGTTCGCTTGCCATTGGCGGTGTTATTGGTGTGATGGCCATTATCATCCACAAGGAATTGCTGCTCCCCATTCTGTGTTTCATTTTCTTTGTAGAAAGTTTGAGCGTTATTTTGCAAGTGGAGTATTTCAAGTTAGGAAAACGAAAAGGGCTTGTTCAGCGCATCTTTAAGCGTACACCGATTCACGATAATTTCCGTGTGTTGCCCTCACAGCTCGACCCGAAATGTTCCTATGTATTCAAAAACTGGCCGCGCGGAGCTTGGCATGAGAGCAAAATTACGGTGCGCTTCTGGATTACAACGATCCTTTTGGCCACTGCTACTATTATAACCTTGAAAATTCGATAAAAACTGCAACAAGTATAAAGTGTTTACGACGATGCGTTTAGTTGTGTTGGGAGCCGCCGAAAGTGGCGTGGGCGCTGCCGTATTGGCCCAAAAGAAAGGATACGACGTTTTTGTTTCCGATATGGGAACGATAAAGGATAGTTACAAAAAACTTCTCGACAGCTATGGCCTGCCTTGGGAAGAAGGGCATCATTCCGAAGCGTTGATACTGAACGCCGATGAAGTGGTGAAGAGCCCTGGTATTCCCGATACTGCACCAATGATTCAGAAAGTAAAGGCTGCCGGTATTCCTGTTATTTCCGAAATAGAATTTGCAGGACGCTATACCAATGCAAAGACCATTTGCATCACGGGCTCAAATGGAAAGACCACTACCACGTCTCTCATCTACCACATCCTGCAGAAGGCTGGCTACAATGTAGGCTTGGCTGGCAACATTGGTAAGAGCTTTGCGCTGCAAGTGGCCGAGGGAGAGCACGAATGGTATGTCATCGAACTTAGCTCTTTCCAGTTGGACAATATGTACGACTTCCGCGCAGATATTGCTGTTCTACTGAATATTACGCCCGATCATCTCGATCGCTACGACTTTAAAATGCAAAACTATGTCAATGCCAAGATGCGAATCTTGCAGAATCAGCGACCGGAAGATACTTTCATCTATTGGGCGCAGGACGAATGGGTTCCCAACGAACTGCATAAATACAACTCACCAGCGCGTATGCTTGAGTTTAGCGATACACCGAAAGAAGGGGCGGTGGCTTATGAGGAAAATAACCTATTAAAAATCTCGCAGCCTGTTTCTTTTGAGATGGATGCAGACGAACTTTCTCTGCCAGGTTTACACAATCTCCGCAATTCAATGGCTGGAGCGCTCGCTGCTCTTTCGGCAGGCGTAGCTCCTGAGGTGGTGCGCGAAGGTCTGAGCGATTTTCCTGGTGTGGAACATCGTTTGGAGAAAGTTTGCGATGTTGCCGGCGTACATTATATAAATGATTCTAAAGCCACCAACGTGGATGCTTGCTATTGGGCACTTGCTGCCATGCGAACCCCTACAGTACTCATTCTTGGAGGTAAGGATAAGGGTAACGACTATAATGAAATTGCCGAATTGGTCAAAACAAAATGTAGAGCCCTTGTCTATCTCGGTGCCGACAATAAGAAGCTCCACGATTTCTTTGATGGTTTCGGTTTGCCTGTGGAAGATACCCACTCTATGGCCGATTGTGTGAAAGCTTGCGCCCGTTTGGCTCAAAAGGGCGATACGGTATTGCTCTCACCCTGCTGCGCAAGTTTCGATCTCTTCCATAATATGGAAGACCGCGGTGAGCAGTTCAAGGCGCGCGTAAGAGAGTTGGCCTAACAATGTTCAACCTTTAGTCATTGCAGAACGTGAATAAAATCAAGAACCTCTTTAAGGGCGATCCCGTCATTTGGATTATATATTTCTTCCTCTGTGTCATCTCTTTGGTGGAAGTATATAGTGCGGGTAGCTCGTTGGCATACAAAAACGGCAGCTTTTGGATTCCGCTCACCAGTCAGGCCATGTTTCTCGCTGTGGGAACTATGGTGGTCATTTTCTTTCATTCCATACCCTGCCGCTTCTTTCGCGCATTCCCCATTTTCTTATATCCGGTGAGCGTCTTTTCTCTCTTACTCGTAGGGGTCATTGGTGCCACCACGAATGGAGCTCAACGTTGGATTGATTTAGGCATCTTCCAGTTTCAGCCTTCGGAGTTGGCAAAGGGAGCGGTTATCATGTCGGTAGCTTTGATATTGGCACAGACGCAGCGCGAGAATGGAGCACACAAAAATGCTTTTAAACTCATTGTTGGATTAACTGTTCCCGTGGTTTTCTTGATAGCTTTTGACAATATCTCAACTGGCGCATTGCTGCTGGGGGTTGTATTGCTTATGATGATCATTGGACGCGTACCTTGGAACCAGATAGGAAAATTTCTGGGCTTTTGGGCCATATTGATAGCCCTTGTCGTGGCAATTGTGGCTGTCGTTCCTTCAGATAGTGCCTTCTATAAATTGCCTGGTACAGGACGTATGAAAACGGCCAAGTCGCGCATTGAAACAAAACTCAATAATAACGACAGAGAAATTCTTCCTGAGGATTACGATATTGATAAGAACGCTCAGGTGGCCCATGCCAATATCGCTATCGCGTCTTCTAATTTTGTGGGCAAAATGCCTGGTAACAGTGTAGAGAGAGATTTCCTCAGTCAGGCTTATTCTGATTTCATCTATGCCATTATCATTGAGGAAACAGGCCTATGGGGCGGACTCTTGGTGGTGTTTCTCTATGTGGTTCTGCTCTATAGAGCGGGGCGCATAGCCAAGAGATGCGAGAGCAATTTTCCTGCCTTTCTGGCCATGGGGATTGCCCTGCTCTTGGTTTGCCAAGCCGTCCTCAATATGCTGGTAGCTGTTGGATTATTCCCTGTAACGGGTCAGCCGCTGCCGATGATTAGTCGTGGTGGTACTTCCACGCTCATCAATAGCTTCTATATCGGTGTGCTGCTCAGTGTGAGCCGTTATTCTCGTAAGAACGATGTAAAAGCAACGCCTGCTGAACTCAGCGGAGAAACTCCAGAGAAGCGAAAGGTGAACCCTGGGCTCCAACCTGCTGCTGCCAAATAACACAGTTTCCTAACCATTCCGCACGCCTTATGCAACGCATTCTCTTCTTCTTGCTCCTTTTGCCGCTTTTCTCCTTTGCCAACGAAAAGCGCGTAAAGGTGCGCTTCGAAACTACAGCTGGCCCATTCACGGTAGTGCTCTTCAATGACACACCTCTTCATCGCGATAATTTCTTGAAGCTTGTGAATGATGGCTATTATAATGGTACGAAATTCCATCGTGTCATTGCCAATTTTATGGTGCAAGGTGGCGACCCGCAAACCCGCAATGAAGCCACAGCCACACAAGAAATAGGGGAGGGAGGACCTGGCTATACGCTGCCCGCTGAAATCTTTCCTGTTGGCGATGCTGGGCACCCCAAGCGTCCGCTCCACTATCATGTGCGCGGTGCGCTGGCCATGGCGCGCGAAGGTGATGATGTCAATCCCGAACGCAGGAGTGCTGGTAGCCAGTTCTATATTGTTTGGGGTACAACCTTCACACCTGAAAATCTTATGAAGCGTTGGCAACGCGTGCAACAAGCCGTTGGCGATAGTGTGGCTTTGCCCGATTCCGTCCGCGACCTCTATTATTTCACGGGAGGCACTCCTCATCTCGACGGTCAGTACACCGTCTTCGGAGAAATCTTTAGTGGCTTGCCCGTGATTGAGGACATCCAGGCCGTTTCTACCAATCCTGAAAACAATCGCCCTTTAGATGATATTATGATTATTCGAGCCTACGTTAAGGACTGATAACTCAACATTCAGACTATTCAGTCCCCACTGTAAAATATTTTGTTCAAATGCGATTGCCCTCTGAGGGCTGTCGCGTTTTGTTTTTCCCTTTCTCAATACATTTCTGCTTCTTGCCATAGCGCTTTTAGTGGCGGCTCTTCTTATTGTTTTGTTAGTCTGTAATTCTTTGTTTTTCAGCGAAGTAGTAGGGCATAAAAATACAATAAGGATATCCGCTGACATCCTTATTGTGTCAGCTGGCATCCTTATTGCGCAGGCTGACGCAATAAGGATATTTTTGGCTATAATAATCCGCCTTTTTTGTCCTTACTTTCTGTGCTTTATCATCTGTATATTTGTGAATTCTCTCTGTAAAGAAAAATGACAGTATTTTTGGATGGATGAAGAGGATAGTAATGAAACTGAAATTCACTTTTAAAGCCTCGATGGATGCTTTTTCTTTACTCCTTCCACTCTTTTTATAAAAAATATGTAACTTCGCATATAATAAATATAAGCGTTATGCTGAATAGACATCACCTCTCAGTCCTCATTCCTGAGCAAGCAAAGAAGTATGGCGATCGTACGGCTATGACCTATCGCTGTTATGAGCAGAACCGTTGGCTGCCGATCTCTTGGAATCAATTTTCGGCAAAAGTGACGGCCGTTAGTCGTTCGCTGTTGGCTCTCGGAGTGGAGCGCCAAGAGCGCATCGCTATCTTCTCGCAGAATAAGCCCGAGAGCTTATTTGTGGCTTTCGGCGGTTATGGTATCCGTGCTGTTTCCATTCCGTTCTATGCCACCTCCAGTGGTGCGCAAGTCATCTATATGATGAACGATGCAGAAGTGCGTTATCTTTTTGTGGGAGAACAACAGCAGTACGACACTGCTGCCGATGTGATTCATCAGTGCAACAACATTCAACGTATTATCATCTTCGATCGTCATGTGCGCCACCGCGAATCAGATGGCTTTTCCATCTATTTTGACGAATTTCTCCAGTTGGGAGAAGTGGGCAACTACGACAAAGAAATTGAGCAACGCAAGAGCGAGGCATCGTTCGACGACATGGCCGATATTCTCTATACCAGCGGTACAACGGGCAATTCCAAAGGTGTTATCCTGACCTATGCTATGTACGATGAGGCTGCTATTCGCAATGATGAGAATCTGCCTCTTAGCGATAAGGATGTTGTGCTCAACTTCTTGCCTTTTACTCACGTTTTTGAACGTGCATGGTCCTACTTGTGTCTGAGTGAAGGAGCACAGTTGGCTATCAATCTCCGACCGACGGATGTACAGCAGTCGATGCAGGAAGTTCACCCCACTTGTATGGCGGCAGTTCCACGCTTCTGGGAAAAGGTGTATCAAGCTGTTCAAGAAAAAATTGCAAAAGCTTCTTTGGTCGAACGTAAGTTGATGCAGAATGCTTTAGATACAGGTATGAAGTATTGGGCCGATTATGCTTCAAAAGGGAAAACGGCACCATTAGGACTTTCCTTGAAGTATAAACTCTATGACCGTACGATTTATAAACTCGTTCGAAAAACGCTTGGACTCGAAAATTCTAATTTCTTCCCCACAGCGGGAGCTGCCGTTAGTCCAGAGGTGGAGAAGTTTGCACATGCCGTAGGTATCTATATGCTGGTGGGCTACGGCCTAACAGAGTCGACAGCTACAGTGAGCAACGACCATAAGGGTGAACGTATGACAATCGGGTCTGTGGGACAACCCATAAAGGGACTTGAAATTAAGTTTGGAGAGAACGACGAAATTCTTCTGCGCGGCCGAACTATCACCCCGGGCTATTATCGTAAAGATAATACAACCCGAGCTGCTATTGACGAAGATGGCTGGTTTCACACCGGCGATGCAGGTTATATGAAAGATGGTGAGCTCTATCTGAAAGAGCGCATAAAGGACCTCTTCAAAACAAGTAATGGAAAATACATTGCACCGCAGATGATAGAATCCAAAATGGCAATAGATCGATATATTGAACAATGTGTCATCGTGGCCGATAAACGTAAATTTGTGAGTGCTCTGATTGTTCCTAATTACAAACTGTTGGAGGAATTTGCCATCAAGGAAGGACTTATCTACAACTCGAGGGCAGAATTGTGTCAGAATGCGAAAGTGATGAAATTTATTGCTGATCGTATCGACACGTTGCAACAAGATTTAGCGCATTATGAGCAAATCAAACATTTCGTACTGATGCCCGAACCTTTCACCGTGGAGGGCGGCGAACTTACAAATACGCTCAAGGTGAAACGTAATGTGGTTTACCAACGCTATGCGGAAAAGATCGAAGAGATCTATCGTAAGGCCGAATTGCAATACGCCCACTAATGGCATTTATTTATTAACTTTGCAGTTGATAAACGAAAGAAAATAAGAATCTTGTCCGACTTATAACTGAATAATGATTACTTCAGAACAACTCAAAGAAACTCAAGATCGTGTGGAAGCTCTCCACCGTTACCTCGACATTCCCGCTAAAGAAATGCAGCTGGCGGAAGAGAAAATTCGTACCCAAGACCCTGACTTCTGGAGCGATGCTAAACGCGCAGAAGAACAGATGAAAAAGGTTAAAGGTATCGAAAAGTGGGTGACGGGCTACAAAGAAGTGAAAACAATGATCGATGAACTGACCTTGGCGTTCGATTACTACAAGGAGGAGTTGGTCACGGAGGAAGAAGTGGACGCTACCTATGCTAAAACGATAGAATCAATCGAGGCGCTCGAACTCAAGAATATGCTTCGTGAGGAAGAGGACAGTATGGACTGCGTTCTGAAAATCAATTCTGGAGCAGGAGGAACAGAGGCGCAGGATTGGGCCAGTATGCTGATGCGTATGTATTTGCGCTATGCGGAAGCCAATGGCTATAAGGTGCGTATTTCCAACCTTCAAGAAGGTGACGAAGCAGGTATCAAGACTTGCACCATCGAAATGGAGGGCGACTATGCCTATGGATACTTGAAGAGCGAAAATGGTGTGCACCGCCTGGTGCGTGTTTCGCCCTACAATGCACAGGGAAAACGTATGACCAGCTTTGCCAGCGTCTTCGTTACACCGTTAGTCGATGACAATATAGAAGTTGAAGTTGATCCTAGCAAAATCAGTTGGGACCTCTTCCGAAGCGGTGGTGCTGGTGGACAGAACGTCAACAAGGTGGAAACTGGTGTGCGCTTGCGCTACCAATACACCGACCCTGATACAGGCGAGACGGAGGAAATTCTCATTGAGAATACGGAGAGTCGAAAGCAGCTGGAGAACAGAGAGAACGCTATGCGACTCCTCCGCTCCCAACTCTACGACCGTGCCCTTCAGAAAAGAAGAGAGGCGCAGGCAGCTATTGAGGCTGGCAAAAAGAAAATCGAATGGGGTAGCCAGATTCGAAGCTATGTGTTCGATGATCGCCGCGTGAAAGACCATCGCACTGGATTCCAAACCAGTGATGTGCAGGGCGTAATGGATGGTAAGCTGGATGGCTTTATCAAGGCTTACCTCATGGAATACGCAGGCACGGAAAATAAAGACTGAAATATATCTAACAAATACTAACTATTATCCTTTATACTATGAGCGAAAAAAAGAAACTAAAGAAGCAGGTTCGCGATGCGAAGCAAGAACGGCAAGCTCGCCGTATTGTTAATGGTATCTTTATTGGCCTGATTGTTATAGTGGTATTGTCTCTTGCTTTATTCTCTTTCTTAGCAAATTGACGTATGCCGCTTGAGATTGAACGTAAATTCCTCGTGGCCGGCGACTACAAATCGTTGGCCACGAGCCATTCTCGAATCATTCAGGGATATATCTGTTCGGGGAAGGGCCGTACCGTGCGTGTGCGTTTGCGCAATGAACAGGGATTTCTGACGATTAAAGGACCAAGTCGGAATAATGGATTGTCGCGCTACGAATTTGAAAAGGAAATTACAAAGGATGAAGCGTTCTCGCTGATGATGCTCTGTGAGCCGGGGATAGTAGATAAAACGCGCTGGCTAGTTCCAGTCGGCAATCATGTCTTTGAAGTCGATGAGTTTCATGGCGATAACGATGGATTGGTTGTGGCAGAAGTGGAACTAAAAAGCGAAACCGAATCCTTTGAACACCCCAGTTTCTTGGGAGAGGAAGTTACTGGTGATCGCAAGTACTATAATTCTTCGCTGCGTATCTATCCATATAAAGATTGGAAAAAATAATTCTTTATAAGAGTTCTTCTAATTAACGTGAGTTCGACGAATTCAGAACAATGCGAGCTGTGTATCAATAGTCCTTTGTACATTGATACACGGCTTCTTTGGAAACAGACAATAGGCAGCAATTGCCCCTAATAAGTTGACGATGAAATTGTCAAAGCATCTATGTCTGGAGTGCTCCACTTGTGCAATGTTCTTAAGTTCATCATTCACCGTTTCTATAAAGCAGCGATAACCAGAACCGTGGAAAGGAATCATTACCAGCATAACTTCTGCCTTTGACATTGTAGAATTTCGATGATATTTCCTTTTTCCTGTAGGTTTTAGCGTATATTTTGCTATCATTGCATCAAAAAACTTGCAGGAATCGACTACCATACAAAATATTTCAGTAACTCCTCCATAGGTGATTATTACGGTTTTTTTATTTATAACTGTTTGTATATTAGCTCATTAATGCTACAACGATTTTCACTAATCACCAAATCCATAGACACTTATAATTCGTCGAGATCACGGTAACATAAAAGCAAAAACAAGAGAGACTGCAATCTATAAGAGGCTTTACGCGGATACCATCAGTAGTGAGAACATTAATCTTAATATAAAGATTTACACGCTCATAACAGCTGTTTTTTAGGGAATCTCTGCGCTTTCTCTCCTCGCATTAGAGCAGAACGGAGGGAGGGAAGGACTGTTCAGATGTAAAGATTATTCTCATCTGCTTTTTAATCTACGATCTTTTGATGTGTAAAAGGATACTGTCCTAAAAAAGTGTGTAAGCTCCAAAGTTCTTATATTTGTAGTGA